>NZ_SPKP01000006.1:0-102465 GCF_023127835.1 Pseudomonas sp. B329 | reverse complement strand
GATCAAAAGCAGATCAAGATCAAGAGCGGCTCGCTTCGCATCGTGGTTACTGGTGGCTGCTACGAAGTTGTGTAGATACCCATGGCTATCGGGGGCAAGCCCCCTCCCACATTTTAGAGCTGCTTGAATCAGGGTTATGTGCCTGTTCAAAGAATCGGCTTGCCCCCCGTCACGCCATAGCGCTCGCCAGAGATGTAACTGCCTTCATCCGACGCCAGCAACACATAGATGGGCGCCACTTCCACCGGCTGGCCTGGGCGGCCCAGTGGCGTGTTGCCACCGAAATGCTTCACCGACTCCTCGGGCATGGTCGACACGATCAACGGCGTCCAGATCGGCCCCGGCGCTACGCTGTTCACCCGAATGCCACGCTCGCCCAGCATCTGCGCCAGGCCGGCGGTGAAGTTGGCAATGGCACCCTTGGTGGCCGCATAGGGCAACAGGGTCGGGTTGGGCATATCGGAATTGACCGACGAGGTGTTGATGATCGAACTGCCTTGCGCCATATGCGGCAACGCTGCCTTGCAGATGCGAAACATCGCCGTGATATTGACGTTGAAGGTTTTCACCCAATCCTCGTCGGGAATGTCCTCCAGAGACTTATAGGTCATCTGGAATGCAGCGTTATTGACCAGCACATCGATACGGCCGAATTTCTCGACGGTGTCATTGACGATCGCCGTGCACTGCGCCGCGTCGCCCAGGTCGCCGGGCAGCAACAGGCACTGGCGCCCTGCCGCTTCGACCCAGCGAGCGGTCTCCTTGGCGTCCTCATGCTCGTCCAGATACGACACCGCGACGTCCGCGCCTTCGCGAGCAAAGGCAATTGCCACCGCACGCCCGATACCGCTGTCGGCGCCGGTGATCAACGCAATCTTGTTGGCCAGGCGCCCCGAGCCTTTGTAGCTTTGCTCACCGCAATCCGGCACCGGGTCCATCTTGCGCTGGTCGCCCGGAACGGGCTGCTGCTGGGGATTGAAGGGTGGTGTTGGGTAGTGGTTCATCGGATTCCCTCCTGTGCATGGATACTGTTGCGAGGGCGTGCCGAGCGCGATAGTTCAGAGCAATTTTCATAAAATCGGATAACCGTTGCCGTGGGTTTGCGCCATTCGGGTAGGCGCATGTCCTCACGCACCGGGGACGGCTCATACCAAACACGACTTCTTTTAACCACTCATCTCGGATGCTCAATATCGCACCAGTAGTATGATAGGTTCACACAAAGATTCTTCTGGAGCCCCCATCATGGCCACTGTACGAAAAACCATCACCGTGACGGATCAACAAGATGGCTGGATAAAAGCACAAATCGAAGCAGGCCATTACACCAATGACAGCGAGTACATCCGGGACTTGATTCGTCGCGAACAAGATCGTAGCGCGCAAGTGGAGGCCATTCGCGCTGCGTTGCTTGAAGGTGAAGCCAGCGGCGAACCTCGGCGCTTTGATCCTGCGGCGTTCAAACAGAGGATGCTGGACGCCCATGGCTGAATACCGTCTTTGGCGCAATACCCTAAGACAGCTCCGGCTTGTGACCAAATCCGTAGTGGCTATCGACGGCGCAGTATTGAGCAGCACATGATTTACTTCAGGATCACTACGTATGGGATTTCAATCATTCGTATCCTCCATGACCGGATGGATACAACCCGCAAGCTATGACACCACGAACCGTCCACTCGGTAGAGTCGAATAGAGATCGAAATGGCTGACGCACAACTACCTCCCGCCACGCCCCAGTGGCTGATCCGCCAGGCCCAACCCGACGACGTACACGCCCTGGTTGAACTGGACGCCTACGCGGCTGCCCATGCCCACCGCCGCGTATTTATCCACGACGCCGTGGTTAACCAGCAATGCCTGGTGGCAGTCAGCGACCACGCGTGCGCCGGGTACCTGGTGCTCACCCACGACTTTTTCGATCACGGCTTTATTGCCCTTGTGGTGGTATCACCGACCTGCCAGCGCCAGGGTGTGGCCCTGCGCCTGCTGGCGGCGGCCGAGGCGGCCTGCAAGACGCCGAAGTTGTTCGCCTCCACCAACGCCTCCAATCGCGCGTCCCAGGCATTGATGACAAAGGCCGGATTCATACCCAGCGGGCAGATCGAGAACCTCGACGAAGACGACCCCGAGTGCGTGTACGTCAAATTCCTGCGCTGATCTGCATCAGGCCCAGGCGATCACCCACGCCGCCAGGTAAAGGCCCACACCAAACACGCCATGATTGATCAGGCTGCGCAGTCGGTTCTTGCCTGGCGTCGGCGTCCTGGACGATGCAAACCCGGCCCCCATGGCCGGCTGTATCACAAACAGCGGAACGGCCACTGTCACAACACCCCACGCCAGTGCAGGTACAAAGGTCGGCGCCAGCAACCAGGCATCGCCTTCAATCCACACCAGCACCCACGCGAACACCACTCCGGTGACGTAATGCGCGATCCAACCCAGGGCTACTTCACCTCGAACGGGAAGCGCTTGCCCAATGCTTGAATGCGCAAATCGCCCCCGGCACGCATGGCCGACCCAACGCCCAACGAACGCAAAATTCAGGGTCGGAACGCCAAGCACCTTCATCAGCAGCATCCACATATCCATCACCACGGTAGCCCCTGCCCCCAACAACACCACCTGTGCAACCCCTTCCAGCGCTGTCATACCTACCTCTTAGTCATGGACCCATTCAACCTGCGCAGGCATCATAGAAGTTGAAGTCAACTTCAAGTCAATGGTCTGTCTATGGATATCACCGAGGTCGTCAAACGCACGGGCATTGCTGCCCATACGCTGCGTTTTTATGAAAAGAAGGGGTTGATTACATCGACCAGCCCGCCCGGTGCTCGCCGTCATTTCGCAGCAGCGGTCGTTGAGCAGTTGGCGGTCATCGCCCTCGGGCGGGCGGGTGGCCTGTCGCTGGACGAGATACACGCCATGCTGTCACCCAATGGCCAGGCCAATGTGGATAGAGCGGTGCTGCTGGCCAAGGCCGACGAGATTGATGCCACGGTCAAACACCTGCAGGCGATGAGCCGGGGCTTGCGCCATGCGGCCGCCTGCCCTGCCCCCAACCACGCACAATGCCCGACTTTTCGCCGCCTACTCACCATCGCAGCAGCAGGAACCTTCAAGCGCGGCAGCGCCGGTCTCGCCAGGGTTCGGCCTGCTCACTCAAACACTGAGGCACTATGATTCGCCACTTTCAACCTGCCGACCTGGAACCCGTCCTGGATATTTGGCTGCACGCGTCCATCCTGGCCCACCACTTTATCGACCCCCCCTTCTGGCATGACCAACTGGGCGCCATGCGCGAGGTCTACCTGCCCAGCGCCGTGACCCGTGTGTTTGAAGCCGACGGGAAAGTGCTGGGCTTCAGTTGCGTATATGAAGACACCCTGGCGGCGCTGTTTGTCGCGCCTGAGCATCAGGGCAGTGGTATCGGTACACAATTGCTCAAGGACGCGCAGGCATCCAGAACTTCACTTCAACTGAGCGTGTATTCGCAGAATGTTCCCAGCCTTCACTTCTACAACAAGCACGGTTTTATCGCACTCAGAGAGCAACGGGACGAACACACAGGTCACCTTGAAACAGTGATGGGCTGGGCGCCTGATGGATTATTTGACCCACTGCCCTGATTACTCCAGCCCGTATTGCACTCGACCTTTCCCATAAACGCCGCCAGCGCCTCCGGATCAGGCAACGGCGCCGCACTGATCAGCACGTTGGGCACATGGCACCACGCAAGCGCGGGCGAAGCGCGTTCGCCCTGACCATAGATCAATACATGACGAATCTGTGGGTTGTCCCTGATGAACCAGAGCAAATCGAATTTCACGCTGTGCGCCAGGGCGGCATTGATGATCAGCACATCCAGCGGCGTATCGCCGAACTCCACAGCACTGAGGACTTCATCCAGCCGGTGTATCGGCGCGATACGGTAATAGCCCAACTGGTTCAACGCCCGCTCGATTTTCAAGCGGTAGAAGTGCTGCCCATCGGCAATCAGAATACGTAGCGCTTTATTGGTCATGTCCCCACCACTCACTGATAAATGATCGTGAAGGTTGCCGACGCATTCGCCGGCCCCGGCGTAACCTTGGCCCCGGTTTGCAGGTAGCGCGCGCGCAGCGGGATGGAATAACTGCTTTCGGTACTCCTGAGGGACAGGCCCGCATTTCGGTTGCTCGCCAATGGCAGGGCAACGCCGTTGCTGGTGGCGACCTGAATGCCGACGCCAGTCGCGGCAGGCGCATTGCCGGCCGTGCTCGGGTCGAGGCTCAGAATGCCGTTGCTTGCATTGATGGCCGTCCGAGCCGGGTCGATGCGGTATTGCAGTGTGTTGTTGACGCGGGTCCCGCTGGTGCCGGTGCCGGTGGGTGAGTTACCGCTTTGTGAAATCCAGCCGGGACCGGTAGTGGAAAACATGCCGTTGAACGCCGGGCAGTCATTCAAGGCGATGGCAAAATCCGTCCAGCCCGTGCTGCTGTTAAGGCCAGTGAATTTATTGACCAGGTGTGTGCCCATGGGCACCGAGACATCCGGTGTACTGCAGGTTCGCGAAACAATCTGGATGCTGCCGGAAATGCCCATCCTGAAGCCGTTCATTCTGGCGTCGCCGAAATTGCCGAACAGACTCACAATCGGCAATGTATTGCCCACCAGCACACCCGGCGTCACCTCGCCAATCTTGATCAAGATCAGCTCAAAGTTCGAAGGCCCGTCAAACGGCACGAGGCATCGCCACCCGGGCGTACACGTGGTCCATGCCTTGGCGCTTTGCCTGGGCAGCAGGCCACCGTAGCTATTGAAAGCAACGCCCAATCCGGGAACGCTGGTTCTGTAGACCTTATTGGCATAGGTGCCAGTGGTCATATTGGCAAGGGCATAGCTGGATTCAACCGTGAGTTCGGTCCACTGTTGATACGGCGCGAAAAGGCACTCAAGCTTGACCGCCTGGCTTGTCGCCATATTGAATCTTTGACGATAGACCTCAGTGCCCACCGGCACATCACGCCCGACGGTGATCGCCGAGATCTGCAACGGCATGGAGCCAACGGCAGGCCGGACACCGTCCATGTAGGAACAGGTGACCGCCATGGCCGTGCCGGCCGAGGCCCACAAGGCCATGCCCAGCAACCCCAGTTTGATAAAAGAACCGATGTTCATAACGCTACCTTTTGCTGGGTGTTGGGCTGCACGCTGTCAGCGACCTGTTTGCCGGCCGCACACACGGCGTCCACTTGTTGCAGCTGTTGCCCATCGCCAGGGCCTGGCGGGATCGTCAGGGCGCACTGCTGCTGCGCCCGGCTGCCCCAATTGACCAGCAAGCGGCGCGTCTCGGGTTTGATCCGCGCATACAGTTGCCCGCCCTGCCCGACCACGCCCACGGTGGCCCCCTCGCCGTCGGTCACCCCCGCGCCGAACGGCAGGCTGCTGCCGTCGTCCAGGCGCACATTGAGCAACACCGCCCGGCCCTGGTTGGTGGTGTATTTGAGGTGCACGACTGCACCTGCACGCGGCGCGGTCTGCTGGCTGGTTTCGCTCAACTCAACGTCCAGGGAACTGCCGATCGGGTCGATCGCCACCTCGTTCAACTCATACGGGCGCAGGTACGGCACCACGGCGTTGCCGCTGCCGTCGAGCCTCAGGCCCGGGTAGCCGGAGACCTTCGCCCCCTCGGCGCCTGGCGCGCTGACCACGGCCATGGTTTCGCCGCGGTAAGGCGTCATGGTCACACCATCGCCATGGGCCACTACCGTACCGCTCGCGCCCACCGATGCGCTGGTATAGCCATCGCCTCGGCCCAGGGCGGCACTGAGCATGGCGCGGGCGCCGGTGTACTGGCCGTTGAGGGCGGCACTCTTGGTGTTGCTGGCGCCGTCATGACCGAAGGTGGCGCCATAGCCATATTGGCGATCCTGGCCGGCAGTGCCGCTGATACCCGCCTGCTCGCTGTAATTGCCGCGAGTGTCACGGCCCAGTTGTGCGGTGACTTGCGGCCCATAGCCCGAGCCGCCAAATTCGAGCGGCATGCTCATGGTCAGCAGAAAACTGTTTTCCATATCGCCCAGGCCCATGCGGCTGCGGTTGGCATTCACGCTGAAACTCACCCGGTTGAACTGCTTGCTGTAGCTGAGCTGGTACTGCACGTCGCTGCCCTGCTGGTTCCAGTAGTTCTGGGCATAGCCGCTGATCGACACCTGGCCCCAAGGCCCGAAGCTCTGGTCGGCGGTGAGTGACAAGCGGCTGCGCGGGCGGCCGAACTGGCTGGTGTCCCAACCGTTTTTCTCGGCATCGAGCAGCTGCACGGCATTGCTGAAATCCAGGTAGTCACGGGTGGAAAAACGGTAGGCCGCCACCGAAAAGTTACTGCCGGTGCTAAGAATGTTCTTGCTGTAGGACAGGCGCATGCTCTGCCCCTTCGCCCGACCGGCAGCCAGGTCGGTCTGGGCGTGTGTCACGTCCACCGCCAAGGCGCCGATCGGCGTGCCGAACGCCAAGCCTGTGAGGACAGCCGCGTAGTGATCGCTCGATTGCACACCGCCGAACCCGGTGAAGGTGTTGTTCAGGCCATATTGCAGCGTGCCTTGCAGCAGGCGCGTCTGCTCGTCAACGAAGTTGTTGCGGGTTTCACCGGCGGTAACGCTGAAACGTGACGTGCCAGGACGCAGCAACTGACTGACCGAGGCATAGGGCACGATAAAGTTTTGTTCGGTACCGTCCGCCTCGGCCACGCTCACGTTGAGATCGCCCCCGTAGCCGGTGGAGTACAGGTCGTCAATCACGAAGGCGCCGGGGGCGACCGTGGTTTCCAGCAGCACGTTGCCGGCCTGGCGAATGGTGACGCGCGCATTGGTGCGGGCGATGCCACGAATAACCGGCGCATACCCGCGCATGGAGTCGGGCAACATGCGGTCATCACTGGCCAACTGCACGCCGCGATAAGACAAGGTGTCGAAGATCTCGCCGCTGGTGTTGGACTCACCCACAGTCAGCTGGCTTTTCAGCGCAGTGATATCGCGTTGGGCGTAGCTGTCCAACGCCTGGTACTGGCTACCGTTGCGCGATTGCCAGCCTACCGATGCATTGTGACGCAAGCGCCAATCGCCAAGGTTGAGGCCGGCATTGAGCCCCAGGAAGGCCGAGTCATTGTTGCCACTGCGGGTGCGGTTGCGATTGGCATTGAAGTTGTAACTGAGCAGGCCTGCGGTGACGCCACGGTCCCACAGTTCAGGGCTGACATAACCCCGCGAATTTCGCTTCAAGGCCGCCTGGGGGATGCTGAGGTCGAGCGCCTGGTTCTCCGGGGAAAAGTTCGCACTGGCACCCTGGATCAAACTGCTCAATGCCGTGCAACCTGGACCGTCAAGCGCCTGGCTGGCTTCGGGCGACAGTTTGGCGATGTTCACGCCCTGGCGCTCAAGCAAACCATGGTCCATGCACACCACCGGCTTGCTGCCGTCAGGCTGGGCCTCGATACGTATGTCCTGGCGACTGTTCAACTGGCCGTTGAGCACAACGTCCGCACGGTACTGCCCAGGGGTCACCGGGTTACCGGCCTGGTATTTGCCGAGGTCGAGATTGCGTGAGTCTTCCGGCAGGAATGCATCGTTGAACTGCACCTCTTGCGCCATCGCGGCGTGTACGCCCCAGGCGCCTGGCGTGACGGCCAGTACCTTGAGTATCAAGCGGGTGAGCGGATTCAGGGCGAAGCGAGGCTGCGCCCCCAGAGGCGGCCTGGAGCGGGAAGAGGTCTGCATAAATGACTCGCGGGTAAAGACGTCAGGAATTGATCAGGGCTTGAGTGCTTTCCGAGTCGGGATCAGCGCGCCGTAATCGTTGATTGCGCTGAACTCCACCTGTGCGCCTGCGGCGGGTGGGGTTTTAAGAGTCGGCAGCGGAAATTGCCGGGTTTGACCCGGGCCCACCATGCCGTCCTCACTGCGCGCGCGCTGACCGCCGGCCACCAGGTCCAGCTCGACCAGCGATACGTGAAACGCCGACGGGTTGAACGCTTGCAGGGCAAGGCCCTGGCCATCGCGGGCCGCAACCAGTTGCCATTGCACCTGCTCGATCGCTTCGCTGGCGGTGCCTGCAAGACCGGTCGGGCGATAGAACAATTTGATCCGCGAACGGAAGGCCATTTGCAGAGTGTTCAGGTCTTCCCCAGCCTCAGGTTTAGGCGGAATTTCCAGCACGTTGAGCCAGAAAACCGACTCCTTGTCCTGGGGCAGCGCTGTCCCCGTGAATAGCACTCGCAGGCTTTGGCCCTTGGTCGGGTCGATACGCGCCACCGGAGGCGACAGCAGAAACGGCGCCTTGGAGCTGGTGGGGGTGGACTCCACACTGCCGGTGTCAATCCACGCTTGCATCAACGCGGGTTGAGTACCGTTGTTATTGAGTTTTACCGTGACTTCTTTCTGGTCCGCCGGGTAGATCACGCGGGTGCCGGTGATCACTACACCTGCCAGCGCCTGGGAACACCCAAGTGCCACAAGGCTTGCCAGAAGCAATTGTTTAAATGCAAGTATGCAAGGCATGACTTAGTCCCAATGCCGCCCCGAAAACACGCCCTTTAAATAAACAACAGGGCGTGCCTTCATTACCGGCGACTTACTGATAATTGATGGAGTAAGTCACGTTGCTGATAACGGTGCCCGGCGTGGTCGCGGCCTGGGCGTAGTACTGAACTGCGTATGGCAGGTCTGCGCTGAGTGAGGTGGCATCGATGTCGATACGGCTGGTGGACGCCACTTGTGCGGTGTCGCCGGCCTTGATGGCCTTGCCATTGGATGCGTCGACCAATTGCAGTTGGACCTTGGTGGCACCACCGCCGATGTTCTTCAAGTTGCCGCTGGCCGGGTCAACCGAGCCACCGGCTTCAAAGAATGCAGCCGCGGTTTTCAGCGCTGCCGAGCATTTGCTCAACTGAATGCTGAAACCAGTCTGGCCCGCCACCTGACCAGCAGAGGCCAGGGAAGCAGTGGAGATAGTCGGCAGCGTGACGGTGGTGCCTGCCGAGCCGGCCGCCCCATTCACTGCAACCTGGCAGGTCTCGGCCTTCAGTTCACCGTTGAAATTGATGGTGCCATCCGAAGCCATGGCAGCGGAGGTGGCGGTTGCGGCGACCAATGCAGCGAGGACGCGGGCTTTGTAATTCATGAGTAACTCCGAGAGAGCGATATACCAGGTAAGTGAAGAAGTTTCCGGTGCTGGATAACTTCTGTGTTGTTGCGCAGTGAAGTGTAGGGAGTCCGCGCAACACCCAATATAGGAGTGCTCCTAAAAACAACTAAGCCACTCAATATTTTCAACAATTAACGTCTGTTTCGCTCGACAAAAACTTACGCACTTCAACTTATGTTATTTGTTTTTAGAGTCACTATTTCGTCTATAGGAGTGGTCCTAAAAACCAGACTGTCGAGGCAAGACGCGTTATTCAATAACCGGCCGCAGCCCAGTCTTGCGCCATAAGATTGAGTTGATCCGCAACCGCTACGGTTGGCCAGTTCACTTCATCGTGCAACAACGACTCGATCCCTTCGGCGCCGGCCGCTATCGCAGTCCAGCCTACCGTCTGTGCAGCCCCCTTTAGCCGATGCGCCGCCTGCAGGGCAACCGGGCGATCACGCAGGGCAACAGCGCTGAACAGACGGTTCAGATCCTGGCGCAGTGCTTCTTGCTGCCCTTCCCGCTCTTGCCCTGAGGCAGCATGCACCTGCGCCGCTGGTATCAGGACCTGATCGCACCACAGCTCGATCATTTGCTGCAATTTGTCCTGACGCACCGGCTTGCTCAGCACGCCGTCCAGGCCGGCCTCAAAACAGCGTTCAAGATAGTCATTACCTGTTACCTGCGACATCGCAATGATTGGACAATGCCCGCGCTGTTGTTGGCGCTCCACGTCGCGCATAGGGCCGCTCAGGTTGAACGCCTGATGCTCATCGATCAGTACCAGATCGACCCTGTGCTGATTGAAGAGCGCCAGCGTCTCGTCACCCTCGACCGCCAGCCGTACGCCCAGGCCAAAACCTTGAAGCAGGGCCTTTACTGCTTGCTGATCGGCATATTCGCCTCCCGACACCAGCACCCATAATGAAACCTCCCTGGACGCCGCATCAGGATCTGCTGCCCGCACAGGCGGCTCAAGCGCTCCAGCCCACTCGACGGGCAACCTCACTTCGACCTGGGTGCCGCTCCCCGGGACGCTGCTCAAGGTCAGCTCGCCGTGCATCAACTTCACCAAACGGCGACAGATCACCAGCCCCAAACCGGTGCCGCCACTGCGCTTGAATGATTGCCTGGCGCGGGCATAGGGCCGAAACAGAGCAGCTTGCGCCTGGTCGGACAAACCAATGCCGGTGTCGACCACACGCATCAACACGTCTGAACTGGCCCCCGGCTGAGTGTCCGGCGACAGCAATTGCACCTCGACCCGGCCGTGCTCGGTGAACTTGATGGCGTTGGAGATCAGGTTACGCAGCACCTGGGCCACCCGCTGGTCATCGAGCAGTGCTGAAGCGACTGGGCGCTGGCCAGTCAATGTCAACGTCAGGCCCTTTTCCTCGGCATAGCCTCGGTAATCATCCACCTGCTGTTGCAACAGTGACCACAAGTCCAGCGGCTCAGGATTGAGCTGCAATTGCCCGGCCTCCATCTTGGAGATATCCAGCACATCGTCTACCAGGCGCAGCAAGGTATTGGCGCCGGTATTGGCCAGGTCCGTGAAGTGCCGCTGCTGTTCGTCCAGAGGGGTGTGCTCAAGCAGCTCGACCGCCGCCAGCACTGCATTCATGGGCGAGCGCACTTCATGGCTCATGACCGCGAGGAACATCGCTTTCTCGCGCTCACGCTGCACCGCGCGCCGCCGCTGGACCCGGCTTTGCCACACCAGCGTGATGAGCAACAGCACAATGGCCAGCAACAGCCACAACTCACCCGCGTAATGTTCGGCGATGGACCTGATGGTCGGGATATCCAGGTTCATGTCGGCAAACCAGGCATCGAAGATCGCCTTGCGCTCATCCCCGGTGATGGAGGCCAATGCCTTCTCCAGGATCGACAGCAGGACCGCATCGCTATCGCGCACCGCCATGCTGACGCCGGTGTGCAGTTGCGGCACCACGCCGGATATCTGCAAGACGCCCTGGTACTGGCGGGAAAGATACGGGATCAACAACCACTCCGAAGCGATAGCGGCGTCCGCCTTGCCGTCCTTGACCATCGCCATCATGTCGACCGCGTTCTGGGCGGCGATGAGCGTGACCCCTGGCGCCTCTTCGCGCAGGAAGGCGCCATAGACTTCGCGACCCAACATGACCAAGCGTTTGTGGGCAAGCTGTTCCAGGCCTGCCAGGGGCTGATCGCCAAAGCGACTGACAAGGATCGTCGAACTGGTGTTGTAAGGCAGGGTGTAAAGCATCCCACGATCCTGGGCCGGGTCGTCGGAACGACGTCGAGTGGACAATATGTCCACCTCACCGCTGATCAGCATCTCCTTGCGCGCACTGCGCGTGGTGGTCAGCACCGGCTCGAAATGCAGACCGGTACGCAGTCCGATCAGCCTCAGGTACTTGGCCGACAGACCGCGCAATTGGCCGCCGCTCATGTATTCGAATGGCAGCAGGTCCTCGAACACACCCACACGCAGTACCGGATGGGCGGCGATCCAGTCCACCTCCTGCTGCGTCAACACCATCGGTGGCGAACTGGCGTACACGCCTGCCGACGCCGGAAGGCACACCAATGCCAGTACCAGCAGCAGGCGCCTCATCAGCGGGCCGTCCGCTGCGCACGCGTCGCCGGCAGTATGTCGAGCACTGTATCGCCGCTCAACGCGGCCCAATGCTGCAACAACGGCCGCAGGGCTTGGGCGTGCACCGGTCCCCACTCTGTTTCGCCATACAGCAGACGCTCCATGTACTCGGCGGCCTGCGCCAGTGCCGACCACTCCATGATCAACGCCGCACCGTGCAATCGATGAGCCACGTGTTGAGCCGATTCGCGGTCGCACAGGGCGATGGCTTTGACCAGGTTTGCCAGGTCACCGGCCATTTCACGGTTGATTGCGGCTTGATCCAGCAAAGGCGCCATCAAGCTGGTACTGGGGGCGGCCAGCTTGACCCCGCACCAGCGTTCAATGACTTCGCACAGCTGCCCAAGGCGTATGGGCTTGCTCAGCGTCGCGTCCATGCCCGCCTCAATACAGCGTTGAAGATGACGGTCGCCGGTCAGGGCAGAGATCGCGATAATCGGGCTGCGTGTGCGCCCCAGTTGTATTTCCAGGGCGCGCAACCTGCGCACCAGGCCATAACCGTCTTCATCGGGCAAATCACAGTCCATCAGCACCAGGTCGTATACGGTTGCCCTGAACAGCGGCCAGGCTTGCGCGGCGTCGGCAGCGATCACTGGCTGGCAGCCGAATGCACTGATCTGCGCACGCAAAACCTCCTGGTTCGCATAGGTATCTTCCACCACCAGAATCTGCAGGCCGCTTACGGTTGGCAGGGCTGAGGGTGCCGCTTGCGGCATCAAGACCGGTGGCTCCTCGCCGATGCTCACCGGTAAGCGAATAGCCACTGCCGTGCCTGAGCCCTGCTCACTCGTCAGCGTCAACGTCCCCTGCATCAAACCCACCAGTTGCCGACAGATCATCAGGCCCAACCCGGTGCCCCCTGTGCGCCGGGAAGACTCTCGGGCCTGGGCATAAGGACGAAACAGGGCGGCCTGCGCTGCGTCTGAAATACCGACTCCACTGTCGCGAACCTCAATCTGCAATTGCGCGGTGCCGTCCGCTGAAACCGCTAACGCTACGTCGATGTCGATACCGCCCGTGTCGGTAAACTTGATGGCGTTGGATAGCAGGTTATGAAAAATCTGCGTGAGCCGGGAGCTGTCGAGCAGCAACAAGGGCAACTGCGCCTGGATATGGCAGTTCAAGCTCAGGTGTTTTTCCCGCGCACGCAGTCGATGCAGGCCAACTACACCTTGAACCAATGCCTCAATGTCGATTGCCTCGACAGCCAGCCTTGGCGGTGTGGCAATTGAGCCGGGCCTGTCCAAAACATCATCCAGCAGCCGCCCCAAGGCGTTGGCACCACTGTTAGCCAGATGGGCCAAATGGCGCTGCTGCTGGTTGAGCCGGGTGTGCCCGAGCAATTCCATTGCCGCCAGCACTGCATTCATCGGTGACCGGATTTCATGCCCCATCACCGCCAGGAACATGGTTTTTTCCTGCTCGTTACGCACCGCCAGGCACCGTTGACGCTGGCCTCGATACAGCAGTGCGCACAGGCTGACCAGCACGAGCGCGCCAAGGATCAACACATGCAAATAATGGGCGGCGATACTGGGCAGCGATGGAACATTCAGGTCCAGATCCTGGTACCAGCGCCCATACAGCCGGTTGCGTTGCTCGACGGTGATGGAGGCGAACACCTTCTCCAGTATTGAATACAGCATGACCTGGTCTGTACGGGTCGCCATGCTCACATCCAGCACCTGGCTGCCGAGCACACCGGATACTTCCAGAATGCCCTGGAACCGTTGATACAGATAAGGCGTTAGAAAGATGGCTGACGCGATTGCCGCATCGGCACTGCCGTCTTCAACGCTGGTCAGTATCTCCAAGGCTGAAGCGCTTCTTTTGAAAGTGGCCTGCACCCCTTTTCGGCGAAAGATCTGCTGGTAATACGTACCATCGGGTATCGCTACGGTCTTACCATGCAATTGGTCAATATCGAAAACATCGGGGCTCTCGACACGCGTCACAATGACCGGTGAGGTCGATTCGTAGGCAAGCGTTCGAAGCCCCTTGGTAGTGGGTTCAGACCTGAAGCGTAAATAAGACGACAGCAGGTCAACCTGGCCTTCCAGCAACATTTTCTCGCGCTCGGCCAGCGTTTTTCCAGGTACGAACGTGAACTGAAGGCCGGTCGCGGCCGTGACGAATTGCAAATACTCTATCGACCGCCCGCGCATGACTGCGTCGCTGATGTATTCGAAGGGCATCAGGTCTTCGACCACGCCGACCCGTAATACTGGATGCGTCTGGACCCAATCCTTTTGCTCTGCACTCAGCTCGACCGGACCGGCCCTTGCAGCAGGCACCATCATTATCAGCAAGCTACATAACGCCACGGTACACAGCGCCCTTTTCATGGAGTACCGATGATCTTGTTGAGCTTGAACAGCTCATTGTTAGACGTCACCCCAAGCTTGCGGAATGCAGAAGTTTTTTGCGTGCTGATGGTTTTGATGCTGCGATTGAATTTCTCGGCAATTTCACTCACGGTCATGCCTGCCAGATAACAGCGAATGACTTCCTGCTCGCGGCTCGTCAATTCCGCCAGGGCCAGCGCATCGCGCTCCACGTTGGTGCTTTCACGCGTCTCACCCGTGACCGTTTCCGCCAAGCGATAGGTCATGTCGGTGTTCAAATACACGGCGCCCGCTGCGACTTTGCGAATCGCTTTCACCAACTGGCTCATGTCTTCGCCCTTCCCCACAAAACCACGTGCGCCCACGCGCATGGCCAGGCCCACTGTCGCCGGATCATGATGGCTGGACAAGATCAGAATATGGCATTCGGGAAATTTGACGCGCAACGCCCGGATCAGTGATACACCGTCCAACTCATTGGGATTAAGAGAGAAATCCAGCAGTAGTAAATCTGCCGGTGCCGTAACAAGGCCGGCAATCAAGTCGCGACTTTTTTCATAAATGCCAACCACTTCAAAGTTCGCCTCGGCTGCCAACGTATTGGCAAGGCCATGTCGAACGACGGCGTGGTCATCCAATAACGCAATGCGTATGGTTTTCATCGTGATCGTACCCTCTCGGCCCGGCGCGCGCCGCACCGTCGAAACACAGGGATAACTCATCGATACAACGTCTAATACGCACATGAGTATATGCAATAACCGCAAAATGACACGCGCACAGCAGATGAATCCGCACCGCTCAAATTCCTTCGATAATATGCCTGATCCTGAATAACTCATTGTTCGACATCACCCCCAACTTGCGAAATGCGGCGGCTTTTTGCGAACTGATGGTTTTGATACTGCGGTTGAATTTCTCGGCGATCTCGGTGATGGTCATGCCGGCCAGGTAACACCGAATCACCTCCTGTTCACGTGCAGAAAGGCTGACAAAGCGCAGGGCTTCATCCCGGCCGTTAGCCTCGCCGTCATAGCTCACGGCGGTGGCCTCCGCCACGCGGTAGGCCATGTCCGGGCTCAAGTACACGGCGCCTGAGGCCACCAGCCGGACCGCGCAGATCAACTGCTCCATGTCTTCGCCCTTGCCCAGAAACCCGCGTGCGCCCACCCGTAACGCCAGGATTGCGGTCGCTGCGTCATGGTGCGTGGAAAAGATCAGGATCCGGCAGGCTGGAAACTTCACGCGCAGCGCGCGAATCAACGAAATACCATCCAGCTCGCAGGGGCCCAGCACAAAATCCAGCAGCAATATCTCGGCCGGTGCTGTCGCCAGCCCGGTTATCAGGTCACGGCTACGGCTGTACACGCCGACCACTTCAAAATCCGGTTCCTGTACCAGTCGATTGACTAAACCATGTCGTACAATTGCATGATCATCCAGCAAAGCAATGTGTAAACGTTTCATAGATCAAGGAACACTCTTTATAACGAGCAAAAAGACGAGAACAGCAACTTTATTGACTGTTAATTGGTTCTCGACTTCTCAAGCGCAAGTTCGCCAGCCGAGCTGGCCACGCCTCAGCAGCAGGACATTCAAAAGTACTGAACAATTGA
Organism: Pseudomonas sp. B329; assembly: GCF_023127835.1. Taxonomy (NCBI): domain Bacteria; kingdom Pseudomonadati; phylum Pseudomonadota; class Gammaproteobacteria; order Pseudomonadales; family Pseudomonadaceae; genus Pseudomonas; species Pseudomonas sp. B329. The sequence goes on along the minus strand of NZ_SPKP01000006.1, from coordinate 86,692 downwards.
AAAATCAGACGATGCGAAACTTAATGCAATTGCATTCAGATGAATATCAGACTGCTCTTAAAAGCGTAGGGCTCACTCAGCCAGCGATGTACCGGGACTGCTCTGTTGAATCACAAAGTTGAGGAAAGCATCGATTTCCATTGGCCGCGCCAAGGCATAGCCTTGTCCGATCCGGCAGCCCAAACGGTGCAGCAGCGGGATCGTCGACTCATCCTCGATCCCCTCCGCCACCAGGCTCAGGTTGAGCAGCCGCGCCCAGTTGACGATGCCGGCGATGACATTGCGCGACGAGGAATGCTGTTCGACACCCCGGACAAACGAGCCATCGACTTTCATCTCGTCAAACGACAGGTTTGCCAGTAAGGCAAAGGTTGCCGCCCCGGTACCGAAATCGTCCATCGACACCTGGAAACCCTTGGCCCGAATCGCAGTTAACGAAGCCGACAGGTGCAGCTCATTGGGTTCAGGGACGTCTTCGGTCAGCTCGATCTTGAGCAGGCGATTGGGCAGCTCTGCCTGGCGCATTCTGGCCGCCAGGCGATCGGCGAAGTTGGGCGTACAAATCGTCTTGGCTGAAGCATTCACGGCGATGGGAATCTGGATGTTCGCGCGTTTGAGCGACAGCATGACCTTGATCGTCCACATCTCCACCAGGCTGAACAACAGCAAATCCAGGCCCAGGCGGTTGACCAAAGGCATCAGTACCGAAGGCGGTACTTCACCAAAGCGTGGGTGCTTCCAGCGCACCAACGCTTCGGCCCCCACAATGCGTCGGCTGAGCAATTCGAACTGCGGTTGAAACACAAAGCGCAGCCCGTCGCCGGTCGTCAGCGCATGGATCACCTCATCTTCGGCCAGGGCGTCGAAGGTGTTTTTGCGTAGCGAGGGGTCGGGTTGCACGCGGGTCAGTACCGTGGCGCGCAATGCATCGCCCAGGTCCAGGGTGCCGCCTTCGCGCACGATCTCGACGAAAATGCCCGCCGCCCTCGCCAAACGGGCATGGGACTCCAGGGCGCTGACGGCGACTCCACCCATGTACTTGACCCACAGCGGCTTGGCCGACCTTTCACGTGCAGACGTACGTGCACCGTCAGCGGCCCCACCCGGCGCGCCCAGCGTGGTTTCGCCCATCCAGAAAATGCCTGGAAACTGGGCCAGTTTGCCTGACTCGTGACGGGCCTTGAGCAAGCTCGGCAACATCAAGCCATCGCCGCATTCAGGACGAATTTCACACACGATGACATCGACCGGATAATCATCCAGCCACGCTTGCAGCGCATCCAGGGAGTCGACGTTGGCCAGAGGCAGAACGCCCAAGCCACTCAAGGCGGATGCAAGCCGATGTGCGCACGCCGCATCGGATGCCAGCGTGATTACACGTAACGCGCTGAACTCGTTGGGCACGGCGACATTTAGGATCATGACAAGGATTTTCCCGAGACTATTTCTTCAGGGAAAAAGCTTATCAGCGCCAAAAAAGAAACAAATAGGACTGGGACTAAAAGCCAGGGTGGCTGCCATCAGCCTTTATTGAGCCGCATCCGCCCCATCACGCATACGCCGGATATCCCGTAAGGGCGGCGCGCCAAACAGTCGCTTGTATTCGCGGCTGAATTGCGAGGCGCTTTCATAGCCCACCAGGCTGCTCGCCTGGCCTGCGTCCAAGGCCTGATTGAGCATCAGTTGCCGCGCTTCCTGCAGACGCATCTGCTTCTGGAACTGCAAAGGACTCATGCCGGTGATATCGCGAAAATGCTGACGGAATGTCGCTGGGCTCATATGCGCGTGTGCCGCCAGAGCGTCCAGGCTCAAGGCTTGCTTGAAGTTTTTCCTGAACCAGGAAAGCGTCTTCGCCATGCGCTGACGCGGCGTACCGTCGCCGATGATATGCCGCAATTGGGCGCCCTGAGGGCCTGCCAGCAAACGCACAATGATTTCCTGTTGCAGCAGCGGTGCGAGCGACGCAACCAGTTGCGGCTCATCCAGCAGCCTCACCAGTCGCAACAAGACATCCAGCAGCGCCGGCTGCAGCACGTTGACGGAGATAGGTTCGTAGCCGGCCTCGGGCGACAGGGTCGACTCCATTTCGAAGGCCACTTGGGCGATCTGCGCAATGTCCAGGGTCAACATCATGCCCAGCAGTGGCTCGCGTCGTGAGGCGCGTGTGACGTGGGCAGTGACCGGTAGGTCGAAGGTCGACAGCATCAGTTGACCAGGGCCGTAATTGAATAACCTGTCACCGACCATGATGTGCTTGTGGCCCTGGGTAATGATGCCCACGCCCAGGCTGTAGATGCACGGCATCGGCTCGCTGACACCGTGCCGGCGGTGCAACGTCAGCGCGGGCAGCGCCGTTGCAAAGTCACCGTCGGTCCTGGCAAAGCGCTCGATAGCGTTAGACAACTCTGCAATCGGGGACATACCTGCGTCTTTCAATCGAATCACCCTGCCTTGGCGAATTACCTGCCTGAATCGACAAAGGGTAGCAGTAAGTATTGCCGGTAAAAATGCTGATTTGCCCAATCCTGCGGTTCAGGCAAGTAATCGTCATTTTTGTGCAAACGCTGGCCGCGCGGCTCACCTAACCTGCCTGTCTTGCACCGTGAGTTCGCCTGAAGGACCATAATTATGAAAACAGGACTGATCGCCTTTCTCCTGGCGTTGCCCATTTCAAGCATGGCGCTGGCCGACAGCACAGGCGCTCCCCTGCCCGCTGCCGGTAGCGTCAGTAAAGCCGAAGGCTTGAAAGCCTGGCAGCGGATCGAGGCGGTGGTGACGCATCCGCGTTGCGCCAACTGCCACGTCGGCCCCGATAACATTCCCATGTGGACGATAGCCGGCGAGAACAAGACCCGCCCGCACGGCATGAACGTCCACGCCGGCGACTCGCGAATCGGCGTGGAGACCCTGTCTTGTTCAAGCTGTCACGCCAGTTCCGCCACGCCGAACGTCGCCGCACATATGCCGCCCCACGTCGGCCTGCCGTGGCAGCTTGCCCCGGTGGCCTTCGAGTGGTTCGCAAAGACCGGCGCCCAAATCTGTACACAACTGCGAGACCCCAAGCGCAACGGCGGTCGGGATGCGGCGGGCCTGGTCGAGCACCTGCACCATGACGCCAAGGTCGACGGCTTCATTCCCTGGGCCTGGGCGCCAGGGCCTGGACGCTCCACCCCACCCGGCAGCTTCGAGACGCACGTGCAGGACATGACCGTGTGGGGCGCCGCAGGCCAGCCCTGCCCTGAATAAGCCGTTGCAATACTAACGAGTCGGAGAACTCCTTGATGATCACGCTTAATATCAATGACCAGGACATGCGTGTCGACGTCGCCCCCGATACGCCATTGCTGTGGGTGCTGCGCGACACCTTGCAACTGACCGGCACCAAATTCGGCTGCGGCATGTCGCTGTGCGGGGCCTGTACGGTACACCTCAATGGCCAGGCCGTACGCGCCTGCGTTACGCCCGTGTCGGCAGCAACCGGGGCCAGGATCGTCACCATCGAAGGTATCGGCCAGACCCCGACTGGCAAAGTGGTCCAGGACACCTGGCAGCGCCTCGACGTGGTGCAGTGCGGTTATTGCCAATCCGGCCAGATCATGAGTGCCGTGGCCTTGCTGCAAACCAATCGCGCACCTTCCGATACCGACATCGACCGGACCATGGGGGGCAACGTCTGTCGTTGCGCCACCTATGTACGTATTCGTGCGGCCATCCATGAAGCGGCCAAGTCGCTGGCCTGAGCAACGAGGTAATCAGCATGATCCGGTCTATCGAAAACCAAAGCCGCCGTCGCTTCCTCAAGGGTACGGCGGGCCTTACCCTGGCCATGTACTTGCCCTGGTCGGTGGCCGATGGCACCAGCGGCAAAGGCCGCCAGGGCACGTTCGAGCCCAACGCCTTCCTGCGCATCGGCGAGGACAACGTCGTCACCGTCATCTCCAAGCACCTGGAAATGGGCCAGGGGGCCTACACCGGCCTGGCGACCCTGGTCGCCGAGGAGTTGGATGCCGACTGGGCACAGGTGCGCGTGGAAAGCGCCCCGGCCGAATCGCGTTACAACAACTCGCTGTTGGGCATGCAAGGCACTGGCGGCAGCAGTTCCATCGCCAATTCTTGGGAGCAACTGCGTACAGCCGGCGCCACCGCACGCGCCATGCTGGTGTCTGCCGCGGCCTGGTTGTGGAAGGTGCCGGCGCAGGAAATCGAGGTCGCTGATGGTGTGGTTCGGCACCCGGCGTCAGGCAAACAGGCGACACTGGGCCAGTTGGCCAAGCTCGCCGGCGAACAACCGGTACCCGCCGAGGTCAAGCTCAAGGAGCCCGGTGCGTTCAAACTGATCGGGCGCCAGCGCCTTGCGCGCAAGGATTCGGCCGACAAGGTCAATGGCAAGGCGATTTACACCCAGGACATTCATTTGCCTGGAATGCTCACCGCAGTGGTCGCCCATGCGCCGCGCTTCGGGGCCAAGGTGAAATCCTTCGATGCCAGGGCGGCCCTGGCCCTCCCCGGCGTCATGCATGTGGTGCAGGTCCCCAGCGGTGTCGCGGTGGTGGCAAAAGACACCTGGAGCGCCAAGAAAGGCCGTGACGCCCTGACGGTTGAGTGGGACGAAAGCGGCGCGTTCAAGCAAAGCTCCGGGCAGATGCTCGAACGTTATCGCGAACTGGCCAAAACCCAGGGCACAATTGCGCGCGACGAAGGTGACGTCATCGCCGGTCTGGCAGGCGCGGCGCGGACGCTGCACGCCGAGTACGATTTTCCGTTTCTCGCCCATTCGGCCATGGAGCCGATGAACTGCGTGGTCAGCTTGACCAAGGACGGCTGCGACACCTGGCATGGCGCGCAGATGCAGTCACATGTGCAGAAGGTGCTGGCGCAGTTGTTCGACTTGCCACCTGCGCAGGTTCGCGTGCACACGCTGTACGCCGGCGGCAGTTTCGGTCGGCGGGCGAGCAAGGACGCGGACTACGTGCTGGAGAACGCACACATCGTCAAGGCCATCGATGGCAAGGCCCCGGTGAAGCTGGTGTGGCTTCGCGAGGACGACATGCAGGCCGGCCACTACCGACCGATGTATCACCACCGCTTGAGCGCCGGCCTGGATGAGCAAGGCCGACTGATCGCCTGGCAGCACCGCCTGGTGGGCCAGTCCGTATTCGCCGGCTCGCCCTTCGCCGCCTTCATCAAGGATGGCATCGACTCCACCTCGGTAGAGGGCGGGTCGACGCTGCCGTATAGAATCCCCAATCTGCGCGTGGACCTGCACACCCCCGACGATATCCCGATACCGATACAGTGGTGGCGGGTAGTGGGCCATTCCCATAACGCGTTTTCCACCGAATGCTTTTTCGACGAGCTCGCCCAAATGGCCGGGCAGGATCCGGTGGCCTGGCGCCTGGCAATGCTTGAGGGGCACTCCCGTCACCTTGAAGCGCTCAAGCTGGTAGCGTCGAAGGCCGGTTGGGACCAGCCGTTGGCACCCGGCAAACAGGACGAGCGTCGGGGCCGGGGCGTGGCGTTGCATGAAGCCTTTGGCTCGGTGGTAGCCCAGGTGGCCGAGGTGACCGTGCAACGCGATGGTACCTTCAAAGTGGACCGTGTGGTCTGCGCGGTGGAATGCGGCATTGCGGTCAACCCCGATGTCATTCGCGCTCAGGTTGAAGGTTCGGTGGGTTTCGCGCTCTCCGCGGCCCTGCGTGAAGCGATCACGTTGACCGACGGCAAGGTCGACCAATCCAACTTCCACAACAACGAGCCCCTGCGCATCTATGAAATGCCTGAGGTGCTGGTGCATATCGTGCCGTCGGCAAGCGTGCCGTCCGGCATTGGCGAACCGCCAGTGGCACCGCTGGCGCCTGCGCTGGTCAATGCCCTGGCGGCGGCCACCGGCACGCGTATTCGGCGTCTGCCTATTGGTGATCAGTTATCGGTTTGAAGCCTTGTTCAGGAACCTTTTCTCGAATACACAATCTGTGCATTTCCCTTGCGACCTAATTTGAGAACTGCGCGCATGATTCTGAGAAAAGCCTTCCTGTGCCTTTTACTGCTAAGCGCCGGCTTCATCGCTGGCTATGCGGCCAAGCCCACTGCGCAATTGGAAGTCACGGCAGGCCAACTCATGGAGTGTGGTGAAGTGATGATTCCGACGCTGGGTATGTGAGGTTAGAGCAGACAATCAAGGCCCCGTGGCTTGCAGGGAAAATCCATTGCGTCCCGCAGCCTTCGCCGAGTAAAGCGCCTGATCAGCCGCCTCGATCAATCCGAGCGGCGGTTCCAGACGCAAACCCGTGCCCGTCGCAATACCGATACTCACACTGACGTAACCGAACGGGCTGCCTGGGTGCGTGATGTTTTCGTGCTGCAGCGAGTCAAGGATCCGTTGCGCGACCACCGCCGCGCCTTCGCTGTCGGTGCCGGGCATGATGATCGCCATTTCCTCACCGCCATAACGCGCCACCAGGTCTGACGGTCGTCGCGCGCATCGTTCCAATAGCCTGCTGACCCTCTGCAAGCAAGTGTCGCCGACCACGTGACCGAAGGCATCGTTGTAGCGTTTGAAATGGTCGATATCGATCATCAACAACGCCAGCGACGTGCCTTCGCGCTGCGCCCGGCGTGCTTCCAGAGCCAGTGTTTCATCGAAACAACGGCGGTTCGCCAAACCGGTCAACGCGTCCTTCATCGCCAGGAACGCCAATTGACGATTGGAATCGAGCAACTGTTGCTGGGCGACGCGCAGCGCCTCTTCCGCCGCGGTTCGCCGGCGAATATCCAGGATCAGGAACCAGCCGATCAGCCCGGTCAACCCCAGCAAGCCCGCCACCACGACTGCCGACAGTGCCGCCTCGATGCGCCACGCCGCGAGGGCTTCATGCTTGCCCAGCGCGACGGTGGTAATCAGCGGCAGCGTTTCGCTTTTGCGAAAGGCATATAGCCGCTCCACACCATCCAGGCTGGAGGTATGCGCGGTGGTGCCGAAAGGCTGATCGAAATACTTTGCATAGATAGGCGACTTGGAAAAATTGCGCCCCATGTCCTGTTCACGGAAGGGATAGCGCACCAGCAACGTGCCGTCGGTGTAGGACAAGCCGATGGCACCCTCCTGGCCAACGTCAAGCTTGCCGAACACGCGCAGAAAGTTTTCCACCCCCAGCGTCACCGCGACCACCCCGGCAAAATTGCCCGATGCATCATTGAATCGGCGGCTGACGGTAACCACCCATTCCTGATTGGCACGGCTCTGAATCGGTGGACCAATGAACGGCTCGGGGCTCGGATCGTCGCGATGATGAATGAAATAGGCGCGATCGCTGCTATTGGCCCCCTCTGGAATCCGCCGGTTGGAGGACATCAACCAGCCGCCCTGACGGTCATACACCGTGATGCCACTGAGCTGCGGCATCAGCGGCTGCTGGCGGTTGATCAGCGCATGGATACGCTCGATTTGCACAGGGCCACTGCCTTCGGTTTCGAGGCGCTCGACCAGGCCCAGCAACAACAGCGCGCTTTGCCGGACGATACCTTCGGTATAGGTATTGAGTGCCTGGGTCAGGTTCAAACCATGCACATCCACTTCCGCCAGCGCGCGCTCACGCGAAGACAGAACCTTCCAGATCGTCAACGAGGTCAGGGAGCAACCAATCACCAACAGCAAAAGCATCACAAGGCGGGTATCGCGCTTCACGTCAGCACCTTAAGGAAGTCCGGTTTCCAGTCCAGCCATCATTCGAACGTCGGCACTTACAGAGGCCACCGGTTTCTGGGCGCAAGCATACAAGCACTCTGCTTGCACTGCAGCAATAGCACCCACAGAAATTTCCTACACCAACAGCCTCGCCTCGGCTTGAACCAGACCATACGGCTCACGCCCCACCCTGCTGAAAACTCAACAGCGCCTGCTCAAGATCATCTATCGCGCCTTCAACCTCTGCCACACTCGCCTCAAGTGAAACAACCGATGCTTCAGGGCCAGTGCAAGCAACCTCCAGGGCCCGGCACCGTTCTACCAGTGCTCACCTTTAACCACACGGGCATCGGGCCGATGGCGTTGACCGCGAAGATGCGCTGCATGCGCTCCAGGCTCAGGTCCTCCAGACGCGACTGAGTCGTCAGCACGCAGGTATTATTGACCAGTACGTCGAGGCGCCCGAACCTGCGGTCGATGGCCGGGCGGTCGCGGCACCCACTCCGCGACTGCCACCGGTGATCAGGATCAGCGGTGCCTGCGAGACGTCAACCATTGAAAATACCTCTTTGGATGATGGCTGTATCAGCCGATGATGAGGGTGCCGCCGGCGATCACCACGCACGCCAGGACCCTGCGCGCGGTAAGGGTTTCGCCAAGAAAAAAGTAGCCAATCAACATCGCGAACAACACGCTGGTTTCGCGCAATGCCGATACCGCGCCCAACGGCGCTTCGTTCATCGCGTAGATCACGATTGCATAGGCCAGCAAAGACACCAGCCCGCCGACCACCGCGGCCAAGGTACCGGGGCGCAGGCTTAATAAACTGCGGGCATCGCGCAGGCCGATGTACACCGCTGGCATCATCACGCCCCACAACGCGCACATCCATACGGTATAGGCCAGCGGCGCGCCGGAGAGCCTGGCGCCGATACCGTCGACAACGCTGTAGGCCGCGATGAAACAGCCCGTTCCCAGCGCATAAGGCAGGCTGGGAACCGACAACCGACGCCCGCTGAAAGCCAGGGAAATAATCGCCCCTGACACCAGTGCAATCCCCAGCAACTCGACGGGCGCAATGCGTTCCCCGGCAAATACCGCAGCCCCCAGGGTGATCAGCGCCGGCGACGAGCCCCGGGAAATCGGATAGATCTGCCCCAGGTCGCCCACCCGGTAGCTGCGCACCAGGAACAGGTTGTAACCGACATGCAGCAACGCCGAAAGCACCCCATAGCCCCAGCTCTCAATCGCCGGCGTCACCATGAACGTAGCGGCGATGAGACTGGTGAAGGCAATGGCCATGCACATGACAGTCATCGACCATAGCCGGTCGGCACCACCACGCAATAGCGCGTTCCAGCTGGCATGAAGCAGGGCGGCGAACAGCACCAGGAAGATGATATGAGTAGACATGCGCCATCTTAGGCAAGCCAAGCCCTTGGCTTACAGCGAAGTCTGCTCATCACAGCATGAACAGATACTCATACCTCATTGATCCACCCGTTGCACTTTCAGCGCCTCGCTCATCAGCCATTGACGAAAGCTGAGGATATGCGGCTGGGTTTCGATGCCCTTGGGGCACACAAAATAGTAGGCAAGCGGTGACGGGAACGGCACATCGAACAGGCGCACCAAGCGACCGTCACTTATTTCCTGCTCCACATGCCCGCTGCGCACCAACGCGATGCCATGGCCGAGCAAGGCCGCCTCGACGGTCATGTTGGTGTCGCCAAACCTGACGCTTTCCCTGAGCGGCGTAAAAGCCAGCCCCACCGCTTGAAACCAGACCTCCCATTTCGGTGCCAGCTCGGCGCCATCGCGGGCCAGCAGCGGGAAGTCCAATAAATGGGCGGGGCTGCCCGGGGTGCCAAGGCGCCGCAACAGTTCGGGGCTGGCCACCGGAAACACCTGCTCGCCGAACGAAAACTCCGAATACAGGCCCGGGTAGTTCCCCTTGCCCAGCCGGACCGCGACATCCGCTTGGGCGTCGGAAAAGTGGATGACGTCGTCCGTGGTGTCCAGCGCAACCAGCAGCTCGGGGTGCTGGCGAGCGAGGTTCGGCAAGCGTGGCAGCAGCCATTTCAAGGCAAAGGAATAGGTGGTGCTGACCTTGAGCCGTACCCTGCCCTTTTGCTCGCGCAGGTCGGCCAGGGTCGCCTCCAGGCTCATGAAGAATTCGCGCACGATGGGCGCCAGGGTAGCCCCCGCCGGGGTCAGGCGTAACGACTGGCCACGCTCGAACAACGCCAGGCCCCACAGCGCTTCCAGGTGCTTGAGCTGGTGGCTGACCGCGCTCTGAGTAACATGCAACTCCTGCGCGGCCGCGGTAAAGGTCGGGTGGCGAGTGGCGGCTTCGAAGGCGCGCAAGGTCGCGGTGGGCGGCAGATCTCTCATAAATTAGGTATCCGGCGAGTTAGCAGTAAGCGCTGAGCATGAGTATTGACTCATGTTAGCCCTAAAGCACCAGGTTCGCGTATTGCTCCAGCAGCTGCGCCAAGTGCTGATATCCGCTCGCCAGATGAGGCGCACCAAGCCTGCTCAACGATCGGGATGTGCGCCGCGCCTGTGCGGCGCCGATCGCGGGATGATGGGCATATCGTGCAACCCGCCGCGCACCGCTTTGCACGCATCGGGCCACGGGAGATGCCGGATCAATACCGCTGGCTTTGCGCTGTAGCCGATTCAATTGCTTGCTCAGTTGCAGCGACAAGTAGCCCGCCGGGTCAGCGTGCGGGTGATCAGCGCCAAGCAAACTCTTCAACGTAACTAACCGGTGTTGTTGCTCCGCTTGCCATTGAGCATGATCGATTGTATTTGCCTGGCGTAGCAGCAGGCGTGTGTGCCGGTGCAGCGCACGTGTCAATGCGCGTACCTGCCTGGCTGGATCTTTGGGCAGGATCTGAAACGCCAGGAGGCACACAATCATCGCTACGATCCAGGCCAGCGCCTGGTTGGCGAAACCGACGAAATCGTAGGTGGCGGTCATGCCGGTGCTGACCAAGGTGTTGAAGCCGATCAGGTAGGCAACCCCTTGCAGGGCATGGCGCGGCTGGCTCGTGGCATGGATGCCGAACGACCAGAAGCCTGCCATGACCAGCAACAACAGAGGGAAGCCGTTGATCTGTGGCATCAACAGGAATTTGCACAGCGCCGCCGCCACAATCGCGTAGAGCGTGCCGCGGATAAAACCGTTGATACCTTGGGCTGGCGCGGCAGCTGTCGCCACCAGGGTGCAGTACGGCCCCAGCACCGCCAGTAATGTGGGCCCTTGATCCCAGCCGCTGAAATACCAGATCGCACCCACACTCAGTATGGCGAGCAGTGCCCGGATGCCGTTTCGCGCCGCATCCGCGTAATGGCGGTGATACCCCACGGCGCGTACCGGTGCGCGGCGAGCCTGGTCGAGGCTGGCGAAGTTCAACAGGGCCTCGCCCAAGTCCGCCAATTGGTCGTCCAAGCGTTCGCTGCGCAACCGCAGGTGTGGGCTTGAGTGGGCGCAATCATCCACCCAGCGACGCAGTTGCTCCAGTGTCGCGGCCGCGGCGCGAAAGTCGCAGCGAGCCTGCGCCAGGCATTCACTCAGTTGCTGCAAGCCTGTGCTTATGCGGGCGCGCAACGCGGGGTCGATTGCGGGGTCGGGGTCGTCCGGGTGCACGTCGAGCACAGCCGACTGCAGATGCGCCAGGCCGGCCTGAATCGCCAGCTGCCGCGAGCGGATCAGCGACGATTCGCCACGGCCGAGCCCAAGCTGGTCGTCCACCTTGCTGATATCGATCGCGAGCTGGTGCCGTTGCGTCGCCAGCTGCGCAGGCTCTTCGCCCACAAGGCTTGCCGCGAGCAGCCGGGCGCTGCGCGCACAGGCGTCGATCAGCGAGCTTCGAACTTTATGCGCCATGGTCTTGGCGCTGAACAGCGTCGCTACCAGGCTCAAGCTGAGCACGCCGAGCGCTACCGCCGTGCCACGGGTGATGATGTGGTCGAAGCCCTGTTCCGGGGCGACGATGGCAGGGCCCAGCGCCAAACACACCGTATAGCCCGCCACCACTGCCGCGGTGGCCTGGTAATGACGCAAAACCGTCATTGCACCGACGCACAGGCCCAGCCATATACCGACGCCCAGTATGAACAACAGCATCTGTTGCGCGAACAGCCCCATCAGCACAAAGGCTGCGACCATGCCGACCAGGGTGCCCAGCATCCGGTACACACCCTTGCCTCGCACTGCCCCTTGGATGGGCTGCACCAGCAACAACACCGTGGACGCACCCGAGAATGGCGAATCCAGATGCAGTTGGAAACCGAGCCAGAGTGCCAGGCTTGCCGCCAGGATACTGCGCAGCACGTAGGCAAGCGTGGCGGACGTCCAGGGCCGAGGGATCGCCGCGAAAAAGCGTGTCGCCAGGCCAGTCATCACATGAACGCCTGCAGCCATTGGGTGAGTCGCCAGCGCGCTGCGGCGCCCGGCTGCGTCACTTCGACACTGGCGGTCATGCCCGCCGCCAACTCTACCCCGTCCGGCACTTTGTCCAACTCGATGCGCACGGGCACTCGCTGGGCCAGACGAATCCAACTGAAGGTCGGGCTCACCTGGGGCAAGCCGCTGTCGTTGCGCAACTCATTGGTGTCGGCAATGCCTCTGCCCAGGCTTGCCACGTGGCCTTGCAGCAACGGGTCAAAGCCCATCAGCTTGATCGACACCGGTGCGCCGATGAGTACACCCGGCAGCTTGGTTTCTTCAAAATAGCCCGTGATCCAGAAACTATGAGCGTCGACCACGAACAGGTTGGTAGCACCCGCCTGAGCATAGTCACCGGGCTGCAACCGCAGTTGCGTGACGTAGCCGTCCACTGGCGAACGCACAGTCGTGCGGTCAAGGTCGAGCTGGGCCTGGGCCAACTGGCTGCGCGCCGCATCCAGGCGCGCCTGGGCCACGGCCAAGTCACGCGCCGCGTTGTCGATCTCTTCCCGGGCGATGGCGCCGCCCAGTTGCGCGCGCCGCTTGAATTGCGCACTGCGCTGCTCGAACACACTCCGCGCTTCTGCGAATTGCGCTGCGCGCTGCTGCTGGGTCAATCGATAAGCACACGTATCGATGCGATAGAGCAAAGCACCCTTTGCCACCCATTGGTTGTCACTGACCCATAACTGATCGATTTGGCCGGACACCTCGGGCGCAATGCGGATCACCTGCGCACTCACCCGCCCATCCCGCGTCCAGGGCGCCAGCACGTAAGCCCGCCAGAGTTGCAGGCAAAACACCAGGGCCAGCACGCCAAGCCCCACGGTGGCGGCAGTTTTAAGCAGTTTGACGATAGACATGCGCGGCCTCGCTCAGCAATGGACGACCATCGTCGACACGACGATGAGCGAGACAAAAAAACGCGCCAGCGCCGGGTGCCACGCTCGGTCCAGCCAGCGACCGGCCAGACGTTCGATCAGCCGGTAGGCCAGGAGGGACGCACCCAGGTAGATCAACAAGGGCGGAAAGTAGAGGTTGGCAATCGAGATTTCGCTAAGCATGGCAAGCACCGGGATTCGGAAGGTTCTAGCAGTCGCCCGCCCAAGGAAGGCAAGGCTTGTAGGTGATGCTAGGGAATTACTGCCACTGCCGATATTGAGTACACTGCCAAAATATAATCAAATCCGGACAACCCTGGATGACCTTGCATGGCACAGATCCAAGTCGATCAGTTTGAGTACGACACCCTTTCCCAGCCCGCCGTAGCGCTGATGCTGGAACCCCAGCGCAACGACAGCGAGTCTGCCGTACACAAGCACCGCAAGGGGCAACTGGTGGTGGCGTGTTGCGGTGGCATTGTGTGTACGGTGGAAGATGGCGTGTGGATGGTGCCGTCAGGGTTCGGCGTGTGGATCCCGGGGGGCGTCGCCCATAGCAACCGCGTGACAGCCAACGGGCAGGTGTGTTTTCTGTTCGTGGAGCCCGGCGCTGCATCGCTGCCGGATCGCTGCTGTACCTTGGCGCTGTCGCCATTGATCCTTGAGCTGATCCTGCACCTGAGCGGCCAGGCTCAGGATTACCCGGCCGATTCACGCACTGCTCGATTGGCCCACGTACTGCTCGAAGCGCTTGAACTGGCCCCCACCGAACAACTCTACCTGCCTCTACCCGCCTCAAACCCGTTGCGTACCATCGCCCGAGCCCTGGCGCAAGATCCCGCCAACCGCGCCACCATGGCGAACTGGGCACGCCACGTGGCCATGAGTGAACGCTCGCTGGCCCGCCTGGTAAAAGCCGAAACCGGCCTGACCTTCGGACAATGGCGCAAGCAATGGCAGATCATCGTCGCCCTGCAAAGCCTGGCCGAAGGGCAATCAGTGCAGAGAACCGCTGAAGCGCTCGGCTACGAGTCAGTCAGCTCGTTCATCACGATGTTTCGTAAAACCCTGGGCACCTCACCGGCCCGTTACCTGCGCAACACCGTGGGTGTTACCTAAGACTCCAGCGTCAGCGCAATTTTCAACCGCAGATCCTTTTCCGCAAATGGCTTATGCAAGACCGGACAGCCCCTGAACTCTTCCGGCAGGCCACTGCCGCCATAGCCCGTACTGAACAAAAACGGAATGTGGCGTGCGCGCAGAATCCGCGCCACTGGGAAGACGTATTCTCCAGCCAGGTTCACGTCGAGGATCGCCAAGTCGACATCCACCACCCCTGCCACGTGTATCGCCTTGGCGAGTTGGGCCACGGAGGCGACTACGGTGCACTCCAGGTCTTCGAGCATTTCCTCGATCAACATGGCGATGGTGCCCTCGTCTTCAACCAGAAGCACTCTGGTGCCTGGGAACGTGGTCATGTCTGGTTCTCAGCGAGCATAAACGAGAAGCGGCAGTGAACGCCCTCAGGGGCGAAGTCAAGTTCGAACGAACCGCCTAGATCACGCTCGATGCAGCGCTTCATCAACCGCGACCCCAAGCCTTCGCGCTCCGGCGTGGATACCGAAGGCCCACCTTGTTCGCGCCAGTCCACGGTGAGCAGCGCGCCGCTGGGCTGGGGTCGCACGCTCCAGCTCACCGAGAGTGTCCCGGTGTCGGTGGACATCGCTCCGTATTTGAGGGCGTTGATCGCCAGTTCGTTGAGCGTCATGGTCAGGTTCAGGGCGACGCGGGTGTCGACCTCAATGGCATCACCGGCGATCACCACGCGGCCGGGGTCATGGCCAAACACCGGCACCAACACTTCCTGGGCCAGCACTTCCAGCGGCGTAAGGCCCCAATGCCGCTTCGTCAGCAGGTCGTGGGCACGCGACAAGGCGAGCAGCCGGGCTTCGAACCGGGTGTAGCCGTCCCTGGCATCCTGCGCGTTACGCGCGGTCTGGGACGCCAGGGACTGGACCGTGGCCAGAGTGTTCTTGACCCGATGATTGAGTTCATCGATCAAGTTCTTTTGTCGGTCTTCGGCCTGCTTTCGCTCGGTGATATCCACAAGCATGTTGATCGCGCCGATAAGATTGCCATCGGCGTCGTGCAGCGGGGTCGGATACGGCGTGAAAGACACGCGGGTGCCATCCGGGCGCTCGGCGACGGCCTCGACGCCGCGTATGGCGCGGTTTTCCTTGAGTGCCACGGCCATCGGGCATTGGTCGTGAGGCAGAAAAGAGCCGTCGGTGTTAAACAGTTTCCAGGTGACACACCACAGGTCGCCCAGTTGCGGCGTGCGTCCCGACAACTCGACGGCCGCACGATTATAAAAAGTGATACGCCCTTCGGCGTCGGTGGTGTAGACCGCTGCCGGCAGCGCCTCGAGCAGATCGCGCATGTGCCGCTCGCTTTCACGCACCCGGTTTTCCATTTTTCGGGCCAGCGTGACGTCCTGAATGACCCGCACACCATAGCGGAACCGGCCATCCGGCGCCCTGACCGACGAGCTATGAACATCCAGATAAAGCGCCTGGCCATCGAGCTTGAACGCGCGTTTGCGCAACACGTAGTTGTCCAGTTCACCCGCCACCTGTCGTGCGTATAACGCCGCGTCCTGCTCGACACTGTCTGGGTGGGTGTAGTCCAGGAAGGTCATCGCCAGCAATTGCTCACGAGGGCGCCCGAGCATGGTGCAAAGGGCATCGTTGACCCGCAGCAGGCGACCGTCCTCGCCAGCCTCGGCAATGCCGATGGTCGCCGCCTCGTAGGTCGCCGCCAGCCGGTCATCGCTCTCCTGGCGCCCGGTTTCGGCGTCATGCACGCGGGTCACGTCAATCGTGAAGCAACGTGTGTTGAAGAACTTGCCGTCTTCGAATCGCCCATTCGAGGTAATCGCTACGTGCCTGATGCTGCCGTCCTTGGCCCGCAGGCGCGCCGGGTAGCTGTTCAGGCAATCGCCGCTGCCGAGTTTATGGAGGATGTCGCCGATGACCGGTTCATCCACATGAAATTCAGTGATATGACGGCCGATGTATTCGTCCGCGCAATAGCCCAGCAGCGATAACTCGGCTTTATTAGCGCGCAGGATAATGCCTTCGCCGCTGACAATATGCAGGCCCACGGCGCTGTTTTCGAAAAAGTCTTCAAGGTCGGAACTTTTGCGTCGCAGCTCTTCGGATATTGCGTGGTGCGCCGAGACGTCCTGAAAGCAATTGATCGCGCCCTGGATTCGTCCATGGCGATCGCTAAGCGTGCGGACATTCATGAGCGCTACGAAGCGAGATCCGTCAGGGCGCTCGATCAAGACTTCCTGATTACGCGCACACAGGCCAGCGTTGAGCGTGGAAGCCATCGGACATTCGTCGACCGCCAATGGCGCGCCGTCCGTCGTATAAAGTCGATATGAGCCGCAATAGCGGTCGCCATGCTTACCGAGGGCTGGTGTTCGTCCCCACAAACTAACCGCTTCGCTGTTGAACCTGACGAGCCACCCGTCGCGGTCACAGAGGTAAATTGCCCCCGGAATCACATCGAGCAAGTGAGTCCCCATCGCGACCAGGCTCCCGTATTCACTGGGTTCGCGTGTGGTTGTGGGGGGCTGGTCAACATTCAACATACTTGATCCTCAATGCACCTGTGTTGAAAAACGCGACTGCTATTGCCGCCTTTCGCTCTTCCCTGAGTGTATGTACCGAGAAAGCATTCCACCTTGGATAAATTTCATTCACACGCAAGACTTTGCCTCGGACGCTGGAAGCGCCGAATGGGAACGAAACATGAAGCCTACCGCTCAGTATAGTGTTGCCGCTTCGAGTTTATCAGCCGACGTAGCATGAGGAGAGACTGTGTCCACTTCCAAGCTGACCTCGCGTGTCCTCAATACCCCGCGCCATACGACGCACTATGTAGAGATGGGACCGGCCGATGGGCCATTGATGCTGTTCCTGCACGGTTGGCCGGAGCTCAGCCTGATCTGGCGCGCACAGATCCAAGCATTCGCGGCACACGGCTGGCACTGCGTTGCACCCGACATGCGCGGTTATGGTCGTTCTTCTGCACCCGCGCCCACGCAGGCGTACACCCTTGAAAACATCGTGGCCGACATGGCAGAACTTCACGACCATCTCGGTGGCAGGCCCGCCATTTGGGTAGGCCACGATTGGGGCAGCGTCGTGGCGGGTGAACTGGTCGCTCATGAGCCTCAGCGCAGTCGCGGTGTTGTATTGATTTCGGTCCCGTACTTCCCCACCACTAACGCGCTGCCAACGCTCGTCCCACTGGTTGACCGCTCGATCTACCCGGCGGACACGTATCCGGACGGTCAATGGGATTATTACCGCTACTACAACACACACTTTGCGTGCGCTGTCGCTGACCTTGATGCGGATAAAGCCGCATCGCTGGCGTCGATTTATCGCCGAGGCGACCCGGCGAATATCGGCAAGATTGCAGCGAATGCCGAAGTGACCCGCAAGGGCGGGCGGTTCGGCCAAGCGCACCGGGCCCCCCTCACCCAGCCAGACCTTGCACTCTGGCCGCCTGCAGACTTCGCGCAATTGGTGCGCAGTTTCCAGGCGCATGGTTTCCGCGCTCCCTGCGCCTGGTATTTAAACGACGATGCCAACATTGAATATGCGCACCGGGCGTTAAATGGCGGCCTCTTGTCATTGCCCGTACTGTTTGTGAACGGCGACTACGATCAAATGAACACCATCAAAGGTAATCAGCTGGGCGATCCAATGCGGGCGGCCTGCGTAGATCTCACCGTGGCAAGCCTACCCGGCGGGCATTGGTTGCCGGTGGAATGCAAGGTCGAACTCGTTGAAGCCATAAGCACCTGGCTACGCAAGCTCAGGTCCCACTCTTGACCTTGCTCCAGACCCGCGTACGCACCCGCTCCAGTTTCAACGGCAGCGGCTCCAGCGCAAACAGCGTATCCAGCACTGCCTTGGAAGGATAAACCCCCGGATTATCGCGCACCTTCGCATCAACCAGCCCTTTGGCGTCCTTGTTGGCATTGGCATAGCTGAGGTAGTTGGACGATGCGGCGATCACCGGCGGGCGCAGCATGTAGTCGATGAACGCCAGGCCCTGCAGGGGATTCGGCGCGTCATTGAGCAGCACCAGGTTTTCCACCCAGATCGGCGCGCCTTCCTTGGGAATGCTGTACTGGATCCGCCGCCCATTGCCGGCGGCATCGGCAGCTTTGCGTGCGTCCATCACGCCACCCGCCCAGCCGACGACGGCGCAGATATCGCCGTTGGCCAGGTCGGTGATAAAGCGCGAGGAGTCGAAGTAGCGGATGTGTGGGCGCAGTTTCAACAGCAGCGCCTGGGCCTTCACATAGTCGTCCGGGTTCTGGCTGTTATAGGGCAGCCCCAGATAGTGCAAGGCGATCGGGATGATTTCAGCGGGCGCATCCAGCATGGCTACGCCGCACTCGCCCAGCTTGGCGAGATTTTCCTCCTTGAAAATCAGGTCCCAGGAATCCACCGGTGCGTCATTGCCCAGCAGCGCCTGGACTTTGGCTACGTCGTAGCCGATGCCGGTAGTGCCCCACAGATATGGCACTGCAAAGCGATTACCGGGGTCGTTGCTACTGACCTTGGCGAGGATGTCCGGGTCCAGATGGGACAGGTTGGGCAGTTGCGAGCGATCCAGTTCCTTGAGTACCCCGGCCTTGATCAGGTTGGGCAACAGGTCGCCGGTGGCGACCACCACGTCATAGCCACTGCGCCCGGCCATGAGTTTGCTTTGCATGACCTCGCTGTTGTCGAACACATCGTAGGCCGATTGAATGCCGGTCTGCGCCTGGAAATCCTTCAGCGTAGTGGGCGCGATGAAGTCATACCAGTTATAGATATTGACCTTCGGCTCCGCCGCCTGAGCGCAAGCCATTGCGCCGCTGATAACGGCAGCCAGCCCCCATTGAATGCATCGAATAGCGATCATCACGAACTCCTGGGCCGGCACCTGCGCGCCAGCTGATTATTGTTATGGAGGGTATAAGCGCAGTCAGCGAATCAGCAGTTCACGGCGGCCGTCGGGGTGCTCGACAGCCTCTCCTTGCAGTTGCAGTCGACGATCATTGAGGTAGTGATAATCCCTGCGGGCCGCCTTGATTTGAGCAAGGTCCAGGCTGATCACATGGCGAGTTTCTTCGCGCCCGGCTTCGTACAGCACGCGTCCAAACGGGTCGACCACCGCACTGCCGCCGGCGAATACCAAACCGTCATCGCCCTGCCCTGCGCGGTTGACCATCACGCCGAACAGCTGGTTTTCCTGGGCCCTGGCCATGATCGCGGTGCGATGCACCGGACCGTAGGGGTCCATGTTGCCGTTGGTGACGATGATCAATTCAGCACCCAGTTGCGCCAGCGCCCGCGCCGTTTCCGGCAGCTCGATGTCGTAGCAGATCAGCAGGCCGACACGCACGCCGTTCCACAGCGTAGTGACGAAGCGATCGCCGGGTGTGATGTCGGCGCGCTCGGAGGGCCACAGATGGGTTTTGCGATAGCGCAGGGCAATGCCGTCGGGGGTGATCAAGACCGAAGTGTTGTAGTAGTTGCCCGCGTCACGTTCGACCAGACCGATGACCACTGACACGTTGCGCTCACGCACCGCCTGTTGCACGGCTTGCAGTGTCGGCCCTTTCAGGGGCTCGGCGACGCTGGCCAACTGTTCGCCACCGACGAAGCCCATCAAATGGGTTTCCGGGAATACCAGCAGGTCGGTGTCCGCGTTGCAGTTGGCGATGGCCTTCAATGCGCAAGCTAGGTTAGACGGCGTGTCGCCATCGCGACCGGCTAACTGTATCAATTCAATTTTCATCGGTGATTCTTCCGCGCAGCTCAGCAAGTTCTGAAAGAGTATGGGCGGCGCTGACGAAGCGAAAAATCACGTCGATGGGGTACCCCCGTGGGGGTAGTGAGATCAAATAATATTCAGATCAAAGCCGATCATTGATAAGCCAACGTCACCGTTACACCTGACGTCAGCAGAATTGGCTGTGCGGTTACGACCGTGCGGATGTAGCCCACGCTCAGGGGCTTGCTGGGAGATCCATTGCCTTTAGACATTGCGCCTAACGTGCAGCTTGGAAGCAGCCTCGAACGAGAGGTGCGTGGAGACGCTGACATTCACTGCCACGCTGTACGCTACATCTTGACGTCAGGATGGTTTTAGGATGAAGACAACGATCACTCATAAGAAAGCGTTACCGTGACGCCGCCCCTCACAGTACCTGGGGTTATCCGCGGCTCGGTCTTGATGTATTGAACGCTCAACGATTTGCTGATGGCTCCGCCGGACAAGGTGCCAATAACGCCACTGAACGAAGGGCTCAGTTTTATCGGTATACCGGCGTCCAGAATTTGCAGTGCCAGGCCGCTCGCGTCGCCAACTCCGTTAGTCAGTGTCAAATTGGAAGAAGCATTTAAACTGTTATTGACATCCTGCATGGCATAACTCACCTTGAAGTTAGGAATATTCGCACTGCATAGAACGCTGAGTGGAAAGTTGGCGGCTTCCACAGTTGAACCAAGCGTTGAAAACTTGTAGACACTGAGCTGTTTGAGTTTTACTTCTGAAGGCGTGATCAGTTTGCAGGTTGGGCCTTTGGCCTTAAATGTGAAGGGTGAAAATGACATAGACCAAGGAAGTGAAGTTCCCGTACTTTTCGAACTAAAAAGCCCACTCATCACGTCCACGCCACTTACATTTCGCTGGCCGGCAGCCATACTTTTAGATGCAGAATAAAAACGCACCCTCACTTTAACATCCGTGCTCACATAATCATATTCCCTCGAATATGCGCTCAACCTATACGGAGTTGAGTCAAAAGGATATTCCACCCGACCTGGAGAACCATTAGATTTAGGTGCAGACAAATACCCAAAATAAAAAACATCATCCACATTTGTTTTATAAAGATCGTACGACACCCCTTCAAACGTTATTTTCTTTCCCGCAGGTATACCACCTACAGTTATATCATTATCAAAAATCTTATACATCCCTACGCCATTACACGTCCAAACCAAAGAACCTTCATGCCACCCTGTGGACAGCATCCCACCCGAGTCATTGGCGACATCACTTACGCTAGGCGATATACTGCTTATCGTTTGATTACACCACTTGTCAGCCAAGACGCTAGCCGGAAAAATAAAAAGTGACGCCAGGCAGATCCACAAAGCATGATTATATCGCATAATATTATTTACCCTTACAGAGGACATCATATTTTTCGAACATAAGATCCTTATTTACCGGCGGCACTTCATATTGAACCTCGCACTGCCCAGCCGCCCACTTTACAACAATTGTTCCTTTGTCCTTAACACCAAACAGTAGCAACTTGGACAAGTTATCAACCACCCCCAAAACAGTGCCACTTTCACCATACGCCTGGGCCCCGAATGGGATATTTTCGCCATTATTCAAACGCAGCGAAAACTGCAATCTGCGGCCCGTCTCAACCTCGAACGAGCGTTTGACGACTGCCCCGCGAGTGGGAACGACTCGCTTGGAGCTTTCTCCCACCTCAACATCGCTACCAAAAGTATTAGTATCCAGATTGATCCAGTTGTAACGGTAAGGCTGCGCATAAGGCACCACTGCATAGCCTTTTTTATCGGTACGCACCGCAGTACCACTATCAACACCGACGCCTTGGATATCGGGGACTTCTATAAGCGCAAATGTCTCACCCACCGGTTGCCCCAGCGTCACACCACCACTGTGAACCACCAGCGAACCGGAAGCGCCGACGTCAAAATGCTTGTTATCCCGCCCCTGCCCATAGTTGCCACTGACTTTCGCGTTCGGCGTGTCCCAATTTATACCGACGCTGCCGGAGGCACCGCTGGTTTTGCTTTTGCTGCCCTGTACCGAATAACTCAAAGTGTTCTGTTCGTCGATGTTGCCGGACAGGCCCGTTTGAATCGACGTCTCGCCCTGAGACGACGAAGTAGCGCTGGTGTACAGGCGCTGCGCGCGACGGTTGTCACCAAACGGAATGCTGAAGGATGCAGACACCTGGTTATCGACCCGCTGACTGCCACCCTGCCCCTCAGTACGGGACACGGCAAAGCTGTAGCTGGTGTCGGCATAGCTGCCGTTGTAGCCGAACTGCCAACGCCGCGTGCTGCCCTGGCCGTTCCAATAACTGGTTTCGCCCAAGCTCAAAAACAGCGACCCACGCCCTTCCAGGGACTGGTTGACGTTCATATCAAACCGGCTTTTCTGTCGGCCGTAATAAGGGGTGGCAAAGTAATCCTGCTCATCCACATGCTGACTGAACGTGCGATAGGACTCGGTGGAATAGCGATAGCCGACCATGGTGAAGGTAGTATCGGTGCTGCTCAGGGTCTTGGAATACAAAAAGCGCGCACTCTGGCCCACGTTCTTGCGCCCGGATACATCCTTGGAGTTGCTGTTGGTGACGTCAAACGACACACCGCCCCACGGCGAGTTCACCCCGACGCCCAGGTTCAACGCGTTGTAGCCCTGGGAGGCGAGTAACCCGCCGTAGCCGGTGAAGTTGTCGGTCACGCCATACACCAGCGTGCCTTGGGTAAACTTGGGCGCCGCCTGCCCCTCAGTCTGATATTGGCCGGCGGCCAGGCTATAGCGGGTACTGCCTCGACGTGTCATCACCGGCAGGTAGGAGTAGGCCTGGGTGTATAGACGCTCGCGCCCATCGGCCTCGATGATCTTGACGCTCAAGTCACCGTTGGAACCACTGGGGTAAATATCGCTGATCTCGAAGGCACCCGCCGGAACGCTGGCCGAATAGATCACGTAGTTGTTCTGGCTGATCTCCACCGTTGCATTGGTTTCAGCGATACCGCGCACTACGGGTGCAAAACCGACTTCGTCATCGGTCAGCATGCCGAGTTCCGACGTCAATTGCGCGCCGCGAAAACGCACACTGTCGAAGATATCGCCCTGGGTGTACAGCTCGCCACCCGCCAGTTTGCTCTTGAGGCTGACGACGTCACGCTCGGCATAGGTACGGTTGCTGCTGAATGTGTCTCGCCTGCCGGTGCTGCCGGAGATCGACGACTCATTGCGAAAGCGCCAGGCTCCCAGATTGAAGCCGTTACGCAAACCTATGTAGCGGTAGTCGCTACTGTAACCACGGCTGATATTGCGACTGAAGTTAGTCTGGTAATTGGTGTACAGGGCGGTGATGCCGTTATCCCATAACGACGGGTCGACATAACCACTGGACTGACGCTTTATATAGGCTTGAGGCATGCTGATCTGCAACGCCAGCGCGTTTACATCAAACTCGATATCGGCACCTGGTACCAGCGCCGGCAGATCGATCACGGTATCGTCGGTGCTGCCCGCAGTGATGACACCTTCTTGCTCAAGCCGTGCAGTGTTCACCCCAATCGCCTTGAGCAGGCCCAGGTGTATGATCGGTTTGACTTGCGAACCGTCCTGCACGGCGAACTTGATGGATTCACGCAGTATCAAGATTTGATTGAGATAAATATCGACATTGTAAGTGCCGGGGGCGACCGTACTTCCTTGTTCAAAGTACTTCAGTTCGGCCGTGGCGCCATGCTTGTTCAAAAAGGCATCATTAAATTCCACGGCATGCGCGGCCAATGGCAGGGAAGCACTTGCCAGCACTAGACCAGAGGCGCCAAAACGACCAAACAGACGGGTACCGGCATAACTCCCAACACAAAGTGGCCACATAAAAAATCTCGCCTCATTACTCAATCGTTTACTGCTCGAATTATTTCAGATGCAAAACTACCTGCCGTCCTTGAAAAGACCGCTAGTTTGAAATATTGACCAGGTGCTTAATAGGGACGCCGTAATCATTAACGACATTAAACTCGACAACAGCTTGAGCATTAGCAGGTATTGCACCAGCGCCTTCCACCAAAAACTTACCCGTCGTACCGGGTGCTACCATTTCCGCATTGGCCGGATGACGAGCCCCCTTGTATTCAAGAGAAACAGCGCCAAAGGAGGCGTAATAAACAGAATCATTGGAGACCAGCAACCAACGTTTTCCGCCTTCACTTACCAACTGCCACTTCAATAACTTGACAGACTCTTCAGGCGTACCGGGCAAACCCGTCGGCCGATAAAACAGCTTGATCCGTTGGCGTACTGCAATCTGCAAAGTGTTATCGGTCTCGGACTTCTGCGGAATTTCCTGCACGCTGAGCCAAAACACCGACTCTTTGTCCGAGGGCAAACCTGTGCCCGCATAAAAAATGCGCAAGGTTTGTTGCTTGTTGCCGCCCAGGCGACTCAGCGAAGGGGTTAACGCAAACGGTACATCCTGATCCGGCTTTTTAGCGTCCGGTTCCAACCATGACTGAATCATGATGTCCTTGTCGGCGTCATTCTTGACCATGATCGACGCCTCCTTGAGCTTTTGCGGGTAAATAACCCGCGTGCCGCCCAATGTAATACCGGCCTGTGCGATACCACTGCAGAGCAATACGATCCCCGCCAGCCAATACCTGGAATACACGCTCTTCATTTAGTTACCTGCGGTAAAGTAGAGAAGCATGAACATGCTTCTCTAATGAAAGATTTATTCGTAAGTTAGGGTAAATGGCAACGTACCGTTAGCCTGACCAGGCACGATAGGAGTAACACCGTTAGCCATATAGGAGGCACGCATGTTCAAATTAGCGGTATATTTGAAGTCTGGGTCAGTACCCGCCTTCACTAAAGCCGCATCAAAAGAGCCGTTACCGGCCAGGTTAATCAAGTTGTTACTGCTATCGTAGATACCAATACCCACGCCCTTCGCAGCACCAGTGGTTCGGAGCAAGTTATTATTCGAGCCATCCACACCTGAACCAGAGCTAGGGTCGAACGCCACCTTAACGGTAGTCAACCCAGCAGCGGTATTGCCGCAGTCCAGATTAATGTTAATCGCTGTGCCCGAAACAATACCCGGGCCCTTGCTGTTCAGGGAGTCAGTACTGACTTTGCCCATCGGCACTTCAATTATCTGCGCACCGGCGATGCCACCCACACTGGTACCGGCACCGGAAGAGGCTTTGCAGGAAGCGGCAGTGATTTCACCGGTAAAATTGATAGTTCCGTCTGCCGCCAGAGCGGAAGTTGTAATCAACGCGGTGATAGCCGCTGCCAGAATATGCCTTTTTTGGATAGCCACAATAAATTTCCTTTTGGTTGTACAGGAGGTAAAAACTTGCAATCGACCCTTTAAAAAGAGTCGCCAAATTTTAGCCGGTACACCCACAGCAACAACCGCAGGAATCCATATCTATCCCTAGACGAATCCTTACAAGGCTTAAGATATATCCTACAAGATTAACGAAAACTCAAATAACGCTTGATACAACGGCGAGTACGGTCTTGTAGACTGGGATATGCGCGCGTGACACGAGCCAGTGGCGCACGGCCAAGGGCAAGCAATAACGTCAAAAGGAGCACCGATGGGCAGTGAAATGAACCTGACATTGCAGGATGTAGCGTGGCATGACGCGGTCGGCAAGCTGATCGAGGCCCTGGATCGCCAGGACTTCTGGCGATCGTTGACGCGTTTGCTGGGGCGCTACGTACCGGTGGATAACTGGGTGGTGCTGATATTCAGCACGGGCAGGCCACAGGTGCTCGCCGAGTCTGCCGCTGAGGGTAACGAGTCCGACTCACTCTTCCAGGATTACCTCAGAGGCCTGTACCTCCTAGACCCGTTCTACCTGGCCAACCGCGAGTTACCACAAAGCGGCCTGTTCCAGTTGGACGACGTCGCCCCAGAGTGCTTTGAGCAGACAGAGTATTACCAGCGCTACTTTCGATTGAATGTCGTCGCCGACGAAATTCATATCAATGTGCAACTGGATACCAGCCGCACTTTGAGCTTGTCGCTAGGCAGTAGTAGCCGCTTCAGCCAACAGCAGATCGCGTTGCTGGGCCTGGTACAGCCATGGGTCGCCGGCTTGATGCGCCAACGGTGCACGTTCGAACAGAGTTTGAAGGACGCACCGGAGCAGGCACCTGACTGGCAGGAGCGCCTCCACGCAACCACGCGACAGATCAGCGCTTCATTGTCTGCCCGTGAAATGGAAGTGGGCCAACTGATGCTCAGCGGCTGCTCAAACAAAGAGATCGCCCGCAAGCTGGCGATCTCTGCCGAAACGGTCAAGGTTCACCGCAAGCATATGTACAACAAGCTGGGGATCAAATCCCAGTCCGAGCTGTTCCTGTTGTTCCTTCAGGCTCAGGAGTGAACCGGGGCCGTCCAGCCCACTTTTGCCATTGCTGCCAGCAATTGTTCAGGTTTGAGCGCCAATGCTTGTCGGCCACGGCCCTTAAGGTCGTTGGCGGCCAACAAAGCGTTGAGGATTGCCTCTTCGACGGCGTCTGCCGCGGCCACAAATAACGCGGAGATGTAGTCGTTGTTGACCATCTGCAAGGCCGTGGTCGGCGGGCACGGCTGCCCGAGATTGGCAACCGGCAAGCCGGTATTGCCCACCGAAAAGGCGATGAAGATGTCGCCGCTGTCGTCCTCGGTGCCACCACCGACCCGCGCCAAACCAATGCTTGCGCGTTGTGCCAGGCGTGTGCACTGATGAGGCAGCAAAGGCGCGTCGGTGGCGATGGTGATTACGATGGAACCCATGCCGGGCACGCCGACATTCACCGGCCCGTCATAAGGCGAAGGCGTGTCCTGCAATACGCTGCCCACCGGGTAACCCGCCACGCGCAATGCGCTGCGTACGCCGTAGTTGGCCTGCACCAATGCACCTACGGTCCAGCCACCCTCCTCTGCAGTCAAGACGCGAGACGAAGTACCAATCCCACCTTTGAATTCATGGCAGATCATGCCGTTACCGCCGCCCACACAGCCTTCCTGCACCGGGCCGCTGTGTGCATCCGCCAATGCGGCGTGCACATGCTCGGCAGTGACGTGCTGGTCCCAGATATCGCTCAAGATGCCGTCGTAGGTTTCCAGCACCACCGGCATACACCAATAGGTGTGTTGCTTACCCATCTCGCGCTCGGCGGCCACCAATGCATCACGCGCCACACCAACGCTATGGGTGTTGGTGTAGGCAATGGGCGTGGTCAGTAAACCTGCTTCGCGAATCCACTCCAGGCCGGTGGCATCGCCATTGCCGTTGAGTACGTGAACGCCGGCAAAACACGGCGCCAGATGAGCCGCGACCGGGCGCGGCTCGATGATGGTCACACCGGTATGCATCGAGCCGTCGGCGCTTTCGGCATTGAGGGTGTGATGGCCGACGCGTACGCCTGGCACGTCGGTAATGGCGTTGAACGCGCCAGGTGTGCCCGTGCCAATGGTGATGCCTAGGTCTCGTAAGCGCATGTTTTAACTCTCAATAGTTGAGTGAATAACGTGCATGAAGTCTAGGTTGACGACGGATGCGTGACGATAACCTCCTGTGGTTACCCTCGAGACGTTAGGCCATTCGTACGATTTATCGCAGCACCCATACGACAGCGGCCTCACCATTGTCAGTAACGTCCTTGGGACGCCGAGCTTCATCTTATTTTTTCTTGCATTGGCCTTCTTAGCATAGGCAGATGAAATCAACGCGCGGCCAGCCCGATCGATATCATCAGCGGCACTCAACGCCTGCAAGACCACCAACTGAAAAGCTTGCAAGCCCAGGCACTTGGAAAGCCGGATGCACTCACCACAACGCCCCTGCCCTTCGCCAATGCGCTGAAGCTGCCAGAAGAATCACCCTGTTTCGTTATCCGCACAGTAGGGTGGAAAGGTGCAGATGATTTCGACTGGCTGGAGCGCGCACCGGCAATCCTGGGGCACTGTGTGGGCGGTGAAGGGTTGACGATTTATCGTCGCTGGGTAGCGGCGCAACTGATGGCCCGTGGGTACATCACCACGCAGGTGTTGATATCGGCGCAACACCTGAGCAGCGGGCACTTGATCGTCCAGCTTATCCCAGGGCGCGTGGGCAAAATCGATCAGCAACCGCAATCCCTTGGCTGGCCAGGCATGGCCTTTCCCGCAGCCAAAGGCGAACTGCTGAACGTGCGCGACCTGGACCAGCGTTGGAAAATGTGCGCCGCCTGTATGGAGCGCGCCAGTGGTGAGCTATCCGGTGTTCAACTGGAGTTCCTATCCGTCGTTCGCCTTTAACACTGCGACAAGCCTGAAACAACCGACCCGCATCCTCCCGCAACCACGCTACTGGTAAACCGCTCCAGCCGGGCGCGGTGGTCCACACCCACCCGGCCACCTCTCAAGCCTCGCTGACGCGGCTGCCTGGACGATGACGAATGAAGCCTGGGGTTTCGGGCATGGTGCCAATCGCACCGGTCCGTATCATTTGCCAATGGGCAAAGCCCTCTAAACCGCATTCACATCCCGCTTGCAAACATTCACTCGGCAAAAGCCCTGAGCGCTGGGCTGGGAGACACATGTCCGTCGATATCACTAAACACAGCTCAAAAGGCTTGTTGTTTTTTCTCGCGCTGTCATTGACCGCAGCGCTCATGAACAGCAGCGCACCCACGCCGCTGTACCCGTTTTACCAAGAACATCTGCAGATCAACGCTGTGGACCTGACCTTTATATTCGGCGCCTACGGTGCCGGTGTTTTGCTGGCTTTGATGACCCTGGCGCGCATCGCCGGCCATGTCAAAGACCAGCGTTTTTTGCTGCTCCCAGCCATTGCACTGGTGCTGATCGGCGCCTGGTTGTGCGCCGAATGCGATTCGTTGTGGGCCCTGTGTGCAGCCCGCGCCATCTCGGGGCTTGGTGCGGGAATCATGACCACTGCCGTGAACGTAACGCTGGTACGGTTCGGCCCACTCGACAACGGCAAGTTGGCGGCGACGCTGGCCACCTTGGCAATGATCCTGGGGTTGGCTTTCGGCCCGGTACTCAGTGGCATGGCACTGCAACTGAACCTGTACCCGGCCAGCCTGCCCTTCTGGTCGATCATGGCCCTGGTCGCTGTCGCCGCCCTCGGCATGCTGGCGCTCTGGCCGCGTCACACCCTCCAGGCCCAAACCGCCGCTCATACAGTACAAGCGTCGCTACGTGAAGGCCTGCGCGGTATTGGTCGGCCCTTCCACTTGTGCGCATGGTCGGTGTTTTTCAGTTGGTCGTTCACGGCCTGCGTTTTCGTGATTGGCCCTGGCGCAGCCGAACAGCAACTGGGCTTGAGTGACCGCGGGATGTTTGGCTACAGCATGGCGGTGTACCTGTTGATCGCCGGGGCCAGCCAACTGTATTGCAAACGCCTGGATGCAGCGCGTGCATTGCGTTCTGGGTTGCTCGCCCAGTGTGCAGCCTTCCTGCTCCTGCTGACGGCCTTCTCGGTCCATTCGCTGACGCTCGCGGCGCTGGCCCTGGTAATCGGCGGCTACGCCTATGGCGCCATTTTTGTCGGCAGTGCGCGGCTGATCAATCAGCTGGCTCCCGCCAACTGCCACGCCAAGTTGGTGGCGTATTTCTATATGACCATCTACCTGTTCAACGCTGTGCCTATTCCACTTGGGCTGCTGGTGGACTCGATTGGGCTTACCCCGAGCGTGCTCGCCGCCTTGGTCCTCTTTCTGGGGCTCGGTGCCGTGCTGGCGATTCTGGCTACGCGGGTCCGATTCCCTCATGCGCATCAACAACCCGGTTGAGCGCTCGTCACCGTTGAACCCTCAGGGTTCTTAATTTTTTGCCTTACGTCAGTACCGGAATCATGAATAAAAAACTTAAAGTGTGCGTCACGATTGCTGCGGTGCTCGCCATTGGCGGCGCCGTCGGCCTGTACCGGCAGTCCACCTCTGCCCAACCTACCCAAACGTCGGCCGGAACAGCTGCGCCGGCCATCCAGGTGGCCGTCGCCACCGCCACGCAAGCCGATATGCCTAACACGCTGGCGGGTATCGGTGAACTGGAAGCCACCCGCCAAGTCATGGTCACCGCCGAAAGCGGCGGCCTGGTACGTGCCATTGCATTCCAACCCGGCGAGCGGGTGAAAGCCGGGCAAACCCTGGTGCAGCTCAACGATGCGCCGGAACAAGGCGAACTGGCCAGGCTTCAGGCCCAGGCCGCCAACGCCAAGGCCCAGTTACTGCGAACCCAGCGTTTGCTGCCTCAGCAGGCGGCGACGCAAGAGGAACTGGATCAAGTGCAGTCCGCCTACTCCCAGGCGCTGGCCGATATCGTGCGGATCAAGGCGCTGATCGATCAAAAACGCATCAAGGCGCCCTTCACCGGCGTGCTGGGTGTGCGCAAGGTCAACCTGGGCCAGTTCGTGCAGGCCGGCGATGCCATGGTGTCGCTGACCGACGCACAGACGCTGTACGCCAATATCACCCTGCCCGAACGTGCCCTGGCACAGCTCAAAACGGGCCAGGAGATGAGCGTCAGCGTAGACGCGTACCCGCAGCGCTTGTTCAAGGGCCACGTCAGCACCCTCGAACCACGTATCGACCCGGGCACCCGCACGGTGCTGGTCCAGGCCACGCTAGCGAATCCGGACAATCTGCTGTCACCCGGCATGTACGCCAATGGCGAAATCCATCTGCCAGCCAAAAAAGATGTCATCAGCGTGCCCGAAACGGCTGTGAGCTACAGCGCCTACGGTGATTTTGTCTACGTGGTCGAGGGCGCCGATACGCAGCTGACCAACACGGTACGCCAGGTCTACGTGAAGACCGGCGAACGCTCCGAAGGCCGGGTCGTGCTGCTTGACGGCGTGAAGGCCGGTGATCGCGTGGTCACCTCCGGTCAGTTGCGCTTGAGCAGCGGCGCCCTGGTACGCATCGCGCTCAAGGACACCGTAGGGCTCGACCAGGCCTCGAGCCGCTGATACACCAAGGATCTGAAAAATGAAATTCACCGACTTGTTCGTGCGGCGCCCGGTGTTGGCGCTGGTGGTCAGCACCCTGATTTTATTGATGGGGCTGCTGGCCATAAACAACCTGCCGATTCGTCAGTACCCCTTGACGGAAAGCTCCACGCTGACGATCACCACCCAGTACCCCGGTGCTTCGCCGCAACTGATGCAGGGCTTCGTCACCCAGGCCATCGCGCAATCTGTCGCTACGGTGGAAGACGTCGACTACATGAGTTCTACGTCGACCCAGGGCAAAAGCGTGATCACTGTGCGCATGAAGCTCAACGCCGACTCCAACAAGGCCATGACCCAGGTGATGGCCAAGGTCAACGAGGTCAAATACCGCTTGCCGGAGCAGGCTTACGACCCGGTGATTGTGAAATCCTCCGGTGAAGCCACAGCCGTGGCCTATGTGGGTTTTTCCAGCCCGACCCTGTCCACCGCCGCACTCTCGGACTACTTGCAGCGCGTGGTGCAACCGCAACTGTCTTCCATCGAAGGGGTCGGCAGCATCAACCTCAGCGGCGGGCAGACAATGGCCATGCGTATCTGGCTGGATGCCAATCGCATGGCCGCCCATGGTATTTCCGGCAGCGATGTGGCCCAGGCCCTGTTGAATAACAACGTGCAGGCTGCGCCCGGTCAGGCCAAGGGTTTGTATGTGGTGTCGGACATTCAGATCAACACCGACCTGGTCGATGTCGCCGAGTTTCGCCAGTTGGTGGTCAAGTCCAGCGCTGCCGGTGTGGTGCACCTGAATGATATCGCTACCGTGGAACTGGGCGCCGCGTCCACCGACACCAGCGCCACCATGGACGGTGTTCAAGCAGTGTTTTTCGGCCTGAATGCCGCGCCCAATGCCAACCCGCTGGTGATCGTCAAGAAGGTAAATGAATTGCTGCCGGGGATCCGCGCCAACCTGCCGCCGGACGTGAAAGTCGCTGTGCCGTTTGAGCTGGCACGTTTTATCAGCGCATCGATTGATGAAGTACTCGGTACGCTGGGCGAAGCCATCGCCATCGTGGTGCTGGTGATTTTCTTGAGCCTGGGTTCGGCGCGGGCAGTGATCATTCCGGTGGTCACCATTCCCTTGTCGATGTTGGGTGCGGCCGCGTTCATGTCAATGTTCGGGTTCAGCATTAACTTGCTGACCTTGCTGGCGATGGTATTGGCTATCGGCCTGGTGGTGGATGACGCGATCATTGTGGTGGAGAACGTTCACCGTCATATCGAAGAAGGCAAGTCTCCCACATATGCAGCCCTGCTGGGCGCACGTGAGGTGGCAGCGCCGGTGATTGCGATGACCCTGACGCTGGCGGCCGTGTATGCGCCCATAGGCCTCATGGGCGGGCTGACCGGCTCGCTGTTCAAGGAGTTCGCCTTCACCTTGGCCGGCTCGGTGGTGGTCTCAGGCATTATCGCGCTTACGCTGTCGCCGGTCATGAGCTCACTGCTGCTCAACAGCCAGATGAACGAAGGCTGGATGGCGCGCAAGGCCGAGAGATTCTTTCACCGTCTCGGCAGCGCGTATGGCCGGGTGCTGGATCTGTCGCTGCACCACCGTTGGGTCACGTTTACGATTGCGGTCATCGTGCTGATCAGCGTTCCCTGGCTATACAGCCGTGCCCAGACCGAACTGGCGCCCACCGAGGACCAGTCCACGGTGCTGACGGCCATCAAGTCTCCACAAAACGCCAACATCGACTACGTCGAGAAGTTCGGCAAACAGTGGAACGAAGCCATGGGGACATTGCCGGAGCAGAGCAACCTGTGGCTGGTCAACGGCAGCAACGGCGTATCCAACAGCATCGGCGGGGTCAACTTCGTCGATTGGGAAAAACGCGAGCGCAACGCCGACCAGATTCAGGGCGATATGCAGAACCGCGCCAACACCATCGAGGGCAGCAACGTCTTTGCCTTCCAGTTGCCTTCACTGCCAGGCTCGACCGGTGGCCTGCCGGTACAGATGGTGATCAAGAGCGCCGGTGACTACAGCGTGGTCTATGAGGCGATGGAAGCGCTCAAACACGCCGCACGTGAAAGCGGTTTGTTCATGGTCGTGGACAGCGACCTGGACTACAACAACTCGGTGATCAAGATCAAAGTCGACCGCACCAAGGCCAACAGCCTGGGCGTAACCATGAAGGACCTGGGTGACACCCTGGCGGTGCTGGTGGGCGAAAACTACGTCAACCGCTTCGCCATGGACGGTCGCTCCTATGATGTGATCCCGCAGAGCCTGCGCGGCGAGCGGCTGACGCCCGAAGCGCTGTCACGCTTTTATGTAACCAGCGCCACCGGTGGCCAAGTACCGCTGTCCAACCTGGTCAGCGTCTCGACCGGCGTCGAGCCCAATCAACTGACCCAGTTCGACCAGCTCAATTCGGCGATCTTCCAGGCGATCCCCAACCCGGGCGTGGCCATGGGCGACGCGGTGAAGTTCCTCGAGGCGCGAGCCAAACTGCTGCCGCCGGGTTTCACCTACGACTGGCTTTCGGATGCACGCCAATACCATCAGGAAAGCGGCGCGCTGGTGATGGCGTTCCTGTTCGCAATCATCGTGATCTACCTGGTACTCGCTGCGCAGTATGAAAGCCTGCGTGACCCGTTGATCATTCTGATAAGCGTGCCGATGTCGATTTGCGGTGCCTTGATTCCACTGGCCCTGGGCATGGCGACTATCAATATCTACACGCAGATCGGCCTGGTGACCCTGATCGGTCTGATCAGCAAACACGGCATCCTGATGGTGGAGTTCGCCAATGAGATGCAGGTCAAGCAGGGTCTGGATCGTCGTGAGGCAATTCTGCACTCGGCGAAGATGCGCTTGCGGCCGATCCTGATGACCACGGCGGCGATGGTGGCCGGCTTGATTCCCCTGCTGTTCGCCTCCGGTGCTGGCGCCCACAGCCGTTATGACCTGGGCCTGGTGATCGTCGTGGGCATGTTGGTGGGCACGCTGTTTACCTTGCTGGTTTTGCCGACCATGTATTCGTTCATTGCCGTCGACCATCGTATTGCGGCCACCACACCCCGCGCCCGTGCGCTGGCCGCTGCCGATGCAGCCGACGCCGCCACGACCCAGACGGTGTAAGGAGACATATATGCACCCCTTTAATACCTTCGTGATTCGCCCGCTCGCGCTGCTGGTCTGCTCGGCCTGGATGACGGGCTGTACCGTCGGCCCGGACTACCGGGCCAGTAACGAGCCCGCAGTAGAGCTGACTCAAAGCCCCGATACCGCGCTGTATAGCAGCACCCGCGTGCAACAGGATTGGTGGCGACAATTCCAGGACCCACAACTGGATGCGCTGATCGATCAAGCGCTGGCGCGTAACCATGACCTGCGCATCGCCCAGGCCCGGTTGCTGGAGGCACGTGCGGTGCTGGATCAGCGTCAGTTGGACCAACTGCCAACGGTGACCGCCAGCGGGGCTTATTCCCGTAGCCTGTCCCAGGCCAACCCCGGCCCGAGCGGTGAGCGCAACCTGGCCAAGACCTATCAGGCCGGCTTGGATGCGCAGTGGGAGCTGGACCTGTTCGGCAGGCTGCAGCGCCTGTCGCAGGCGTCTTCGGCACGCGCTGAGGCCGTCGCGGCGGACCTGGCGCAAACCCGTATCGTAGTGACCGCCGACGTGGCGCGTCACTACTTTGAACTGCGCGGAGCGCAACGGCAGTTAGCGGTGGCCCAGGCCAACCTGAGTAATCAGGAAAAAACCGTGGCGCTGGTCCAGGGCCGCGTGGATGCCGGGCGCGGCACCGCCGACGAACTGGCCAGCGCCCTGGCCGAGCGCGCACGGGTGCAAGCCACATTGCCGAGTCTGGAAACCCGTCAAGCACTCAGCCGCTATCGACTCGCCGTACTCACTGGCTCGCGTCCCAGTGACCTGCAAACGCTCACCGACCTGAAACCCTTGCCGGCACTGGTCACACGCTTGCCGATTGGCCAGATCAGCGACTTGCTGCGCCAGCGTCCCGATGTCGCCAGCGCCGAACGCGCATTGGAGGCGTCGAATGCGGACATTGGCGCGGTGACGGCCGAGCTTTACCCACGGATCGACCTGGGCGGTTTTCTCG
The DNA here is from genome assembly GCF_023127835.1 of Pseudomonas sp. B329. Taxonomy (NCBI): domain Bacteria; kingdom Pseudomonadati; phylum Pseudomonadota; class Gammaproteobacteria; order Pseudomonadales; family Pseudomonadaceae; genus Pseudomonas; species Pseudomonas sp. B329. The sequence goes on along the minus strand of NZ_SPKP01000006.1, from coordinate 51,706 downwards.
GCTTTGTGGCCTTGCGCGGTGGGGATTTGGGCGACAGCGGCAGCCGTGCGTTCAGCGTGATGCCTTCGGTCAGTTGGCCGGCGCTGCACCTGGCCAGTGTCAAGGCAAGGCAGCGCGGGGCGCAGGCGCGAGAGGTGGGTAGTCAGGCGCGTTATGAGCAAGTGGTGCTGAATGCGATTGAGGAAACCGAGGGCGCGCTTACGACCTATAGCCTGTCGCAGCAACGGGTTCGCAGCCTGGCTGAGGCTACCGCGCAAAGTGAGCGTGCGGCTCGACTGGCACATGCGCGTTATGAAGCAGGTAGTGCGGCGTATCTGGTAGAGCTGGACGCGCAGCGTACGCAACTGAATGCTCAGGACGCGCTGACGCAGGCGGAGACCGCGTCGTATCTCGATGTAGTGCAGCTCTATAAAGCGCTGGGTGGAGGCTGGCGTGCGCCGGAATCAGTGGTATCCAAGTAACCCATAGCCGCCCTGAACGGGGCGGCATTTTCAATGCTTATACATTCGCAATAGCGCGTTCGACGCGCTGGATGAAAGCAGCCACGTCTGCATGGGTATGGACCAGCCCGTCCCGGGCGACAGCGACCTCCAACTCGCGACACAGCTGGATCAGACTTTTAGCTTTGCCTACCGCCAACGCACCCCGAATCCGATGCAGCAAACGGACGGTTTCATTACGGCCCTGCCCCCTGTCAAGCGCTTTAAGCTCACTCATATCCTGGGCGATGGTCTCAAGGAATAGTTCAAGCATGCGCTCCGGCACATTGATCTCGTCTACATCGCTTACCGGCGTATCGATTTCGCAAGCCTGGAAGACCGCAGGATCAAGCACACTGCGCAAACACAGATAGAGCCCCTGGATATCCATCGGTTTGGATAACCAACTGTTCATGCCCACGCGGATGCAATGCTCGCCCTCCTCGCGCAGCGCATTGGCGGTGACGCCGATAATCGGCATATCCACATCGCGCTGGCGCAATGTATCGGCAAGTTCATAGCCGTCAATGAGCGGCATGTTCACATCCGTCAGCAGTACGTCGTAAGCCTTCAACTCCAACTGCAGCAACGCCTGGACGCCATCGGGCACGACATCCACCGTACAGCCGATACGTTCCAGTTGCTCTTTCATCAGCACCTGGTTGACCGGGTTGTCTTCGGCCACCAGCACATTCAGCTCCAGTTGCAGATGCGTCACCGGTGGTTGCGGTAACGGTGCCTCCGATTCGCCAGTGATCGCCATCACCAACGCACGGCAAATGGACCCGACGCTGTTCTGGTTCACCACCACGTCCTGGCCGATAAACTGGGGCGTACTACTGAAATCATGCTGGGCGAAGACATTAATCGCGCCTGAGCTTGCCACCTCAACCTCTTGCGGCATGACCGTCAACACGGCATCAGGCGCTCCGCGAGCATCATCGCCCATCACGGTAGTGTGTGCCCCGTGCCACTCCAGCCAGGCGCAAAGGTTATCGGACAAGGTTGCATAGGGTGTGCGAACATCGATGCACTTGCCTAATAACTGCGGCAGTGAAGATTGACGGGGCTCTAGAATTTCCAGGGCCAACTCGAATATGAAGGTACTGCCCTCGCCTAGCACACTGTCCACGCTCAATGCGCCCCCCATCATCTGGCTGAGATGGGAGCAGATAGGCAGCCCGAGCCCGGTGCCGGCGACGGTGTGATGCTTGCTGTCAGCCTGGTAAAAGCGCTCGAACAGTTGCGCCTGCACCGCTTCGGACATCCCTGGGCCGCTATCGATCACGCACCATTGCAGGCTCACTTCGCCTGCGCAGACTCCGATAGGCGACAGGAAGACTGCGACATGCCCGCTCTGGGTGAACTTGATCGCGTTATTGAGCAGGTTGCCTACGATCTGCTGGATACGCAGGCGGTCACCCTGCACAAGGTTCGGCACGCGCGGGTCAACGCAGCAGTAAAGCGCCAGCCCTTTGTTCGCCGCCACCGCCGAGAACCCGCGCACGGTTTCTTCAAGTATTTCCAGAGGCTGGAACGCCACGGACTCCAGAACCAGCTGGCCCGCTTCGATCTTGGACAGGTCGAGCACATCGCTGATCAAATGCATCAATACCGCGGATGAGCTATCGATTGTACGCAGATAACCACGTTGGCGTTCATCCAGAGAGGTCATGCCCAGCAGTTCAAGCGTGCCCAGCACACCGTACAACGGCGTGCGTAGTTCATGGCTCAGGGTGGCGACGAAGTTGCTTTTCTGCTCATTCGCCGCATCCGCCGCCTGGCGGGCGAGTAGCAACGATGCGGATGCTTCGCGGTGGGAAGAAATATCAGTGAAGGTACACAGCAACACGCTGTCGCCAAGATACTCGGTGGGTGTATAGCGCACATGCAAGACTCGCTGATCGAGCAGCAGGCAGCCTTCACCGGTAAGGGGTTTATCCTGCTCAAACAGCGGCCATAGCACCATCATTTGTGCAAACTCGGTTGTCTCGCCCAACCATTGCGTATACAAACTGTTTTGCGTCACCAGTTCAATCTGCGGCCCCTTGACCACACACAACGCCAGCGGCACCGTTTGCAACAAAGACAGGTTGAAGTCATGGTTGACCAATAACTCCCGAAAGTCATTACTCGCTGGCACCACGATGCGCCGTCGATACCATCGGATGACCGACCAGCCACTGATGATGCATAAGCCCAGCAAGCCGAGCAGTCCTAGCAACTGCCAACGTGCATCCAGGATCAGTTGTCTGTAGGGGATACGATACAGGGCCTGCCAGGCGCCCATGTCCCCGGTGCTGCGCTTGATCAGCAGCCCTGAGGTAGTGAAATGGAAGCCGCTTTCATACTGGTAAATCTGTGGCGACTTGCCGCCCACTACACGCGTGCCGTCCGGCGCGGCGATGTCGACGTTGCTGTACAACGGCAGATCAAAAAACTGCTTTTCTATCCTTACCCCGGGTGCGTCAAATTCGTCCCAATACAGCAAGGTAGCGGCCACCAATTCCCTGGGGGGGCCCTTTCGTTCCCACTGGTCCTCTTCAATGCGACCGGAGACGTAGCCCAGTATTTGTTGAATGCCCTCACCGCCCAAAAAGAAATGACTGGGCCGCCAGCGCACCAGCAAGTCACTGCTCAAGGGCGGCAGCTGACGCGCAGATTGCTTGACCTCGTTCAAGACCTGGGAAAAATTGCGCTGGCCTGGATGAGGCTGGGGGCTGATCGCAGGAATCGCGATGTCGAAATCGCTCGACAGATCAAACACGAACATTTGCGGCGACGCGAAGGTTGAACCGCTCCAGAAGTCGCCATACACATTTGCCAGCGCAACCCCCAATTGCAGCTGTTGGCTCAATACACCGTCATGCGCGTCGGCGGCCTTGATAGGCAATGCCGCCGAAAACGTTGTGGCGACCTGGGACGCCTGGCCTTCATAAATGCGCATGTTGCCCTGCGTCGTATGCTTGACCACATAGGCTTCAGGGTTAAATACCGGTTTGTATTCCAATTGGCTGCTGGCCTTAATGGCCCGCAACAGAAATATTTCATGGTCGTAAGCACGACCCACGAAACGCATAAAATGATAATCGACTTTGAGCACTTCCCCGCGAATGACCTTGTAGGTCACCCAATAGCCGGCCACGGCGAAGAACACTAGCAACAAAAAAGACACCAACAGGCCGAAACCCAGGCGCAGCGAGACTTTTTCAAGTTTGCCGACGCTCGATTGCCTATAACGCATAAGCGATGCCATTTTCAGTGTTCATAAGGGGACTTCTGGCCTTTAAAGTTCATGTGCGATTACCGGACAACCGTCCACTCGGATGAGTCTATAGGCTTTTCATTAGCAGGTAAGATTAGTCCTACGCATCTGCTCGAAAGAGCTGACGTTTATGGTTACGCGCATCCTGCAAAATTGACTCATGGTCATCCCTTGCAGGGCATTAAATGAAAACCTCAGCCGCACTCAGCTTAAGTCAGATTCCAGCCGCCCCGAAGGTTCAAGAGCCCGATGTCCAGGATCTGCGACAAGGGTTGGCGGATCACGCGTTTGTGGGTTTTTACCAACCTCAGCTTTCGTTGAAAACGGGCACGATTAGCGGCTTGGAAGTTCTCGCCCGCTGGCGGCACCCTCACAACGGCCTGTTGACGCCCGGTTATTTTCTACAGGCCCTGGAACGCCATGACCTGATGGATGAGCTGTTCCTGCGCCTCTTCGAGCAAGGGCTGATCCTGCGCCAGAAACTGGCCAGCCTGAACCTGCCATTGACGATGTCATTCAACCTTCAACCGTCTCAACTCAGCAACCCCATACTGAGCCAGGCGATTAAAGTGCTGCTGCGTGCACATGAGTGCCCTGCCCGAAGTATCATCTTCGAGATCACCGAAACCGGCACGCTCAATCCGTGCAGTGTCGCCATGAACAACCTGCTGCAGCTCAAGCTGTTAGGCTGCGGCTTGTCCATGGATGATTTCGGCACTGGCTTTTCTTCCCTGGAGCGCTTGTGTGATGTGCCTTTCACCGAGCTCAAACTCGACGCCGGTTTCGTACACAAACTCGACACGCACTCGGCCTGCACCGCCATTGTCACTCACACCGTGAGCCTGGCAGCCAGCCTGGGCGTGTCACTGGTCATCGAGGGTGTCGAGACCCCGGCCCAGCTCAAGCGGCTCAAAGCCCTGGGTGTATCCATCGTACAGGGATATGCCATCGCACCGCCGATGGTGGATACCGCACTGTTGCCTTACATCCTTGAATACATTGCGGGCTCGCAGGTGGTGCTGACGTCAGTCTGAACCCCCGTTCACAGCGCTTTCCCCCCCCTCCCCCGCCATGTCCGTGGTCGACCTTGAGCCGACCAGCGCGGCGTACTTGGCATTTTGCAGTCAGGTAACCGTTTCATGTCCACGTTCAAAGCCCTGGTGGCTTTTTTCACCGTGCTGCTGCCAGTTGTATCCTACGGCGCTGCGGCAGCGATACCTATGCCGCAACAACCCCTGCACTTGCTCAGCCAAGTGAGCCAGGAACCGCAGAAGCTGCAACTACCCGAAAGCGACTGGGCCTGGCTGCGCGAGCGGCGCGCCCTCACCCTGGGCGTGGTCGCGCCGTTCACCCTGCCCTTCGACATGGTCTACGGCAACGGAGACTACGAAGGTATCAGCGCCGATGTGGCGACGATGCTCAAGCAGCAACTGGGCCTGGAAATCACAGTCGTAGGGTTCGCTGATCGTGTGCAGGCGATGGCCGCCTTGCGGGCTGGGGAAATCGACTTGATCAGCCGGTCCAGCGACTATGACCGCGAGTCCTTTGACACGGTGGTGACTCTGCCCTACAGCGTCAATGCACCGGTACTCTATCAACGCCAGGACAGCGACATTGCAGTGCCCTCAAATCTCAAGGGGCTTACCGTAGCGGTCTCCAAGGATTACCTGCCATACGCGCTACTGACCGAACGCTATCCCCACGCGCAGTTTTTTACCTACGGCACCACCGCGCAAGCCTTGGCCGCCGTAGCCTTCCAAAACGTTGACGTGTTTTTGGGCGACTCGGTAACCACCCACTACCTAGTCAACCATAGCTTTTTCAGCTATCTCAAGTTTATCCAGTTTCTGAAAATCGACTCGGGCGGCTATGGGTTTCTGCTCAAGCAAGAGGATCAACGCCTGCTGCGCATTCTCAATGCCTCGCTGACCACATTCGGACAACTGCGCATGAGCTACCTGATCAAGCGCTGGACCGGCGGCGGCACGGTGATGCCAGACGACAATGTGCATCTGAACGCCCAGGAAAGACACTGGCTGGCGCAGCACCCGGTCGCGCGTTTCATGATCAACGATGACATGGCCCCCTCGGCATTTTTCGACGCCAAGGGCCGCTTCAACGGAGTGATTTCCGACCTGTTCGAGATCATCACCCAGCGCACCGGCCTTAAGTTCGATATTCAACGGGCCTCCAGTTTTGAAGGCATTCAGGACGCTTTGCGCGATGGTGACACCGATTTGGCCGTGCTGACGTCCAGCCCGGAGCGTATGAACCACTTCCGTTTCAGCCACCCATTCGCAACCAGCTCATTTGCCCTGGTCGCGTCTACCGCCGAATCGAGCCGTGAGCGCTCAAGCCTCAACGCGCTGGCCGGCAAGCGCCTGGCAATTGTCCAGGGGCATGTACTGACCGACAGCATTCGCCAGAACTTTCCCACGGTGCAGTTAATCACCCCGACGAACAACCTTGAAGCCATGCGCATGGTGGTCAATGGCGACGCCGACGCCGTCTTGATGACCTTGTCCATGGCTCGTTACTACACCGCCCGCCTCTACGAAAAAGAACTGCGCGTGGCCGGTATCGTCGACGGTCAAACGGCCACCGCCAACTTCGCCATGCGCCGTGGCGAAACCGAGCTGCAGTCGATCATGGATAAAGCCTTGCTGAGCATCCCGCCTGACGAGCTTAACGCGATCACCATTCGCTGGCGCGCCAATGCGGCCATGAGCGGGCAGACCTGGCGCGACTACAAACTGGTGATCCTGCAGATCATCTGCTGCGCATTGCTGGTGCTGCTGGTGTCAATCATTCGAATCGTACAACTGCGCCGTCAGATTCGTCGCCGAGTCGCCGCTGAGAAAGCCCTGAATGATCAGTTGGAGTTTCTGCAAACCTTGAACCATGCCATGCCCGTGCCAGTGTATGTACGCGACCGCGAAGGACGCCTGCTGTCATGCAGCCGCAGCTATGAACACGTCATGAAGCTATGTCAATCCCAAGTGCTGGGTAAAACCGCCTTGCAAACCCAGTATGGCGATATCGAACTGGCGCCTACGCTCCACCAGAGTTACCTGCAGGCCATGGAGGATGGCAACCCCATCGAACAGCAACTGCAGATCACTATCGACGGGCAACCCCACTTTATCGAGCACTGGATTCAGCCCTTTCGTGATTCCAACGGCCTGATTGCCGGGGTGATCTGCGGCTGGCAGGACGTTTCGCAACATCATCAACTGATCGAACAACTGCAACAGGCAAAAACCCAGGCTGACGAGGCCAGCCATGCCAAAACCCAGTTTCTGGCGACGATGAGTCACGAGATCCGCACGCCCATGAGCGCGGTGATCGGTACATTGGAGTTGGCGCTCAAACGCGCCGACCATGGCGTACTGGATCGAGTGAATATCGACGTGGCCTACACGGCCGCCAAGAACTTGCTGGAGTTGTTGGGCAATACGCTGGATATCGTACGCATTGAATCCGGGCACTTGAGCTTCTCACCACGCCGGGCCAACCTCAAGAATCTGGTGGAGATGGTGGCGCGGGTATTTGAAGGGCTGGCGAGAAAGAAGAAACTGGACCTGATTCTGGAAATCGACGCCGGTACCACCCTGGACGTCTCTATCGACCCTCTGCGCTTCAAGCAAGTACTGTCGAATTTGGTGAGCAATGCGATCAAGTTCACTGAGCGCGGCCGTATCGTCATCCGCTTGGTATGCCGCGTGTTGAACGGGCAGACACTCAACATGCATCTGCAAGTGCAGGACACGGGCATGGGCATCAGTGAGGCAGACCGGCAAACGCTGTTTCGCCCCTTCGCACAAGTGACTCAGTCGGACCTCTCGGTCCATGGTGGCAGCGGCCTCGGGCTGGTGGTATCGCGCTCGCTATGTGAAATGATGGGTGGCCGCCTGGAGCTCATCAGCACGCTGGGGCAAGGCACTACGGTCAATGTAACCCTCAAGCTCAAGCTTCTGGAACCGCTGCCTGAAGAAGAACTGCCGCTGCCCGCGTCCTCCGAGGCTACTCCAAGCTGGGCCATGCGAGTGCTGATCGCAGACGACAATACCTTGAACCGTCAAATGCTGCGCGCGCAGCTGGAGTACCTGGGCTGCAAGGTGATTGAAGCCAGCAATGGGCTGGAGGCGTTGGAGGCCTGGCGTGCCTTTCCGGTTGACTGGCTTATCACGGATTACCACATGCCGGTCATGGACGGAGTAGAACTGACACTGGCGATCCGCCAGGAAGAACAGCAACGCAACGGCGGTGAATTGACGATTCTGGGGCTGACGGCCGACGCCCAGCAGGAAGAAATGGACCGCTGTCTTAATGCGGGCATGGGCGACTGTCTGATCAAACCCATCAGCCTGGCCATCCTTGAACAGCGCCTGGCATCACTGGAGCCTGCGGATAAGCCGGCCTATAAAGGCGCCAGACCGACGCTGCATCGGCCTGAATTCGACATGAATCTGCTCCAGCCGATTACCGGTGGCAACCCGGCAATCATTCAACAACTGCAAGCTGAATTGATGCGCAGCAATCAACAGGATATCGAACAGTTGCGTGACTTCAGTGAGACACGGGACCTCGCCGGCATTGCCGAGCTGGCTCACCGTTTGAGGGGTAGCGCATCATTAATGCGCAATGACTATCTGCTTGGGTTGTGCAAGGAACTGGAGCATGGCTGCCGAACCGGCGCCGAGGACGTACCGGCGCAGGTCAGGCAGGTGAAGAAGGAGTTACGGCGCATTCAAAATATGCTCGAACCCTAGGCTGTGAACGACTACGCCAAGCCATTGCGCTTGGCCAACTCACCCAATGCAATCAGGTTTTCCACACTCAGCTTGCGTTGCAGGCGGATTTTGTATGTGCTCACCGTCTTGTGGTTGATCATCAACTCATCGGCGATGGCCTGGTTGCCCATACCCCGAGCCAGCAGTTTCAACACGGTGATCTCACGATCGGACAGTTGCGCGATCAGCAGGCTTTCCTCGCTGGCGGCCTGGGTATTGTCGCGTAACTGGTGGATGGTATTGGCCGGGAAATAGCTGTAACCCGACAGCACTGCCTTCACCGCACCGACCAGTTCGTCCAGGTTGTCATCCTTGCAGACAAAACCCGCCGCACCAGCCTGCAACGAGCGCATGGCGAAGTTGCGAGTGTCGCCGGAGGTAAGGATCAGCACACGGGTAGAAATACCGATAGCTTTGAGGTGCGCAATGACTGAGAGTCCGTCCATTCTCGGGATACTCAAGTCAAGAACAATCATGTCCGGGAGCAGTTTGCGAATGACTTCTACCGCGTCCACACCGTTGTCGACCTCAGCGACAATCGAATGCCCTTCCTGCTCGAGCATCACGCGCACTGCCATGCGCATCAGGGGGTGGTCGTCGACGATGACTATGGTGCCCATGGTTAATTTTTCCTGGATTTCGATTAGAGTAGCGACGACGGAATCGTCTAAGCAAGCAAACACCTGAGCAGCTAATCGTAACTCAAAGTATTTGAGCACAATCATGCGCTGCACGACATGATGTACAGAAGACGCATAAGTTAACGCGAACACTCTGCAAACTGCTATTGAAGCGCCGTCGCCGAGGACGCGGGCAAGAGGCGGCAATCATACTCAACTTATTCGCAGTGCAAACCGCAAGAATCCTCGCCAAACCACAGATATATCCTTCTCGCAGGCAGGATAATTCCTACATCAATCTAACTGACCGGAAAGCTTTCGTAGCGTCAGGCGCTGTTTTCAACCTCATCTTACTGAATAAATGCACCCACCAAACGAACAAAAAATATCGTTGACATCAGGCTATCGGGTCCGCGTGCACCCTCCGACTGCACGCGGCAACCGCCTATCTACACGTCTGCAAACCAGCTCAGCGGTACACGTGCCTGCATCGTGATGGTTTTTATCTGTGTATAAGCATTAAGCGTCTCCCGACAAAACTCACGCCCTATCCCACTGTTTTTATACCCGCCAAACGCAGTCCCGTCGGTAATGTTCGAGTAACGATTGATCCACACCGACCCAGCTTCCAGCCGGGAGGCAGTCTCCATAGCGTGTTGCAAGTTGCTGGTATAGATCCCGGCGGCCAAACCATATTCAGTGTCATTGGCCTGGGCGATCATCGTTTCATAGTCGTCCCACACGATCAGCGAAAGCACCGGGCCAAAAATTTCTTCCTGGCAGATGCTCATATCGTTACGTGCAAGTAATAACGTTGGCTGGATAAAGTAACCGTGCTCGCAACCTGGAATCGCCGCCCGACCGCCCCCTGCGAGCAATTCGGCGCCCTCTTCCAGACCCATGATGATGTAGCTCAACACGCGCTCACCTTGTTGCGCGTTGACCAGGCAACTGATCCGTGAGTCGTCAGCCAAGGGGGACCCGACTCTCACGCGCTTGAACGCGGCGATGAGTTTTTCCTGAAACGCCTCGGCAATCGATGCATGCACGAACAGACGCGTACCCGCCAGGCACGACTGCCCGTTGTTATGGATGGCGGCGAAGGTGGCGTTATCGACCACCGCATCGATGTCTTCGATGTCCGGAAACACGATATTGGCGCTTTTGCCCCCCAGCTCCAGGGTTGAAGGCACGAGGCGACGGGCCGCCACGCCGGCGACCGTCCGGCCGACTTCGGTACTGCCGGTGAATGACAGCTTCCTGACCAGAGGATGCTCACTCAAGGCTGCACCGACGATGTCTCCCAGCCCGGTGACCATGTTCACCACACCTGCGGGAAAGATCTTGTTGATCAACTTGCCCAGTTCAAGCGTCGACAACGAAGCATTTTCATCAGGCTTGAGCACAACGGTATTACCGGCAACCAGTGCCGGTGCGAGCTTGAACGCGGCCATGATCGCCGGCGCATTCCAGGGAATGATCTGCCCGCACACGCCCAAGGGCTCACGCTTGGCGATGGCGTAACCACCGTCGATTTCCCGACCAGTGTCTTCATGAGCCATGATCACCGAGGCGAAATAGCGGTAGTGTCGGACGGCGGTCAGGTAGTCCTTGCGTACTTCGCTGATGCAGCGCCCCACGTCATGGGCATCGATCATCGCAAGGCGTTCGCTGTGCTCTTCGATCTCGTCAGCCAGCAGGTTCATCAGGCGCGCGCGCATCTGCTGACCCAGGGCACGCCAGGCGGGAAACGCTGCATGCGCGGCCTTTACAGCGCGATCAACATCCTTGGCGTCACAATAACGGATGTAGGCTAAGTGCCTGCCCGTGGCAGGGTCGACCGCAGCAAAAGAGCGCGCTTTATCGTCAGTTTCAAACACCCCATTGATCAGTGGGCCATAAAACTTATCGAAATTGGTTTGCATGGTGAACCTCATATTTAAACGTGAAATCTGGATGAGCTCTGTTATAAAATCCCGATTGCTTTATTTTCCGTCCACCTAGGTGATATATGGATCCTCTGTCCGACGTTCTTTCCTTGCTGAGAATCCGTAATTACCACTCAGCCACGCTCTCCTTGGGCGGTGATTGGGCCTTCACTTTCCCTGAACGTGAGGGCATCAAGTTCACCGCGGTGGTCAAGGGCAGTTGCTGGTTGCAAGTGGATGGCGAACAGCAGCCGCAGCGCCTGCACCAGGGTGATTGTTTCCTGATGACCCGTGGCATGCCTTTTTCGCTCTACAGTGATATGTCCCAGCCGGTGATGAACTCCGACTGTCACTTTCAAACCCTCGCGGCGGACGAACTGGCCTTGCATTACGGCGGCAATGACACGCAGTTGGTCGGTGGCCGTTTTGACTTCAGCGGCGTGCCCACCCAGTTACTGCTCAGCAGCCTGCCCTCGCTGGTTCATGTGCAGGCCAATGACCCCCAAGCATCGCTCCTGCGCTGGGCACTGGAGCGATTCACCTCGGAGTTGCAGCAGAAACGTCCCGGTCGCTCGCTGATGAATGAGCACTTGGCTCACCTGATGCTGGTCGAAGTCCTGCGTACCCACCTGGCGACCCTGGACAGCACCGGCATCGGGTGGTTTTACGGCTTGGCCGACCGTAATCTCAGTACAGCCTTAAGCGCCATGCACGCCGACCCGGCGCGTCGCTGGAGCGTCCAGGAGCTGGCGCAACTGGCAACCATGTCGCGCTCGGCGTTCGCGCTGCGCTTCAAACAGGTGGTGGGTGCAGCCCCCATGGAATACCTGACGTACTGGCGCATGCTGCTGGCGAGTGATCGGTTGAAAAACTCCGATGACGCGGTGTCCACCATCGCGTTCTCATTGGGATATGAGTCCGAAAGCGCATTCAGCACTGCGTTCAAGCGTGTCATGTCGCAATCGCCTCGCCACTATGTGCGCGAGCACGCCGCCCAGGCTTAGTGCAGGCCGCCGCCGATTATCAGGGTTTCACCGGTGATCCAACTCGCATCCGACGACGCGAGGAAAGCAACGGCAGGCGCAATATCCGCAGGCTGACCGATGCGACCCAGCGGCGTGATGGCTTCGATCTTTTGCCGGAACGCATCTTCGAAAAAGCCGCTGGCGTGCACGCCCTCCGTGACGACTAGCCCAGGGTTCACCGAATTAACGCGGATATTTCTAGGCCCTAACTCATTTGCCAGGGTACGGGTGATAGCGTCAACTGCAGCCTTGGAGGCGGTATACACCGAGGAGTTGGCCGGCGTGAAAGAGGTGACGCTGGAGCTGATATTGACGATGCTGCCGCCCTGAGGATTGAACACTTCAACGGCTGCTTGGGTACACTGAATCAGCCCCAGGACGTTGAGGTTGAACTGGCGATGAAACTCTTCCTCGGTAATATCGGCAAGAGCACTCGTGGAGTAAACACCAGCATTGTTAACCAGAATATCGAGGTGGCCATGCTCGTGCGCTATGGTCTTGAATAGCGCCTTTAGGTCAACGCTCTTCGAGATATCGGCTTGCACCGCGTAGGCCCTGTTACCCGTTTGCAGAATTTGTTCAACCACGCGGTCGGCATCCTCGCGACTGTTTGCGTAGTTGACGATGACTGTCGCGCCATCCCGGCCCAATTGCCTGGCAATCTCTGCACCGATACCCTTCGAGGCACCGGTAACCAAGGCGACTTTTTTATGCAGCTTTTTCATGCCCACTTCCTTCTGTTGCTGGCTTAATTCAGTTGTTCCAGATTAAGAGCAACCCCGTGAGCGGTTAATAGTCGGTCCTCCAGAAAAGCTTCGCGAGCGTCCAGAATGCCGCGGTGTTCCTACCGTCAAAACTCACCCGAAGACATCAGGACACCTGGACGTACTCGCTGCAGGAGCGAACCTACGGTAATTTATTCGAGAATACGTTAAACACGCCGGAGTGACGGCGGGCCATTAGACCCCACCCACCTCTATTCAGTCGTAAGACAAGACAAGTGCTACTTCACCCGAGACACGTCCTGGGGACGGGATGGCCATTGTGCGACGGACGTAACTGACTAGCAGCTTTCTTGAAATAACCCCACCTGCTACGGGAATTTGCCCAACCGGATATGCAGTGCCCATTAAGATCGTTGTAGCGTCATCCGTTAACTGCAAACCGATAGACTCAAGGCTACCTGATTCAGTAACAGAGCGAAGCGTTACATAATTGGAGCCTGCCACTGAACTATTCACATCAACCAGTGAATACTTGACACTATATGCAACGGCCGCCCCCTCACAGGTTGCGGAAATAGCAACGGCTGTTGTACCCGCCTTGGCATTCACGCTTCCAATCTCAGAAAGGTCAATTTTTGGAAGCGCGTACTCGCTGGGACCAGAGAGTTTGCAAGTAGGACTTTTCGACGTAATGACCGTGCTCGTAGTTTTTGTAATCGCCGACCCAGTATATGATGCGCCTTGCTTAACGCCGGTATTAAGCAAATTCACTGCCGGCAGGCTATACGAACCAGGATCCAATCTACCGGTGGCGACCAGTCGAACCAATATTTTAATCCCAAAGGTACTGCTCATGGTGCCTTCATTATCGTAGGTCGTCAGCGGTACACCTTTATAAGGCTTCCAATTACCCTTGGTGTCCGCGACGGACATAATAAATGAGACATCAGGAATAGAACTTTGCAATAACGTATAGGTCTCCCCACCGAAAGAATATACTCCAGCGCTCGCAAGCGGACTATCAGTGACAATTTCAAATTTTCCGGATCCTGTCACATCACAATTCATCAGTGACGCATCACTTGCCTGATGCCAGTCCTGGGAGATCATTCCAGCTCCGGCCCCCTTATAAGTAAAACTACTATACAGACCCACAGTCAAGGTATTGTAGGTACAGTACGTAGCGTGCACCTGCAAACTCAAAAAAACCAGAATAAAACACAATAATAATTTTTTAATACGCACACCTACCCCATAAAACCTCATGACATTACCAAGACAAGCTCGGACTCGCCCAAACTAAAAATGCGAGTATTAAAATCAAAAAACACGAGCTTTTGGATATGAGAATTTTTCTCTGCACTGAGCAATAGACATATAAAAGTGATCAGTGAAAGCCACGACAAAATTAACCCGTCGCGGCTAAGTGCGACAGCGCAAAAATCTGACACCAGCACCAGATAAAACCATGCAGAATGTACGATAATTCCTACACGACACATCAAAGGGATAAAACGAAAGCGCTATGAGCGCTCTCAGTGTTGCGCACGCCGACGCCATAAGAAGACTCCAAGTGCCGCCAGCGAAAGCAACAACGGAACTAAGATGATATTGATCAACTTTAAGCACATTCCGAGCCGCTCCACCTGTTGATCCAGCTGATGCGCTACCAAGCGCAGAGCCTTATCAACAGCCACTTTCTCAGTGGTAAATTGTTCTAGCGCGGCTTGCTGCTCAGCTGTCAGCGGCGTATCTCGTTCACGTCCCGCTGCCAATTCGGCCAAGCGCTTTTCGGCCACGTCCAGTTTGCCTTGCAGATCGACACTTATATCGCGAAAGCGCGCACGCGCGTGTTGTTGCAACTGCTCCAGCACAGTGAAGGTGCGGCTGTAGTGCCCGCGCGAGCGCAAGCTAATCAGCGCATCCGAGCCAGACAGGCTGTCGAGTGCATTGAGCACCAACACCGCATTATCAGCCCATGCTACGGTGAGCTGCCGACCCCCTTGCTGCTGCACATCCGCCCACAGGTTGTCGCTCAACAGATCCGTGTCCGCCACGACCACGACGTTTATGTTCTGTGACTCGGTAAGCGCTCCGGGCGAGTCGGTGAAGGCCGAGGACGCAGGCCCCTGCAAGCGCGCCGCGATCAGATAGCGCTCGCCTGTCGCCTTGAACGTCTTGGCCAACTCGTCGGGGTTTTCCAGATGATCCAAACGTGCCGTCTTGAAGGGCATGGCTTGCTTTGAACTGTGCAGAAGCGGCGTCAGCGTGGTCGTGGCGCCGGGCACGGTGCTCAAGATACCGGCGGTTGTCAGGTTGAGTTTGCCAATGCCAGCGGTGATCACGTCCTGTGCATTCATCGAAGTAGCCGGCAACCCCAGTGCGGTCGGTTGCCAGATCGGTTCGGCGCCTTGCGCCAGCGTCACAAATTGCCCGTATCGACCGTCGCCCACCACGCTGTCGGTCAGCAACTTGATGCCCCACGCCTTGAACAAAGGCCCGAGATCAGATGACTTGTCTTTACTGGGTATCCCAAAATAATGGTCGCCTGGATCCTGCTCGCTATAAGGATCGACGAACACCAGCAATCGCCCACCACGCAGTACAAACTGGTCGATGCTGCGCAGTGTCGCCTTTGGTAACCGCTTGGGGTGAACCAGCATCAGGACCTTGAGTTTGCTGTCGATAGTGTCTACATCGGGCGCCACTTCACGCACATCAAATGCGTTGTCGATCTCCTGCATGATCCGCCAAGGTTGCCGGGTTCGCCCTGACTGAACGTCGAAGCCACCCGCCAACGGCAACGAGGACATCAAGCCGATCACAGGCCGCTCAGCTTGAGCCAACGTTTGTAATGTGCGGCTGATGTCGTACTCAAGAAACGTTTGCTGTTCCAACGCAAAAAAACCGATGCTTGCGTGGCGCGCCTGGGCATCGACTATGGCCAAGCCGAAAAAGACCGCAGCCCCCGCCTTACCGATGGGCGCGGATTGCAGGCCAAGCTCCACTGCGCGGGCTTCGTCCACTGAGAAAGGCGTCGGATCAACGATGTGAACCCGTAACCGACCATTCGACACACGCTCATACTCACGCAGCAGCGCGTCAATACGCACCGCATAACTGCGCATAACCATCAGATCCCTGGCGGCCTGGCTGGAAAAATAGAAGTACAGGTCCGTAGGTTCCTTCAAGGCCTGAATAATCTGGCGCGAGCCCGGGCTGAGGGTATAAAGCTGCTGCTCGGTAAGGTCCACCCGCATCGACGCCAGACGGGGTGCCAAGTCAAAATTGACCGCCACGAAACCGACGACGATTAACGCCAAGCGCACACAGCTACGTATCACCAAGTTGAACGACATAGCCTCACACCGCCTTCTTCAGTTCAACCGCAATAACGGTAGCGGCGAGCCAGCCAACGATTTGGCTGAAAAAGTACAGCAGGTCCTGTGGGTCGACCACGCCTCGGCAAAGTCCCTCAAAATGCGTGAGCAAACTCAGCGAAGCCACGCCGTCCAGCCAAGGCAAGCTTGCCCAGCCACGCAAGGCATCCAACACCACCGCAAAGCCACAGGCCAGGAACGCCAGACACAATGCCATCGCGCCAAGGTAGGCAACCAACGGGTTCCTGGTCAGTGCCGACAGGCACCCACCGATTGCCAGGCAACTGCCCGCCAGTAGCCAACTGGCCAGATAACCGCAGAGGATAACGCCGTTATCCGGCGCCCCCAGGTAGTTGACCGTGATCACCAGCGGAAACGTCAACGCCAGCGCAATTGCACTGACCATCCAGGCCGCAAGAAACTTCGCGACAACTGCTTCGGCGGTGCCCACCGCCAGGCACATCAACAACTCGATCGAGCCCGTCTGCCGCTCGATGGACCACATGCGCATCGCCAAGGTCGGCAGCAGCAGCGCGTATAGCCATGGCAGGTAGTCGAAAAGCGGTGCCAGGTCAGCTTGGTTGCGCTGGTAAAAGTCACCCAGATAAAAGGTGCTGATGCCGCTGAGTATCAGCAACAACAAGGTGAACAAGTAGGCACTAGGCGTGATGAAGTAACTGCGCAGTTCGCGCTTGAACACCGGCCATAATGTCCTCATGCGCGTTGCTCCCGGGTCAGCAGCCGGAAAACTTCACCCAGCGAGCCGCGTTCGACCTCCTGGCGGGGCACATCCCAACCGCGGCTCACAATCAGCGAGTTGATAGCCGGTAATATCACCGCTCCAGTACGTGCCAACACCCGCAAGCTGTGGGGTTCAGGCCCCGCCTCGATCCCTGCGACGCCTGGCAGCAAGCCCAGCGTCATCACATCCAGAGGTCGCGTGGCATACAACGTCACTGCCTGGTGATAACGCGAGCGGCTTTCCAGCTCAAGCGGAGTGCTATCGGCCAGCAAACGACCTTTATCCATCACCAGCACCCGGCAGCACAACGCCGCAACCTCTTCCAGGATATGCGTGGAAATGATCACGATTTTGTCACGGGCCAAATCCTTGATCTGCTCACGTACCCGGTATTTCTGATTCGGATCGAGACCATCTGTGGGTTCATCGAGGATCAATATCTTGGGGTCATGCACAATCGCCTGTGCCAAGCCAACACGGCGCTGGAAGCCCTTGGAGAGGGTATCAATCGTCTGGCCGCGGACCTCCATCAACTCGAATTGCTCAAGCATGGCTGTGACCCGCGATTTCTTTTCGCGCCCGCGGTAGCCGCGCACTTCGGCAATAAAGCCCAAAAAATGGACGACTGACATTTCGTTATAGCAGGCGGCTGTTTCTGTAACGTAACCGATCAAGCGCTGAGCATGGCGCGGCTGGCGGCGGATATCAAAGCCACAGAGGTTGGCGGTACCCGAGGTGGGCGATATGAAACCGGTGAGCATACGTAAAGTGGTGGACTTGCCGGCCCCATTGGGGCCCAGCATTCCCAACACCTCTCCGCACCTTGCACTGAAAGACACATCGTCCACTGCAAGGGTTTTGCCGAACCGTTTGGTTAAATGGGCTATATCAATCATGACTATCGAATTACCTGCGCAAACGCGTTAAAGCGCTCGAGAGTGCACGCTTCATTTCGCGATGCACTTTAACCACAGGGTGAGAGCCCCGAAAGATCATGGGCGGTGAATCCGACCGGTCCTTGGCGCACGTCGAAACCTCTGCGAGCAAGCGCGACTTATCTGACAACAACATCAGAGTCAGCTGGCTATTCTGGTCTCGATTATCCATCCCTCTATCTGATATAGCTGGAATTCACATGCTATTGCGAACCCTCGAAATACCTGACGCACATGGACAACTTCTCAACGCAGTGGTGCTGTGTTGTTTTACCGCGCCTCCTGTCGAGCGGAGGTTTCTGGTTTATAGCCTCAATGAAAAAGCGAGTGATGAACTGGTCAAGATTTACCTGACATCGCTCGAAGGTGACAACCTCACACTGAGTATGTGCGACGCCCCATCCGAGACGCTTACAGCAGCCGCTCAAGTACTCAAGGATATTTTCCGCGATGCCTGCTCGCCCGATGCAAGGCAGACCGTCGAAACCTATAAACTGATAGATCTGACTGATACAGACATTTTATGCAGCGCTGCAAATACCCATTACAACTTGAAAATCAGTGACGCATGGCTCATGAGCCTGCTGCACTACGATCCGCAGGCACTCTCTAATACCCAGCCCTTACCACCGGAGCAAACCGTTATTTCGACGGAGCTTACGATACCTACCCAGAGTGATCCAACGGAAGGGTTGGTGAAAACCATTGATAAGCAGGTTACTTCAGATGATATTGAAGCGAGCCTTAAATCACTGATAGCCAGCGTGACCAACCACAAGCAAATATTGCTCGAAAAACATGTGCATATGGAAGAACTGAAACTGCAGTTGGAACAGCGAGAACAGTTATTGACGAGCCGAGAATCAACATTGATAGAGCGGGAGAAAAACTTAGCAGCCAGCATTCAACTACTGCAGGATACCGAAAATCAGCTTAATGGAATAATGAAGTTTTAAATCACCTCCCACCCTCTATAAAACCCAACATCACAATCTGAAAACCAACAATATTCATCCCAACAGACATTGACCACCACGCCATGAAAACCCGCTACTCAGCAATCAAAACATATACACTTCTTGTATTTTTATGGGCAGGTAGCGTATCTGCGGACTGCATCCACACACAGGGTTCGTCCGGAGACACATTTACAGCCACCCTACCTGCCTCACTTAATATTCCCAGAGACACCCCAATAGGTGCAACGATATTTGAAGCCTCATACACCACAGGACCGAAAAACAGCTTCGCTTGCACCGGGGGCATGCCCGTTGGAGCAATAAACAATCTAGGAATTACTTCATCGACTTCGGACACACACCCCATAGGTGACTCTGGGCTATCATTTATTATGTATTACCATAACATTCCCACCCTGGGAATTGGTAAAATACTTGACGACAAAAACTACACCGACAGCAACGTACCAATGCGTCTACGCTTTATTAAAACAGGTGACACACCGAGCGGCCACGTCATTCCAGCGGGCCTTATAGCGACCTACACTGCCGGAACGCTTCACATTGCAAAGTTCATGCTATCTAAAAGCACAACCATCACCGCACCTTCTTGCAAGACACGAGACATTAACGTCAAGATGGGACAATATAAGCTTGATGACTTCCCGACAGACGGCTCCCCCTCAAAAAAAACAGTGCCGTTCAGCATCAATATTTACAACTGCCCTACCGGCATAAACAAAGTCATGTATTCACTCGTTCCGATTTCATCTTCGCCCGCCTGGAACACAACCCAAGGTATCATCAAGCTCAACCAGAACTCGACCGCAAAGGGTATAGGCCTGCAAATCTTAGATGACAATCTGACGCCCCTTATTCTTGATCAAGCTAAGCCATTCAGCGAATACTCAGCAGGCGGAGATAACTTCACCATCCCTTTCAATGCACGCTACTTGAAAATACCCGATGGGCCCAGCATTTCCCCTGGTACGGCGAATACCGAAATGACGTTCGTCATGAGCTATCTTTAATAGTTAGCTTTCAGTCACTCGCTCATTCGTCACCACAATACAAACTACCGTGCATCAGGGAAACGTGAACCTAAACTCTGCCGCTCCGTTGGCTGAACCCACTTTCAATACCTCACCCCTATCCAACCGAACATACTGAGCATTCAATGGTAATCCTTCCCCACCCGGTCCGCTTCATTGCATAACTCAACCCATCGTAACGCGTGATCGTGGCGCCGGGCACCGTCCTCAGGATACCGGCGCCAAGGCCAGTGGCGATCTCCTGCATGATCCGCCCCGACTGCATGCCGCTCAATGGGCCAAACGCGTTAAAACACTTGAGAATGCACACTTCGTTTCGCAACGCACTTCAACCACAGGTGAGGCTCAGAAAG
This sequence comes from Pseudomonas sp. B329, assembly GCF_023127835.1. Classification (NCBI taxonomy): domain Bacteria; kingdom Pseudomonadati; phylum Pseudomonadota; class Gammaproteobacteria; order Pseudomonadales; family Pseudomonadaceae; genus Pseudomonas; species Pseudomonas sp. B329. The sequence continues at coordinate 31,450 of NZ_SPKP01000006.1, read as the reverse complement.
GTCATGGACGGCGAATCCGATTAATCCTGAGTGCTCGCCGAATTATCAGATGGCAAGTACGATTTATCTGATATCGGTATTAGAGTCGGTATACTAATCTCGATCATCAACCCTCAACCTGAGCTAGCCGGACTTCATATGTTATTGCCACCCTCAAAATACTCGACGCTCATGGACAACTTCTTCAACGCAGTGATGCTGTATCTTTTCACACTTATCACCCCCAAAAAATCTTCAAAGACTGAAGACGTAAAATCACGCACACAACTCTTTTGGACATCGCTAATAAAGGCCGACAACCTAGCAACTAAAAAATATACGCTTCTCTTATTTTTTTTTGCACAAAGCGTATCAGCAGACTGCTCCTACCGTTCAGGCGACCACGCAGACACGTTTGCAACCAGCATACCTCCTTCACTTAGCATTCCTCGAGACACCCCCATGAATGCAATCGTATTTGAGTCCTCTATATATACCAATAATAACTCAAACAAATTCACCTGCGCCACCGACGTCGCTTGGGGGGCAGTAAACCACTTAGGCACTAACTCAACCACCTCGTCCATCCATCCTATAAAAAATTCTGGATTATCAATTATCTTGATTTACGGTAACGACGAAGTGAAAGGCCACGGCTATCTAACACTTCCTCGCCAGGATTATCGGCTCGGCGATACAAAAATGCAGCTACGCATCATCAAAACAGGCGAACCCGTAAGTGGCTTTCTTATTCCTGCGGGCGAAATAGTAAGCTTATCAGCAGGAACACTTAAAGTTTCAACAATAAGACTATCCAATAGCAGCGTCGTAAACACCCCTTCTTGCAGCACAGCAGATATCAACGTCAAGATGGGACAATACAAGCTTGATGATTTCCCAAAAGACGGTTCCCCTTCGGATAAAATTATTCCATTCAGCATCAAAGTTGACAGCTGCCCGGGTGGTATAAACAAAGTCACTTATTCACTCGTCCCGACTTCATCTGCGCCCGCATTTAACGTAAATCAAGGCATCATCAATCTCAACCAACGCTCGACGGCAAAAGGTATCGGCTTACAAGTCATGGACAGCAACTTGAATCCGATCATTCTGAACAAAGCTAAAACCCTCGACAATTACTCGATCAACGGCGGAAGCTATACCATCCCTCTCAATGCGCGCTACTTGAAAATATCCAATGGCTCTGGCATTACCCCTGGCACAGCGAATAGCGAAATGACGTTCGTCATGAGCTATCTTTAGTTACTCTTCCCCATGACCCGCTCATTCGTCGTAATGATAAGAATAGCCGCTCATCAAGGAAACGTGAACGTAAACTCTGCCACTCCATTAGCGGCGCCAGCTTTCAATACCTCACCACTACCCACCCGAACATACTGAGCACTCAAGGGTATTTTCGCCCCCTCTCCGGCCCGCTTCATTGCATAACTAACCCCGTCGTAACGCACCGCTTGCCGGGTAAGTTCATTCGTCATGACAATCCCGAAACCCTGTGCACTGGCCGCGGTTGGCTCAAGCGTCAACACAGTCGGGTCCGCAGGCGGCCCGTACTTGTCATTGAAGGTAATCTCCGGCTTGGCATTGACCGCGCAATCGCTCAACTCGATGGCAAAGTGCGTTGGTCTGGAGGTCGAGCCAACCTGCGGGAACTCATTCAGGCTTATGCGCCCCAGTTTTACAGGTATCGTCTGATAGGTTTGCACATTGCAGGTATTGGGGACTTCGATCGGCCCACCGCCATCCCCCATGTTGATAATGGCCGGCCCCATCAACAAATAGGGTACGCGGCAGACGCCGCTGGGCCTGTTATCCAGGGGTATTTCCACGCTACTGCCAAAACCCACTTGGCCTTTGAGCAAATCTACAGCGTAGAGCGTGAGTTGAGAACTGCCAGCGACCCGGTCGACGATCAGTTTCCCGGCAGGTAACTGGCTGGGCGCAACTGTGAGGATCAACTGTTGCACATAGTTGGTTGTCAACGCTGAACCACGCGCTTGAGAGGCGGCGGAATCATATTGCACAGGCTCCTTTTCAACCGCGACGGGCAGCGGCGTTTGCAGCAGCGTTCGGCGTTGACCGTCCGACGACCCGACGCCTACTTTCAGACCGATACCGTCAATGTTAGTAGGGGCAACCCCATCCGACAGGGGTGTGCCCGGCCCCCAGTGGCCTGCTGAGACCAGTTCATGAGCAGTACCGGCAGGTCCGGTATACGCATAGTTGATATTGAGCCCCACCCCGCGCTCCCATAAAACCGAGCCTACCGGCGTGGTACTGGTTAGCGGAGTGACTTGAACCCAAGGCCTGCCCGTGCCATTGGTGAACGTGCAAAAGGTTGCCACGCTGTTGACGGCGGCCCTGGCCTCGATTGCAACCCACAACATCAGCAGGCAGGCTGCGCCCCGCGGGAGCATCAAGCACAACCGCCATACGTTGAATAAATTCATATCAATCGCCCTGTAGAAGCCAACAGACTGCATGGCCTAGTCAGCGCCCTGCAGTCTGTTGCTACTTCATAGAGAGGAAGAAAGGTTAACGATCAACGAAATGAGCCAAAATTGACGCCATACGACGGCACCAACGCTGCCTCTCCGTAAACCCCATTAAATGCCATATCGCCGGAATTTGACCCAACCAGTCCACCAAATACCTGGCGGTAGGTGGGTGCCATCGTAGTGATTTTGCCTGAGGCAACAGAATGGCGAACCGTGCCGAAATTCGCCCCGATCAGACCGCCCAACGTAGCGCCGACGCCACCACTGACCCCACCTGTCGCCGAGGAGTTGGTGATTTGACTTTGGTTCATGCCCACCAAGCCACCTACGCTGGCGCGTGGGCCACCTTGAACGGCGCCGCTGGCCTTGGCTGACTCAATGTAGCCGGAGAAATTGCCGCCCTGAGTGCCCACTAGGCCACCCACATGACTGCTCTCTCCACCAACAACCATACCACTGGCCTCGACCGATTGCAGTGCGCCATCATTCGCCCCTACCAGGCCGCCTACTTTGCTTGAAATAGCGCCACTAACATTGCCTCGGGCCACGGAGTGGCTGATGGCACCTTGGTAGTTATTCCCCACCAGACCGCCAACGCGAGCGTTGCTACCGCCCGTTACTGTTCCCAGTGCTTCAGCGGTATCGATACTACCGGCGGTGTTACTCCCCACTAACCCGCCGACGTTCGCGCCAAGGCGATCCAGAACATTACCGCCCGCTTTGACTTCTTTGAGGCGGCTGTTTTGGCTGATCCCAACCAGGCCACCGGTACCCGTTGCACCGTAACCTGTCACTTTGCTGGTCGACGTCGACTGGGTGATATCGCTGTAACTGTTATACCCCACCAGGCCGCCCACAGTCCCGGCGCCAGCGCCGCTTACCTCGCCAGACGAGGTGGTGCGCTCCAGCACACCGTTAACGTTGAACCCAACCAAGCCACCGACATTGACACCCGCTCCAGTGCTGATGGTCGATCCTGTACTGCTGGAGTCAATGATATAGCCGCCCTGATTGATACCCGCCAGCCCACCTATACCGCCAGTGGTATCGCGCTGCATTCCGCCACCCACCCAGGCGTTGGAAACTACATGGTCCAGCGTTGCCAGCCCGACGGTGGTAGTAATATTTTCGCCGACTATACCGCCGACAGCATGCGTGTAGGTGTTACCGGTCACACGCCCACCGGAAACAGCGTTCTTGATGGTACCGCCTAAGTTTTGCCCTACCAGCCCACCAACACTGTTCTCACCACTGGTGCCCGCTAATACCGTGACCTTGCTGGTAGTCACGTTAGTCAATGAGCCAACATTCAGACCGACCAAGCCACCGATTGCAGCGAAGCCATATGCTTGCGGCCCGCCATTGTTAATCGTGGCGCTGTCCAGCGTCAGGTTGCTGATCGCGCCTGAGGAAATCGCGAATAGCCCGCTGTGGCTGCCAGTGCTTGAGATCCACAAGTTAGTCACCGTGTTACCCAACCCGTCAAAAATCCCGTTGAACCCGGCACCGTCACCAATCGCCTTGAAACGCCCCGCACGGCCATTGATGCTGTTACCCAGCACGTAGTATCCGTTGAGGTTGGCGTTGATGTTCTGCAGCTGCGCCAGGTTCTGGATAACCGTGTATTGGTTGCCGTTCGAGGTGTAAGCCGCCCCTGCGCCGGACAAGGTCAGTTGCCCGCCATTGCCCAATATCGATTTGCCAACATGGTTGAGAGTGAGGCCGCTGGAGAGCCCGGTCAGCCCAACTTTGCTATTGAGATTGATATCGCCACCGGCGTTGACCATAAGACGTGAGCCAATGCCACTTGCCGTCACGTTACCGTCGAAGTTGACGTTGCCGGCCGAGCTCAAGGTCAGGCCATTGGCACTGTTCCAGGTGACTGGCCCGGCCAGGTTCAGATCGCCTTCGGTACTGGCCAGCTCGATGTTGGTACTGGCCAGATTGCGCGACAGGGTGTCGGCGTAGGCCGTCTCGCCTGCTGATGCGGCAGTCGGCTGAATCTGGACATTTTTGGCGCTGACTTTGAACGTGCCGGTCTGGCCGTTACTGGCCAATGTGTTGAGCTGAGTGCCCAACTGCGTTTCGACCTTGGCGCCCTTGGCCTCGATCACACCACCACTACCGTAGGTATTCTGGGCGTGAGCCTGCAACGACCCACCGACCTTTACCGTGCCCACATCACCACCGTCCAGCGTGATGCGGCCGGCTTTGCCGTTCAAGGTTTTGGCTTCGATGGCGCCTTGGTTATTCACCACTGCATGCAACATCGCACTGGCGCTTTTACCGGTCATCAGCACCTGGCCACCGTCGGCCTTGAGCAAGCCGCCGTTTTGCGCCAGAGCATTGATCGAGTCGCCGTTGACCTGGAGGTTGAGCAATTGGTTACCGTCGAAATTGACCGTAAAATCATTCCCCGCACCCAACGCAACGTGGCCCATCTGGGCCTGGATAACGCCATCGTTGCGCACCTGGTTACCAAGTAAAGCGATGCTACCGCCCTGTGCAGCATTGATCGTGCCGTTGTTGATAATCTCGGCATTGGAGTTGCCGCTGAAGGTGTACTTGCCCGCCAGGAAGTCTGCGTCCTTGATGTCCTTGGTGCTAGCAATCAGGCTGCCGACGTTGATCTGCGCACCTTGACCGACCACGATCCCGTTAGGGTTGACCAGGAACACACGCCCATTGGCGTCCATCTGGCCCTTGATGCTACTGGCGTTGGTGCCGATCACTCGGTTGAGCGCAACGGAAGTGGCGCTCGGTTGGTTGAACACCACCTTTTGCCCCACGGGAACGCTGAAGTCCGCCCAATTGGTGATCAACTTATCGCTGTGCTGGTTGATCGACATTTGCGAGTTGGTTTCGTACCCCAAAATATCGGCCTTGCCGGAGACCACCGTACCGCCTAGCGGCAAGGCAAACGCCGGTGAAGCGCCCAACAATGCCAATGCGCCGATGGCCGAACATTTGGCGCCGGTCTTGCAATGCCGGCGAGCCCCTTCGTGAGCAACCTTCCAGCAGTTCATCGCGTGGTTCCAGACCAGTGAGTAAACCTTGTTCACATGAATTTCCTCTTCCTTAATGACGCCTTGCATAGCGTTGCAAGGCGGTACTGCTTCCAGGCACAAATGTGCTTAGAAATACTGAATGGCGCTGAACCACACGCGCGGATCCTGATGCGGTGCGTCGTTCTGCTCAGTCCCGTGGATGGGCCATGCTGCGGTGACGCTGAGCTGTTGCCCGGCGCCGCGCCAACTGGCGCTAACCCCTGCGGCCGTTAGTGATCGCTGATTGCTTTGCGCGGTCCAGGGCCGCTTGCTGACCGTGATGACGCCCCGGTCAGCGAAGCCGCTCAATTGCACGCCCGGCGCGGCCAGGTAGCGCAGCTCGGTACTGGCCTGCCAGCCCTGGTCACCACTGCCGGCACCCAACGCGTAGGCACGAACACCATTGGGGCCACCAAGGCCAAACTTCTCGGAGCTGTCGAGGTTGTTACCCGCCCACTGCGCATTCAATTGGCTGTACAGCTGCCAGCGCGGGCTCAGGTACTGCAAGCGGCCGAGGCTCAGATTGGCGCGTGTGAAATGTCCCGCGGCGCCGGCGCTGAGCCTATCCATGGTGCGGTCGATGGCTTCGCCGATACCCAGGCGCCCCGCGCTGTAGCTGAGCGAGACAAAACTTTGCCCACCGCCCAGCCAGCGGTCCTGGCCACTGGCGTTGATGCCCAGGGTCCACAGCTCCACATGCTTGGGGCTGCGCAGGTCGAACAGGTCGATATCGTCTTGCAGTTGCTTGTCGTCGAACTGCAATTGCGCGCTGAGGTTGAAAGTGCGGCTGCGAATCAAGGGTTGCAAAGCGAAGAGGCTGCGCACGGTGGCTTGGCCTTTTGCCTCCAGCACTTCTACATCCTTGCCCAGTTGGTAGCTCATACGCGAATAGGAAGTGCCAAGGGTGGTCGACCATGGGCCCACGGGCAGGCTGTAGCCGAAGCGGTAGTAACGCTGGTGCTGATCGCTTTGCAGCAGGCGCATGTTAAGGGCATCACCCAGGCGTAGCGGGTTGTTCAAGACCAGGCTGGCGCCAAGGCGATATTCGCCGGTGTAGCGGTCGCCGTAGTTGTCGGCTTCCAGGGTGCCGGCGTACCAGGGGCCAGGCTCGGCATCGACCACCAGGTCGGTGCTGCCGGGCAGTGATCCGGGGCGCAAGGTGCCTTTTACTGCCACGCCTGGAAGATCGCTGAGCAACAACAGGCTTTGCTCCAGGTCTGCGTCGTAGACCGCCTCACCCGGACGCAATGCCGACAACGGTTGCTGCAACACAGCATCGATCACGCGGGAGCGATTGTTCAACTCGATGCGGCCGTAATGTCCCTCCAGCACCTGGATACGCACGATGCCTTGATCAATGTCCTGGGCGGGCAAAAAAGCCCGCGCCAGTGCATACCCGTGAGCCTGGTAATACTGTGTGATGCGTTGTGCAGCGGCGCGTAGCCCGGCGAGGTCCAATGACTGGCCCGGCAAGTCGGCCAGCAGTTCAAGCAGTTGCTCGCGATTGAAGGCCTGGTTGCCGTCGATCACAAAACCTTTCACTTGCAACTGCATACCGCCGCCAGGCGTTGCCTGAGACGGTGCTGAAGGCTGGGGCATGTCAACCTGCACCGGCGCAGAAGGCAGGGGTGCCGGTGCCAGGGATTCGATGTCACGCATCACCTGGCCCGCACTGGGCACTTGTGCCCACGCCGAGGGCACGCCAGAGAGCGCCAGCGCGACACCGACGGCGAGCAAAGGCCTCGTCGCGAAACCGTTAATCATGGTGAACCGGCGCCCGTGCATCGATCATTTCTCCCCTGTCTGCAACAAATTGGTAATGGATAAAAGTGGGTGTCGCCGACGCCCCTGTAAGGGGGAAATCCGCGCAGGTAAATGGCGCAATCGTGGCGCTGCGCTGAATCTCGTCAGCGGCTCCCGGCTCCAGTCGCTGCGCAGTGAGCGAGACAAAAAACGGTGCCTTATTGCAGGCCTCAAGGGCCTTGCGGTGTGCACGCCAAGTCAACTGTCGGCCCGCCTCTTCCGCGCTCCCCGCCAGCCCCGCCGGCCTGAACAGCAGCTTCATGCGCAACCGATACGAAAGCCGCAGCAGATGTGTACTGCGTGGCGGCAGCGGTGGCACTTCAAGGAAGTTCAGCCAAAACAGCGACTCGCGGTCGGTGGGCAGCGCTTCGCCGGTGTAGCGGACTTCAAGCGCACTGCGCTGCCCAGGGTCCAAGCGCAACAACGGACGGCTGACCACGAACGGCACGGACAGGCCTGAGGGGTCTTGATTGATCTGGCCCCGGTCCAACCAGCTCTGGGCCAGGATCGGCGCTTCGCCGCCATTACTGATTCGTACCGTCAGCGCACGTGCATCGGCTGCGTAGACGAAGCGAGTTCCCGTCACCGTCAACGCTGCCTGGCTGCTACTGGCATGCGCGCAAATCAGCAGGCACACGGCATAAAGCGACCTCACAACACGCGCTCCTTGCCTGCAGGCCGGGCGTCTATGTCGTGACACACCAGATTGAGCAGCTCGAACGCGCTGCCTTCACGGGCGTGGCGCTCGGGCAGTGCATAATCCACTTGGCATTGCTGGTCGGCATCGCTGCCCCACTCCACGCGAATCGAGCCTCGCTCTTTTTCGCTGCGCACTACCAGACGGCTGCCCTGCCCCACTGCACCAATGACTTGGCCGCTCTGCACATCAATGGCGGAGGCAGCGAACGGCAAGCGCTGGCCATTGCTGCGTCGGCTGTCGATCAAGAACGGGCGGGATTTACGTGTCGGGAAATCGAGCATCACCACGGCGCCGGCACGGGGGGCGACACTGCGTGAACTGACCTGTAGCTCTACGTCATTGGGTACGCCTTGCGGGTCGACATCAACCTGGTTGAGTTGATAAGGGCTCAGGCTAGAGATGATCGCGTAGCCATCTTTACCAACGCTCGACCCTGCGTAACCGACTCTTGCGCCTTCAGCGTCAAGCGCCTTGACAACACCTACCGTTTCGCCAAGGGTTTGCGCAAGCGTCATGCCGCCCGGGTGCAGGACTACGGCGCCCGATGCACTGAGTGACTGCTGGTGATAATCCGCCCCCTGGGAAAGGCTTGCACCGAACGCACCTTGAGGCAGGCGGTAGTTGACGCTGGCATTGCTGGAGGCGCCGCGCTGCCGGTCGGCATGGGCGACCGAAACGGCATAGGACGCATCGCCGCGCTCACTGAAGGCGCCGGAGATACCGGTAGACATCTGCCGGCCTGAGCGACGGTCATGGCTGGCATAACTGTTGATCACCGCACCGCCATGCCCATCGCGGCCCAAGGGAATCGACAGCGTGAAGGTGAGCTGCGTGTCGTCCTGATCCCTTGCATATCGCAGCCCACCTGGCGATGCGCTATGGCTACGCTGGGCCGCGATCGAGTAGAAATTACCGCGCCACTGATTGCTGTAGCCCATGGAGAAACTGAGGGTCCGACCCGCTTGCTGCCAGTACTCGCTTGAGGAAGTGTTGAGATATACGTTGCCTCCATCGGTGCCCAGCCCCTGGCTGATATTGGCGTCGAACCGAGCGCGTACGCGGGCGAAGTCGGTGGCGCGCCCGGACTCGTTGCGCATCCGATCCTGAAGCGCTACCGCATCGTGAAGCCCCAAGTACCCGGACGTTGAATAGCGATAGGCGAGTAACGAGAAATTCGTACGGCTATTGGGCAGGTTCTTGCTGTACGACAGGCGCAAACTGGAACCCTGCTGGGTCTGCCCTGCGGGGAGTTCGGTGCTGGCTGCAGTGAGGTCGGCGGCGAAACCGCCGAACCGTGTATTAAGCGCCATGCCTGCCAGGCCGGATACATAGCCGGGGGTCAGTGCGGTGCCGCCATAACCGGTCAGGTTGTTGTCCAGGCCGCGTTGCAGGGTGCCTTGCAAGACAACTGGCGGTCGGCCGTGCAAGCCGGGATCTACCAATTGACCGGCCACCAGGCTGTATCGCGTAGAGCCCGGGCGGAGTAACTGCACGGTTGTGGCAAATGGCACGACGAACCCATGTTCGCGACCATCGGCCTCAGTGACTGTTACCCGCAGGTCGCCACCAAAACTCGCTGCTTGCAGGTCGGCGATCTCGAAGGAGCCCGGCGCTACGGTTGTTTCATAGACCAGGTACCCACGCTGATAGATCGACACCTTGGCATTGGAGGTCGCGGTGCCACGTACCACCGGGGCGTAGTAGCGCTGCGTATCAGGCAACATGCGGTCGTCGCTTTCGAGTTGGACACCACGAAACGACACGGCATCGAACAACTCACCACTGGTAGTGCTCTCGCCGACCAGTAACTGCGACTTCCAGTCCGTGAGGTCGACCTGGCCATAGGCGTAACCGCGCTGGTAACGCCCACCCAATGTGGGCGACCAGGTCAGGCTGGCGTTATGCCGCAGCCTGACACCGCCCAGGTTCAGGCCCATGTTCAACCCTGAATAGGCATGCGTGTCGCGGCGCCCTTGGCTCTGAACGCTGAACAGGTTGGCGTCGTAGTTCAGCAAACCCGCTGTTACGCCACTGTCCCAACTGGACGGGTCGACATAGGTGCTTGTGGCGGACCGTTGCAGGTAGTACTGCGCAACGGTGATGTGCAGTTTCTGTTCGGGCAGGTCAACACGGATGGCAGCGCCCGGCACGAAACGCTCAAGCTTGTCGCAGGTCGGTCCTTGCGGGAGGACCGCGCTCTGTTGATCACTGCCACGCCCTCTGCGACTACGCTTAAGGTCTATGCCAAGACGCGTGAGTAGTTCGCCGCTATAGCACGGTTGTGCATCCGCCAGCCCAGCGACCGCCCGCAGCTCAATCTGCTGGGTCACACGCCACTGACCATTGACCAGGATATCCAAGCGATAGGTCCCCGGAACATTGCGGTCCGGCTGTTCAAAACGGGTGGTATCAATGGCCATGCCGGACGCTCCTTGCATTAACATCTGTGAATCGAAAATGATCGGTTCATCAAGCTGGCTGGGCGTGACAGGCGTTGCCGTTGGCACATCCTGAGCCCATGCCTGAAGTTGCCCTCCCAACAGGACGGCAATGAATAAAAACAGTGTCCAAGGACGACTTTCATTCGCCCATGGCATAGCCAGACCACCGAATGCTCTCGGTCGAAATCGAACAGGTAAAAACATAGTCAGTCCCATGCCACGGCTGTGTGCCGGAACCGGAAAGAAGCGCGAGGCCTGCGACGTTATTCGCCTAAGGGCTGCTCATACATCCGCCTTGCGCCATAGTCATTGATGGCTTCGTAACGCACTTTTAGCCGAGCAGCGTGGCGGTTAAGGCGGGTTGAGGTTGTGAGCACTGTCTTGCCGAACGGGGCAACCATTCCGGTTTTGACGGGAAACGCCTGGCCATCGTGGTCGACTTCGATATGGCCGAAGGACACGTAATACGGCGTCGGATTCGCCACCTCGAGGTTCGTCGCCCCCGTGCTTTTGGGCGCCGCCACAAGCGTCCATTTGAGCTGCTCGGGAGCAGCGTCTACGCCCAATGCAAGCGCAGTCGGACGGTAAAGCAGCTTGAGTCGCGTCCTGAAGGCAAACTGCAACACCGCATCATCCGACGCCCTGCGTGGCGGGTTTTCCAGCACATTGAGCCAGAACAGCGATTCGCGGTCGGCGACAGCGATGGATTGAGTACGACTGATCCTCAACACCGCTCCACCACTGGGGTCAATCCGGCTGACCGCAGGCGCGACAACAAAGGGAACCTGAACATCCTCAGGGGCCATTTCTGCATGCCCATCATCCACCCAGCTTTGCACCAGTACCGGCTCACTACTGGAATTCTCCAACCTGACCGTCACATCATCCACATTGGCGGGGAAAATCACTCGAGTGCCTTGCACCACAATGGCTGCCTGGGACGCCTGCACAAACAGCCCAAGGAACACAGCGCCGAAGGCGAGAGAAAACGTACGCGTTATCGGCGCCATGAACCACCTCCTGCATCGTCAGCGATTATTGATAGGCCAGCGTGTAGCGCACGAACGAAATGCCAGAACCCGGAGTGACAGCAGGCGCGGTCGATACGTAAGACGCCTTGTAGGACAAGGTCGCAGTATTGCCTTTGACCACTGCCACCTGGGGCGTTGTTTCCCTTTGGCCCAGCTGGATTTTCTTGCCATTGGCCGTATCGTTGAATACTTGAATCTGCACGCCTGTTGCCGGCGCACTGCCAATCAACTTGAGATTACCGGTGACCGAATCGATGTTCTCAACTTGATCGAAATCGATCGAAACCTTGGCGTCGTTTGTGCATTGCGCACCCGACAATTGCAGTTTGAACGGCACAAACGGCGATGCGTTGCCAATCGCGGCAAATGTTCCTGGTGCGATCCGACCAAGCTCTACATTGGTCACGTTACCCTCGCCTGGCGCCTGGCCATTAATGTCACAGGTCACATCTGTGATGCTTCCCGAAAAGTTCACAACTCCATCCGCCGCGTAGGAAAGAGAAGGCGCAACTAATGCACAAAGAAAACTGGATGCAACCAGACGTCTCAATGAAACATTTTTCATATCATATCCTTATTAATTTAAGTTCGCGATCACGCAACTAGCAGGTGCAACCCACAATGGTGCAACCACCTCGCCACATACCTACCGACATCAATATCGGAAGGCCAGAACAAAGATACAGGATGCACATGCGATTTTTTTATAGATTATTCGCACAAGGACTAAGGACATTTCGCCTTGACGAAAGTTTTTCACCAGCACTTTCAAAACCGTATTTAACTTAGTAGTGCCTTCATCGCATAAGGCCGGCATTATTTGCGATGGGCTTGGCCCTGTGTAAGCAGCAGGCAACGTTACCCGGAAAGGGATTTTACGGATGAGCACCATTGTAATCGCCGACAACCATGCCTTGATGCGTTATTCGATCAAGAGGCTACTGGAACAAAACGGCCACACCGTCGTCGCCGAAACAGAGAATGGGCAGGAAACCCTACACATGGTAAACATGCTCGAGCCACACCTGCTAATAATGGAACTGGACCTGCCAGAAATACACGGATTGGACGTCATTTCGGTACTGACCTTGGGTAAATGCTCAAGCAAAATACTCGCACTCACTGCCTTTGACGCCGAGAATTATTTAATTCGTTGTTTAAAAGCCGGCGCCTCCGGATTCATCTCAAAAACTGCTGAGGTGAGTGAAATACAATTTGCTATAAGGGCACTGCTAAGAGGCAAGAATTACTTCCCCAACGTCACTCTAAAAATGGCAAAAGCCATCAAGCGCACGTACTCGTCTCGTGAACAGAAGCCAATAAAATTAACGAGACGCGAAACCGATATATTAAAGCTTTTAGCGAACGGCCATAACAACCAGGAAATCGCCAAGCTGTTAACGATCAGCCATAAAACTGCGAGCGCCTATAAACTCCGTTTGCTATATAAATTCAATACCTCACATTTGCTCGGCATGATTGACGCTGCGCGTCGAGAAGGGCATATAACCGAAGGGAACGCGGCCTTATGACTACGGACGCGCCCTGCACGCCTTGCTGACTAAGGGGCGTAGCAGGTGTCGAATAGACTCTTGATCAGTAATGGTATTGTAAGCCGGAACCTAAAAAGGTTCCGGCTCACACACTTTATTTGACAAACTCAGTTAAACCAGCAACCAAAGAATATTTACTGTCTCTGCAGGCGTCCAACCCGCGTTAGAGATATGTGCCTGGAAACACGCGTACTTAACCCCCTGATAGATGACTTTATCGCCCACCTTGTAGGACTCACCTAATTTCCACTCCGGGGTCTCGCCCCCTTCGCCGGTAGAGGTAGTGACACTTAGCACGTTGCTAGGCACCGACAGTTGCCCCTGAGTATCCTCGGCGGCCACAAAAAAACGATACATTGTTGCGGGAGTCAGGCCGCTGTCGGTAAAGCTGGTTTGTGAAGCGGGGATCGTCGTAACCTGCTCCCCATCGCGATAAAAATTATAGTGCTTCAGCGGATAGCCGCCTGTGGATGCTCCCCACATCAATGACACCGTATTTGCGGTGGTATTCATCGAGTGCAGGTTGACCGGTGCCGTTGGAGAGGCCGTACCACCGCCTTCAGCTTGAGTTCTAACCTGAATCGCCGTACTCGGAAGTGACTGGTTGCCTCTGTCATCAATAGCGGTCACAAAATAGCTATAGCTGGTCCCCGGTAATACGCTGTTATCAGTCCAGCTCAGCAACGGAACGTAGACATCAACGGTGGTGGAGCCATCACGGGTAATGCGGTAGGACGCGATAGTAGAAGAGCCGGTTGAAGCGTTCCAGGTTAACCGAACCTGCTTATCGGTTATGTCACTGGCTTTTAGGCCGGTTGGCGTGGTTGGCCGCCCACCGCCGCCCTCCCGCTCTACAAAATCAAGATCCACCACCTGATAGAACGCCGCTGCGGTATCTGCAACTTCCCAAATTGCCAGCAAAACGTGATACCCCTCACGGATCGGCAGTGGCATTTGATGAACAGTAGGTGAAGGTGGTTTCATCGCATCGCCATGAGACCAGTAAGGTTTCAGATTAATCTGGACAGTATAAAAAGGCTCCGCTTCAAACTGATCGCGGGACAGCACTTGGCTCGGGTCCCAAGCCTCTTTAGTGATGAAGTAGTTCCAGCGGCGGGTTACATGGTTAGCTGTAAAGTGCCACGAAATATCCAGCATCTCGCCACCGCGTACCTCATGCTTTTGCCAGTGGCTACCGGGTTGATCGAGGAACAGTCCGGTTGCCTGATTGGCACTGGCAATTTTTCCATCCGGCGGCGGCGGCGAGTTCGCCACATCTTCAGGGGCATACACGTCCAGCAACCCTCCAGCGACAGCGGGGAAAAACTTGCCCGATTCACGCTGGTTGAGTGCCCCCTCATCCAAGTCACCTGCCTGCCAAGCAAAGTAAGCACGAGAGGCGGGAGAAAAAATATGACCGTGACGTGGAACTATGCTCTTGCTGATAGGATTCGCTATATGTTTAGACATGATGAATCTCCATTTCTTTGTTTTTCCGTCTGTAGCTTCAGTATTCGGTTATGCGCGCTGCCAAAGGGATGTAGCCTTGTCTGGTGCCCACCAAGAAATCGAGGTGTGTACCATCACGCAGATATAGGTAACGCCCTTATGAGTGACGAGGTCACCGTCCTTGTACCGGGAGCCCGTGACCCATTCCGGCGGGGTTCCACCAGATGACAAGGTACGCACGGTCAATGTTGTACTTAGGCTGGAGTTGCCACCCTGACTGTCTTGCGCGCTCACCTGATAGCGATAGTCGGTATCGGGCCGTAACCCGCTGTCGTTAAAGGTAGGTGTAGCTGTTACGCCGATTGATACTCCGCCCCTATACACCTGATAGCTTTGGATCGGATGAACACCTGAAGCAGGTTGCCAACTAAGCAGTATTGAAGACGGTGTTTGAGAGAGGGAAGTTAACCCGGTCGGTACTGACGGCCCTTCTGGTACCGGCGTCTCTCCGCCAGTAAGGTAACCATAGCGATTGAGAAACTCCCAGTTATAAAGCTTGCCGTGCTTATCTCTGCCATTATCCCAGTTAACTGACCATGTCATGAGACCACGAACAGGGTTGCCGGCTTTTTCCAGATCCGACAAAGCTTCAATAGCGTTTAGGGGGTCTACCACATAACCCGTCGCGGCGGCATCAATATTGGAGGGCAAGCCTATTACCAGACGATTGGCCGCGATGCTAGAAAACCCGCGCGTACCATGAATCAAACTATCGGTAAGATAGTAGAGAAACTCTTTCTTGTAAGTATCGCTATTTTGAGTAACCCATAAATTAAGCTCGTCCACCCAAATACCATCACCGCCCTGATTGTAATACTGCGGCGCGATGAAGTCATAAATATCGTCTAACGCTGTAATATAATCGAGGTAGATTCCGTTAGTGCGCAAATAAGGAAACTCTGGAGCCATACTGATTATAAAATGCTTACCTTCCTTCTTATAATACTCACGCACCCTTCGTAGTGCCGCCGGTATCACTATTCGATTATCCGCGTGAGTAATCGCCAGTTGTTCAAGATCGATATCCAGACCGTCAAAACCGTAGGTCTCTACCAATCGAACTATTTCATAGGCCAGCGCCTCTTCCTGCCCAGCATGAAGCTCGATATGAGCATCAGCCCCGCCCAGAGAGATCAGTACAGCACGTCCCTGCGCATTCAGTACTCCAACCTGGCGGCGGAACTCAAGATCACTGTAGACATCGGGTTTAAAGGTAGGAATACCGCTGCCTTTCATAAACGCAACAGCAATCACGTTATAGTTTTCCGGGATATCCGTGAGGGCCATTTCAGCAAACAGGCCTTGCTGATAACCCTGCCCGGCCTCAGCTTTCCAGTTATGCCAAAAACCCATCAGGATGTTTTTAGAAGAGATATCTGGCATCACTGAAGCCGCATCATGGATACGGTTTCCATATTGATTAATAACTGTCTGTTTCAGCATGATTTCTTAGTCCTTTAGTAGCGGAGGTGCAGACATCTAAACTGAATCGCTGCAAGTCGCTTTAACGAAGGAATCCTAACTGCTCACCCGCACAGTGCGCACCGATAAAGCCCTAGCACACATGACATGATCTATTTCAAACAGAAAGAGTCCTCGATAGGGCTGCTTGCGTTAGCCAGCGTACTCAGCGTTGATAATGGTACATATACTGTATTGACTTCAGCCGTAGAACTCGCCCAAACAAACAGTAATAGAACAAAACGTTTATCAGAGCTTCCCTAAGGATGCGCTAATGGTATGGACAGTTCACTGCGGAAAATGTTTTTGGGGTCAAATTTAAGCTTAGTCCTAATGAGCATTTGCCGTTTATCACCATAATAAAGCTCCAACCATCGCGTATCGACCACCGCATGACTATCGTCCGTGTATTTCACATCGATATCTGGATAGTTTATATAACACCCTTGATAGCGCTGATTATCTTGAAAAGGTTTGCCGCCTTGCTGCTCAAAAAATGCCTTGTAAAAACTTCGACACCACTCAATACAGTGGTGCTCATGCATCGGGCTACTCCAATAAACCTGAAGCTGCGCTTTCAGAATTGAGCGTCTCTGATAGACGGAAGTCGGGCACTCCTGTTCATCCTTAGCATTGATACAGCCTCCATAAGAGTCAATCTGCAACAATGCCTGATTAAGAACAGCATCGCCTGCCTGATTGAAGTACTGCCAAATAGCATTAACTTCCATATCAGAGAAATCACCAACCTGATAAAATGACTTATATTTACCATGTTGATTATTGCCGGAACCATTTAACATCTGGGTTACATACAACCAATCCATCAACCTAGCATCCTGCAAGATATTACTTAGCTTCGGCTCGTTTGAATGGCGCTTTCTTATCGGGCCGAATAAACTATCTTGCGTCGTGACAAACGCATTCTCACCGGCCGCTTGATTCATATGAGTGACAAAGTCGATCAGCGGCTCGGTTTGCCTTTCACCATCGACTCGTCCATCCATTCCAGTATATTGAACAAGCAAATTGATATCGCCAGTTGAGCGGTGTTGCAATTTAAGTAATGCAAACAAGCCACCATTGGCTTTAGACAGGTCATCACTGTTCCAATGCTCATCATTCTTACTAAACCAGCGCCAGTACTCATTCAGGAAATGACTAAGCTTATCCTTACTATCAAATACACTCCATGGCCATGCTAAAGAGAGCAGATAAGCTTGCTGCGGCGCTTGTGGCAGTTCTTTGAAGTAGTAATTAAGAATAATACCAAAATTTCCACCGCCCGCCCCTCGACAGGCTATAAACAGGTCGCGCTCCCCATCCAATTCATCACTACCTTCGTGAACATGCCTAACCTCCAGCGCGTCTCCGGTTTTGTTCGGCACTAAAATATCCACGCCGCTTAACCAGTCCACAGTCAGGCCATGCATACGCGATAGCAATCCATAACCGCCGCCGCTAATGTGCCCTCCTGCACCGACCGAATAGCATGAGCCACCCGGGATCGTACGATTAGC
The DNA here is from genome assembly GCF_023127835.1 of Pseudomonas sp. B329. NCBI lineage: Bacteria > Pseudomonadati > Pseudomonadota > Gammaproteobacteria > Pseudomonadales > Pseudomonadaceae > Pseudomonas > Pseudomonas sp. B329. The sequence continues at coordinate 13,890 of NZ_SPKP01000006.1, read as the reverse complement.
TATTTTATAGAGAGCCGAAAAACCATCCCAGTTCTGGTTTCCCGAAGCTATACGAAACTTATATTTTACACTTTCATTATAGTGAGAGCGCAAACGCCCTTGTTCATCGAACTCAATACCTGCCATCAAACCAAGATCGATAATAGCAAGCCTCTGACTTCTTTGAGACACCAATTTATTCGTCACAAATCCTTCGTAGCAATGGCCACCACTACGCACTGTAATGCGATAATTTTTTTTCAAAGCATCGTTAGCCGCTGCCCATACCGAGGCCGGACTATTACAGATATAGATGAAGTCGGCGCCCTGCCCATTACCGGGCCAACGTAAATTAAAGCCTTTTTTTAGCGTTTCATAACGACGATCATGATGATTAATAAGAATGTAGTTTGACATGGAAATCCTCCTTGATAACCTAAGAACATTGGAATAAAGCTTGACATTAAAATCACTGGGCACACCTTGAAATTCCGCTAAAGCGAAATCCTGGCCACCCACTTTAGGCCTTTCCCACGCAACCTAAAAACCATCAACGTATTACGCCAACATCCATGCTGCGTCACACTCACTAAACTTTTTCTCATGTAAAAACAGCATAGCCCCTATCTTGCCAATGTCCAGTCGATTTTTTTAGAACATCATCATTTTCTTGTAAACTGCTCGGAAGTAACGAGAGCAACTTTCTCTGATTAGAGATAATTCTTACAGACATCGCTATTTCGTGACTATCGTACCGTGGTACCATTTAAAAGCGACGCGCATCGATATTTTATCAATACTCTTATTTTTCAGTCTCATTGAACATTAAAGTGCGCTCCCAGCGGTTGTTTTTTACCCCCGTGCGCACCTGTATCGACACGCCGACATCCAGGAGTTCAAAAGTGCGAACAGCGTCACGTTTGCGCGGTGTTTTTAGCCAGGCCGTAAAGCGAACACTTACGTAGCAAAACGGCCGTTTTATCATCCAGAATGACTGCTCGGCCTCGCTGCGAACTTGTGCCTTGGCCTTCTCAGAATAGATGGGCCGCCAGCCAGCAATCTTCGAATTTCATCGCGTCGTTCGATAGCTTGCTTGAGTCAGATTCGAGGATAGTGAGCACCGGATGCTCGCCTTTAGGACCGAGGAGGCCAGTCAAGATGGGGACTCGAACTGGCACGAGATATTGAACTCAATCTTGTAGTGTTCGTACCGGACCAACCTGGATCTCAATGGTTTTGTGCACAAACAAAAAAAGACGCCTAAGCGTCTATTCCGTAAATCACAGGCAAAAAAAGCCACTCGTTAGAGTGGCTTTTTCTTTTATGCTTGGAGCGGGAAACGAGCTTCTTACTAAACGTCTATCCCTTTGAAAACATTGAGTTCTTAAGTTATACAACGCTTTCTATGGACAGAATCATGGACTACTTTTTTGAGCATGACAAGCCTGTGAATCGCGCTAACCAACGAGCTAAGCCTGAGCCTCACCTCCTGCTTCGGTTTACACCTCCAAACCGCCATCAACAACGCATCAATAGCCAAATCACTGGTCGTCTGCGCCTTCATTGACCAGCCAGCGACCTGACGAGAAAACATATCCGGCACCACCGCCAAATACAACCGGCCTTCATACGTAAGAATGTAGGTGATGTCGGTGACCCAAACCCTGTTGGGTTCCACGACATAGAACTGGCGCTTCAACAAATTGGGTGAGGCGACCGCTGACTTACCGCCGTACTTTCCAGGGCGGCGTCGATAACCTGTTTGAGAGCGCAGCCCTTCACGACGCATCAGCCTCGCCACACGATGCCGACCACAGTCTTCACCGACCTCGCGCAGATCGTTATGGATTTTGCGATAGCCATAAATGCCGCCACTTTCCAGCCATGAATGCTTGATCAAACCCAGCAATCGTTACTCGTCCTTGGCGCGCGCCGGATCGGTGAATCCCGGCTACTACCGGCTACATCCACCACTTGGCCCCACACGCCAAAGCGATGAACGCAAGCACCCCGAGCAGCCACCAGAACAGGGTGCGCCTACGCACAGGCGAAACCGTCGTTAAGTATTCAGCAGGCGCCTCAGGTGACGGGGCAATCGGCTCAGTCACCACGGGCACCAAAGGCGCCAACGCTGGCGGCGGGCTGGTGACCGGCGGCGGCACATCGGGTTCGGTACGACGCGCTAGGCGCTGCATCAAGCCACCAAGCTGCTGACTTAGCGCCAGCAGCGTGACCGGAGGCTCCTGCCTCTGGCTAACCAGTAGCCTTGCCAGCCTCTCCAGCTCCTTGTCCAGATGGGCCAGCGCGGGTAATGCCAAGCGTGTGATTGCCAGGCTGCGCAGTACCCTCTGCCATTGGGCGAACAGCCAACCCAGGATCTCCAGGCGTGCTGACACCCTGGGTGGCCACAGGCCGGATTCGACGCGGCAAACTGCATCGATCATCATCACACCCTGGGTCATGCCGTCCACCCCCCGTAGATGACTGCAAGCCAGGGCAAAACAGGCGGTGGTTTGCAGGTCGGCGCCATTTTTTTCGAACAGGTCCAGGCTTAATTGCTCCACCTGGGCCCAGTCCACGTCCGGACAGGCCGGATGCGTCAATTTGGCCAGCTCATTACGCAGCAAGGCAAACTCACGCAAGCCACTCGGGTCGCCGCCCACTCGCAGGGGTCTTTCCAATAACGCCGTCATTGCGCTTCCTTCAGGGTTCATGGGTTCGACAGAAAGTTCTGCCGTCTCAAATGGCGTACCAACACCTTGCCCTCGGGCGCCAGGGTGGCAGCAAAAGTTACCTGCTCGCCGGCTTTGAGTTGGACGTCGAGGGCATATTCCAGATGGCCCGGCACGGCTTGCGGCAGCAGCTCGATCTGCACCGCCGCCAAACGAGGCTCGTACTTGAGCAGCGTGTGCACCAGGGTGTTCATCAGCCCGTGCGCCGAAGCGGGCAAGCCTTGCAGGATCTGGCCCATGTCCGGCAAACCGTAATCCGGCAGGTGGCTCAACGAGCCCGCGCGGCTGTTGAGGATGCGTTGCAGGTTGTCCAGCACCGACAGGGTTTGCTGGTCTTCTTCGCGCACGCGATGCAGGTCCATTTCACCGTCGAAGTTCTGCAGGAGTATTTCGTAGAGCGAGGGGTTCAGCTCTCCCATGCGCTATTTCTCCACGGGTGTTTGCAGCGTCAATCGGTTGTTACCCAACTCGATCACCCGCGCCTGGTCCGGGTCCAAGTCTTCGCGGGACAGGGTGAGGCGCCAGGTGTTTTTGACGGTATCCGGGTTGCGAAATAACGCCACCACCGTGACAAACTTCGCGTCCTTATGCATGGGCATGTTCAGTTGCGCGCCCTCTCCGGGCTTCACTACCTGGGCTCGCTGGTCCAGCAGATCGGCACTCAACAGGTTGTCCGCATCGCTCAGCACGCGTTCATAAGTCGCCTTGTTGATCAGCGTGTCGTCGCGCAACTGATACACCCGCACCAGGGTCGGCACCGACAGGCCGCTCATGTCGGTCACGTCGGTGTTCATCGCCGCCCGGCCAGTGAAATCCAGGTGCAGGGTCGTCACTTGCTTGTAAAAGATCGACTGGGTCGTGGACACCGTGGCGTCCGTCACCTTCTGAGTCAGCCCACAGCCGCCCAGCAGTGCCCCGAGCACCGCCACTGTTACTGCATTAAAAACGGTACGCGACATGCTGTGCCTCTCTGAACTGGGGATTACCTTGCAGGCCCTGATAGCGGCCCAGATTGATGGTGATGGTGTCGTCGGCGCCGACCTGCCAAGCTGTGCCGCCCAGGCCCAGCACGCCGGTCATGCCCAGCAGCACCGGTGGGCCGCCCAGCACGGGTTTGGGCAAGCTGCGCACCGGCAGCGACAACTGCAACTTCGCGGTGCAACGCCAGCCCAGGTACACCCGCAATAACACCAGCAGGTCCTTGTATAACTGGCCGTCGGGCAGCCAACCATGAGCCTCGTTCAAGTCTTCGGTGTACAGCGCCAGGTGCAACTGGCTGTTGGCATCAAAGCCGGCGCTACCCAGCGGCGTGCCCTGGGACAAGCCCACCGGGCGACTGGAGGACAGACTCGCCGGCTGTGCCAATGGAATCTTGCGCGGCCAGTGCGGTGTCACCTTGGGTTGGGTATTGGGCGCCAGCAGCTTGACCAGCGCGGTAATGCCTTCGGCGTTGCGCGTCGGCAGGCGCATCACGCCCAGCAGCGCCAAAAAGCGCGAGATCGGTGTGGCCACCTGTTGCGCCGTCCCGGGAATGCCCAGGCCCACCAACCCCAGCAGGCATTGCGAAGTGGCGTCGCGGCCACCGCTTTCAAATGCCGCAGGGTAGGAGTACTTGCGCCAGATCCGATAGAACTGGGTAAAGATCCGGTGATTGAAGATATCCAGAAACGCCTCCAGCGCTTCATGGCCTTCGCGGCGTTGGGCGATGTCATCCAGGAAGCTGGTGGGCATCGGCGAATCAACGCCGTACAGCCCCAGCAGGCGCGTGCGCACCGTGGCCGAGCGCTCGGGATGGTACTCATCGGTTTCGATGGCCCGCAGCTCTCCGGCGGGAAAGCCCATGCCGGGGTCGGGGCGAAAGCGCACCGGGTCATCCGCCGGGTGGGCGGTGCTGCCCAACAAGGGGTGACCGGGCAACGCCTGTTCCAGCAACTGGCAGAACCGGTACAGGTTGGCCTCCGCGACCCGCCCGCCCAGTGCGTCCAGCAAACCGGAGGCTTTCAGCCGGGAATACGCTGACTGTGGTTCTCGTTCCATCGCAGGCACTTTCCAGTAGGTTGCAGGATCAGCGTGAGCTGGTTGAATAAATGAATGTCGGCATACAGGCCAAAGAAGCGGTGGAGCATTTCACCGAACAGGCTGATATCGCCCTCCCCCGAAAACCCGTTGGCATCCAGGGTGACTTCGATGTCTACGCCGCGCAGTAAAAAGCCCTTTTCGAAGCGCTGAACCAGATGGTGGCGAACATCGACAATCGCCTCCAGGCGACGACGGTTCAACTCGCTGCCGGTCCAGTCGTACAGCGCCAACGTGCCGCGCAGTACCTCGGCGCTGTCGAGCATCGGCAGGAAGTTGGAGCCCAGGTGGCTGAGTACCCGCCAATGGAAACGATCCCGGTTGGGCGGGTACTGCGGCAGGCTCGGCGCACACAGGTTGCGCACCCGCAGACCGGCCTGGGTCGATTGCACGGCGGTGTCGAGCAAGGTGCTTTGCAATGCTTTGCGCGGCAACAGGCCGTTGGTGCCGGTCAGACGCAGGGACAGGCTTTCGGTGGTGTTCAAACGGTCCGCGTCGAAGCCCTCGCCCCCCAGGATCAGCCAGGTGTCGTGCAGGCCCTTGGCCGAGCGCTTCAAGCGGGTGTGGAAGTAGCGTTCCGGCGCATCGTCGCGCAGCATCCCGCCCTTGTGGCGGAAGCTGGTGAACGGCACATAGTCGTGGCGTTCGGCGTTTTTCGACGAGGTGACCCGGTCGACCGAATAGATCTCCGTATGGCCGTCCTGCAAACGCATCGGCCGCAGCAGGTAGTCAGTCTGCAACGGTGCCAGGGTCAAGGGGTCGGCTTCCAGCGGGAACAGGTTGATTACCGGCACCGCATGCAGGCGAATGTGCTCGTGGTTGAGGCTGAATTCGTGGGGCCACGCCTCGCGCAGTACCACGTCCAGTTCGAACCAGGGCGTGCCGGCAGCCAACGCCAGGCGCTCCAACCCGCACAGGGTCACGAACATGAACTTCTCGCGGAAGGTGAAATATTCCAGCAGCAACTGATAACCGCTGAAGGCGCTGTCGCCCTTGGGCCACAGGCGGTCTTCATCGGCAAAGCCCTTGGGCGCAAAATGCGCCTGCAGCGCCTGGCGCTCGGTTTGCCCTGGCAGGCGCGCATACACCGCCTGGGTGTTCAGCGTCAGGGCCTGGTGCAAGGCGCTGGCCAGCGGCGCGTCGGCATTGAGGTACAGCGGCAGGCGGCTCAGGTCGATCTCGCCCCAGTCGGTCAAGGCGCCGCAGGCAAAGCGCAGGCGCAACACCGAACGGCCGTCCGGCTCGTAGGCCAAGCGCACCTGCTCCAGCGCCAAAGGTTGCAGGGTCAGCGCCTGGGTGGTGGTGTAGCAGCAGCGTGTACCTTGCGCACCGATGGGTTGGGACAACACCTCGAAGCCTTTCGCGATCGGTTCGCTGTGCTTCATTTGCTTGAGGTCCGGCGCCAGCTCGATGATCGACAGCGACGGAATAGTGCGCAAGTAATGCGGCCACAGCAGGCTGACCAGCCCCTCGGTCAGCTCCGGCAAGTCATCGTCGAGCTTTTCGCGCAGGCGCCCCATCAGGAACGCGAAGCCCTCGAACAGGCGCTCTACATAAGGGTCCTGGGCGCCGGGTTTATCCAGGTTGAGTTGCGCCGCCCGGTCGGGAAACGCCTGCGCGAACTCCTTGCCGGCTTCGCGCAGGTAGCGCATCTCGGCGTCAAAGTAACGCAGCGTCAAATTATCCATGCTCACACAAACACTCCAGCTCAATAAGGGTTAGCCGCACAGCACGGCGGCGCGTACCGGGTCGATCGTCACCAGCGCCGCCAGCAATGCTTCGGTGCGCCGGGCCAGGCCGGGCTTGTCGGCATCGTTGCGTTGGGTTTTCAAGCGCAGCAGCTTGAGCAGACGCGCCTTGACCTCGAAATTCAGTTCCGGCTCCCAGGTCGCCAGGCCATGCTGCTGCGCCGTGGCATCCAGCTCGCCAAGCAGGTGCATCGCCAGGTCACTCTTGCCGTATTGCTCGGCAACCCGTGCCATCAACAACCGCAACAGCCAGCGTTGGCGCCCGCTCTGCACGCCCGGACGTGCCGCCAGCCAGGCCAGCGCCGCCTCGACGCCATCACTGTCGGCCTGAGCCACCGCTTCGCTTTCCAGCGAGAGGATGTCGGCATCGCCGGAGCTCAGCACCGCCCTGGGCGCGGGCAGCCATTGTTGCGGGCGATTGCCGCTGACGTGCTGGGTGATCCAGTCGCGGGTGGTTTCGTCGGCGAAGGGTGTGCCGTCGCTCCAGTGCAGCAACTCCAGGCCCGGCAAACGCTCAAGGAACATGCCCAGGTCACGCTTGACGATGTCTGCCCAACTGTCCTGCGGCGCCGGTTGCTTGCTCAGCGCCTGGTACAGGTACCACTGCAAATCCAGCCAGAAATGGTTCACCCCTTCGGCGTACATACGTTCTATCTGGTCGAGCAGTTCCGACCAGCCCTGTTGCAGGTACAGGCGCTTGAGCTGCGCACGGTAATCGCCACGCGGCGGTGTCAGGCGCGTGGTGCCACTGGCCTCCTCCGGCGGCGTCTGATGCACGGTGTCCCAGCGCAGGCTTTTCATCAGCCGATGCGCCGCCAGCCACCCCAGGGGTTGCTCGCGCAAATAGCCGGCCAGCGCACGACCGTTGTCCAGCAGGTCGCGCCCGGACTTGATCGCCGTGACACTCGGTGCCGCCGCATGCGCATTGGCCTCATGGCTGGCACTGTGCTGCGGCACCAACGCATCCACCCCACCCGACTGGGCCAACCTTGCCGACAAGGCGTCATACAGCGCCCCCAACGCCGGGCGCTGATCCGCCGGCCAGGCTTGCAGCCCCTGCTCCAGCCAGGCCAGCGCCGCCACCGTACGCTCGGCCTCGCTGCGCACCACCTCCGGGTACAGCGACAGGCTGTCCAACACCTTGCCGCTGGCCAGCCACTCCAGCGCCATCTTGCGGGTGTTGGGCCGCGTCGGCAGCACCTCGGCGGCATAGCGCTCGACCAACGCTGCCAACAAAGTCAGACCATCCGCCAACCCGGCCTCACCGTCTTTTTGCAGGCGCGCCCACAGATAATAGGTGGCCACGCGCAAATCCTTGCAAGTGTGCTCCAGCAGTTTCTGCGCCCACTGCACCACCTGCTCGGCATCGGCGCCGGAGAGCTTGTTGACCTCTTCGCGCATGCGCTGGAAGTCGTCGTCGTAACCGGGGTCTTGGCCGGCGGGCGCGTCGCTGCTGATCGGCTGCAGCCACGCCTGCCAGGGCCCGGCCTGCTGACGGGCCAGGGCCACGGCGTCGCGTTCGCCCAGGCATTGGATGACCAGGGTGTGCAGGCTCATTCAAGGTTCCCCTGTGTTGCAGTAGTCGCCGTGCTCTCAGCGAGAAAGATCTGCTGCGGCAAGGTGAAGTTACGCAGCGCCAGCAAGGCCAGCGGCCCGGTGCTCATTTCGGTGCGCAGGTTCCAGGTCAGGTCCAGGCCATCCGGGGCCTTGAGGACCATGCGAAAGCGGCTGTCGCCGTCGTCCAGCGGTGTGAGGGTGGCTTTTTCCAGCAGGCGGATCAGGCCCCAGGTACCCTCGAAATCACCGAACAGGCGCTCGCCGCTCTGCACGCTGGTCCAACTCAAACTCGCCCCCGGATCGTCGCTGAAGCCCGGCCAGTTGAAGCGTTGCCATGCCTGGCGCTGGTTGAAGTACTGATGCTCCTCGCCGTTGAGAATGAAGTTGGTCTGCACCACATTACGCGACGGCCTACCCTGCAATTCGAAGCTCATGCCCATGCCGCCGTCGGTGTACATCACGTCGGCCAACTGGCTGAGCTGGTTGATCGCCGCCAGGAACTGCGGGTTGAAGCGCAGCCCCTGACTGTGGCGCGGGTCGGCCACCCAGCGGCTGCCTTCCTTGCGCAGCACGCCGCCCAGTTGGTTCTGCAAAAACTGCTCGATGCGCCCGGAGTCGGCGCGGATCATCTGCCCCAGCATCGGCAGCGAGGCGTCGCTGGTGGTGTTGGCGAACGGATAACGCCCGGCAAACGCGCCCTGCCAGTCGGTGACGATTGCCCGCCGCCACTGGTTGTTGAGCCCTGCCGCCGAAGGTTGCAGCACCCGCTGCCAGGCTTGCGCCAGCGGCTGCACGAACAGCGTCTGGCCGACCACGCCCCACTCCGCGCCCAGGCTGGCGGCGATCAGGCTGCCGTAGGACTGGGTGTCGGTGAGGTCGACGCTCTTGCCCTGGAACACGGTTTGCGCCAGGGCCTGGGTCATTTCCCGCGGGTCGGAGGCGCTGCTCACTTGTTGCAGCTTCAGGCGCACCCGCGTCACGCGGGTGAGGAAGGCTTGCAGGCTCAGGCGCTCGCTGTCGGCCTTGCCTTCGGTGTCTTTGCCAAGCAACGTCAGCAGCGGCCCGAAGGTGCCGTCCAATGGACTGCGCGGCACCTGGCTCTGTTGGTCGATCAACGGCACCTTGTCCTGGTCGAGCAGGTCTTTTGCCGACTTCATCAGCGAGTCAGCCAAGGCCTGCGTGCGCGTGCCGGCCTGGCCCTGGTAGGCCAGGGTGTTCATCAGCGCGATCAATGGCGACTGGCGCACGTCGGTCATCAGGGTCAGTTGGTCGATCACATCGCCCATGCCCTCGGCCTTGCGCCAGCGCAGGCTGTTGAGAAAATCCAGCCAGGCACTGGCGTAGTCCTGGAAGTAGCGTTCGGTGAGTTGCTCCTTGAGCATCTGCGGAGTCAGCTCGCTGGCGATGTCAGTCTGACTGTCGCTGAGCACCCAGTCGATTTCCTCGCGGCGTGCTTCGGCGATCTCATCGATGGCCTGACGCACCCGGCCTTCCCACGCCTGCCGGGTAAAGACGCCCGCTACGCTGGCCGTGGTGGTGAACAGCGCCGAGGCATCGGTTTCGCCAACCATGCCGTGCAGGCTCAGCGCCGGGTATTGATTGGCTGCAATGTCGAGCACCTTGCGGTACAGCGCGGCCTGCGCATTGCGCTGGCCCAACTGGCTGAGCAACACCTGGCGGGCCTGGGCCACCAGCGCCGGGTCGGCCTTGATCGCCCAGTCCGGGTGCGCCGCCAACTGCTCACCATAGAAACCCCACAAGACCGGCGACAGCCCTTGCCAAAGCCCATTCGTCACGCCGCTGCGCGCGGGTTCGGCGTTTACCAGCGCCTTGCGCAAAAAGGTCGCATCGGCCTTTTGCGGCCGGGCCAGCATCAGGTACGCCTTCAAATTTTCATAAGCGCCCGCCGCGGCCCCCGCACGCTGTTCGCTGCCGGGTGGCAAGGCGATAAATGCCTTGAGCCGGCCTTGCAGGTTGGCCACCACCGGGTCGCGCATCAAACGATTATTGGCCTGCACGTAATGCGGCCACACCGCTGCCAGCAGGTTCTGGTTTTGCTCCAGGCCGAAGCGCTGATACCACGGCACGCCGTTTTTGGCGCGGTAATCCAGACGCGCCAGTTCACGGGTCAGATCGTTGAGCGCGGTCAACTGCACGTCGCCGCTGCCGGGCTGCTGCAAGGCCGCTACCGAACGCTCGACCTCGCCAATCTGCACGCGGTTGGTCACGAACGAGAGCAACAACCCCGCGCCCCATAACAGCGCCAGGCCCAACACCAACGCATACCCGACGCGCACCACGCCCCAGCCCAAACGCCGAGCCGTGCGGTTATCCTCAAGCACACCCTGCCACGGGGCGGGCGCGGACCAGTCGTGGGTTTTTGAAGCAGACTTTAGCGGCGCCACCGGTAGGCTGAACCACAGCCCACGCAACGGCACTCCCCGAGCAAAATCGGGCGTCAGCGGCTCCAGCACCTGCCGCCAACGGGCAATTCCCTTGGCCTGCAAATCACGCGACAACCGCAGCAGAAAATCGTGGGCCAACGTCTCATTCATCTGCCCCAGCCCGGCGCGGCGCAACGGCGTGAGCAACTCGGTCAAATGCTCCTGCAGTTCCTGCGCACTGAAACGCTCGGGCAATACACAGCCCACCGGTTGCACCGCACGACCGGTTTGCTCCCAGGTGCTGGCGCACACTTGCCAGAGGTACAAGGGCAACTGCCAGCCTACGTGATGCGCCAAGCGTTTCAACTGGCGCACGCCAGTGGCCATCGCGGCATCGTCGGCGGCCTGGGTGTTGTCCAAGGCCCAGACCACGCCGTCCAGGGAGCGCCAGCGGCTCAGGCCGGACCAGTGTGCGGTGAAGGTTTGCTCCAGGGATTCGTGGGCGTTGCCGCCCCACAGCAGGGCGGTGCCCTGGCCTTCCAGCCAGTGACGGGTGGTGAGGTTGGGGGCGATGGCTTCGACGGTGTCGGGGTCGCCGATGATGAGGAGGAGGCGGACTTTTTGGCGCCAGAGGGGGCCGTAGTATTCGCGTAGGTGAGCCTTCAGCTCTGGGAGATGCGCACTTGGCTTTTGAGGCAAGGTCATCCGTTTATCCGTCTCAGGATAAACCTTATCCGCCTGCCCTTGTTCTCGATGGTTTTGGCGCTTGAGATACGTCAATAGACGCGGTACTGAATAGGCCATCATCGCGAAGATGATGATCAGTAAAAAAGCAAAAAACTTGTGGTGGTTCTCGACGAGCCCCAACTTATTGCCGTATGTCCAGATAGCCCAGCCCACAGCAGCCGCCAGCGCAATGACCCACACCGCAGTCCCCGCGCGGCGCCATGAATTGCTCCCCATGTTCATGCCAACTCTCCTGTGGTAACCGTGCTGATCCAGCGCTGTGATTTTTCTCGGGCCAATACCAATAAAGGCTGGCGCTGATGCCGGACTATCTCCACGCCAAGCGCGGTTACCAGCCAGTGACCCAGCGGCCCCGGACGGCCGCACAAACCCTCCAGAAGCCACTGCTGTTCGGCCTGCAGCGACGAGCCGTGCCCGGCTGCAGCGGTGAGTATTTTTCCGGTGATTGGGTGCCAGTCCGCCCCATCGGCTAGAAGCCCCGTCGCCTTGCAAGCGCTGGTCTGGGTTTGCACAAACAGCGGAAATTCGCTGTCCAGTGCGTCGATGCTCAAAGGCATTGGCCGTAACAAGCCAGCCGTCACAGGCAGCTTCAAGGCCTGCGCCAGAGCGTCGGGGCATAGCAACAAGGCAGCCAGACCGTCGGAATAGGTGTCCTTGCCACAGACCTGTAGCACCAGGACCAACTCGATGGTCGTACTCGCCGTTTTAAAAACGTCATCGACCCACTGAAAGGACAGCTCATTCACGACGCTGATCATCATCGGTTGGGATAGGTTCGGATCGGCGGACCAGGTCTTCTGTACGTCGTCGCGTAAGGCCTGGTAGTGGTCTGGAGCGACATCGCTCAACAGGGTGATCCGCAGATCCTGGCCCACGGGCAGCGTTTGCAGGCTCGGCGCCAGCGCCTGGATCAGCATCTGCAACCCAGCCGCCGCACGCGCCTCTCGCGCAGGCAAAGCGGCCAAGCGCCGCACCGTATCCGTACGTAAAGGTATTGCAGAGGGGTTTTGAACCAGCACACTGGCGGACACCTGATCCGGCAACAGCACACAACTGGCAGCGACGGCCAGGCTACGCTGCGCCCACCCCTGCCAGGACTGCTCCGCCTCTCGGGCTTGCGCCTCAAGAAACTGATAATGGCTCAGGGCACCGCCGTACAGATGGGCACGAGCGCCGAACGCCAGTACCCACACCAGCAATGGGAAACCGGCGAGCGCCCAGATGTTCAACGCCTGCAGCCACGGCAGACGTTCGGAGGCATGCAGCACAAACAGCAACACACCGACCAGCACTGCCACGATGGCCGCCAACAGCCAACGCATCATCACAGGAGGTTTTGGAGCTTCCACCCCCTCGGGTACCCGACGATCCCAGCCCATGACTAGCCCACCCCGCAATCGGGAGCGCTGGAAATCAACTGGCAGCCGCACTCACTGCGGCAACCGTTGATCACCATAGCCCGGCCACCTTCGGTCCAATCCGGGCAGCCTTCGACGATGCGGTTGACGCCATGGCCTGGCAGCGGGCAACGCACTAGATCACCGACCAGCGCGACGGGCTTGCCATGCACGATGGTGGTGGATGAGGCTGATATAACCTCGCCACCGTGGGTGGTTTTATCACCCAACAAAACAAAACCTTGGGACATATTTATAAATTCCAATAACTAGCTTGCAGCGAGCAAGACGTTCACAAAAAGGGCTCAGATAGCTCGTCAAACAGCCCCTTCAATAAATTTTCAAACAACACCAGCACTAACTAAATTCACGTGGACACTGCCCTGCTCCATTATCAGCGTTTAACGCACTTCCAAGCGTCAACGTGTCGACAACAAAAGAGAAAGGCAGGTCGATGATAGCCATGGGAATAACAAAACCAGTCGTTGCCTTGATCATGCTCCAATCGGTTGCTGAAAAAAGATCTAAATGTACGCCTTGATAGGGGCAAAATGGGCCATTCATAGTCACTGCCGCGAATGAGCCACAGCCGGAAATAGAAATGGCAGCGCCTCCTAAGAAGCTATATTTAAAACGTTTCATGCCGTTCCTTTAAAACTACGCCAAAACACACAAAAATAGCCAACTCAGACTTCATATCTCACTCCAAGTGACGGGGAGTAGACGTAGAAGTTTGATAGTCATTGTTGTTGTCCCAAGCGAAGCGCTTGCAACTTCTTGAAGCTTGGGTCGCTGCCACCCATCGCGACACTGCCATCAGAGTAGGTGTATTGGTTGCGGTTGCCCTTTTTATGCACTTTCGGGCCAATCGAGTAAACAGCGTAGTCAGCATGCAACAACGGTTCGAACACTACTTTTCGGGCATTCAGAGCTCGGTAATATGAGTATATTTCACCCTCACCGACTATCCAGGCGAGCTTTTCATGCCCACCAATAAATTGCTCGTTAACCCAAGGGTAATAGTCCTTCCTAATCAGTAGATCACCGCTGACCGTTCTCGTGGGTTCAAAGACAGAGCGTTGTTGGGGTAGGTGCTGATCAAACATCACAATAATCCCCCCGCCCGGTCCTGCCCTGACGTTATCTCCAAAGTGCGCCGTGTTGGCATAGGTAACGCCAAAAGTGACGTTGCTCAGTTGCCACTGACATCGGGTACCGCCATTGATGGCCAGCTTCGCCTCATATATATCGCTCTGCCCCTGCTGCTGCG
>NZ_SPKP01000005.1:0-289715 GCF_023127835.1 Pseudomonas sp. B329 | reverse complement strand
CCAAGCCAGCCGCTAAAACTGCAGCCGCGAAACCAGCAGCCAAGCCAGCCGCCAAACCTGCAGCCGTCAAACCAGCAGCCAAGCCAGCCGCCAAACCTGCAGCCGCGAAGCCAGCAGCCAAGCCAGCCGCTAAACCTGCTGCTGCCAAACCAGCAGTCGCCAAGCCAGCCACTCCAGCGGCACCGGCAGCATCCACCGCTCCAACCGCATCGGCCAGCACCACGCCTGCACCGGTAGCGCCAAGCACCACCCCAGCCAGCGCTTCCTAAGCGTCGGTGGCCGCGACGCGCAGCGCCTGCAGCGCGTCGTGGTCAAGGTTGGCGGCTTCGGTCGCCAGGCCTTCAAGCCATTCGTACTGACCCACCACCTCATTGATCGGCCATGCCTGCGCCAAGGTTTCCAGGCGCGCCAGCAGTGTTCGTTCAGCCTCCAGCTCCAGGGCTTTGACCCGCTCGCGCAACGATGCCAGCTGCGTATCCTGCTGCGCCAGGGCTCGCCATTGCACGCGCAGGTATCGCAACGGTTCGACAACCTGCACCCGCCACGGACGGGCAAGCTGTTGCAGCGCCTGCACCCGCTCAGGTGTATGTGCCACACCGCGCCGCTCCAGCCAGGCACCACACAGCAGCAGGCATACATCCGCGCCTTGTTCCTGCAAACGCAGGCAAGCGGCCTCTACACCCGGGCGAGCGTAGGTAGAAAGGGCAAAGCTCCACAGGTCAGCGCACATATTCACACCCAAGCCAGCGGCCAACGAAGCTGGTAGACTCCGCCGCCATTATGATCCGACTTCAAAGCCTAACATTACAGCGTGGCCCGCAACGTCTTCTCGAAGACGCCGAGCTGACCCTGCACGCCGGTCACAAAGCCGGCCTGATCGGTGCCAATGGCGCCGGCAAATCCACGTTGTTCGCCTTGCTGCTCGGTGAGCTGACCCCGGATTCCGGGGACTGCCTGCTGCCGGCCGACTGGCGCATCGCCCATATGCGCCAGGAGATCGACACCCTGGACCGCATCGCGATCGACTACGTGCTCGATGGCGACCTGCGCCTGCGCCAGGTGCAACACGACCTCGCCGAAGCCGAAAAAGCCCAGGACGGTGCCGCCCAGGCCCGCCTGCACGCCGAGCTGGACAGTGCCGACGGCTACACCGCCGACGCCCGTGCCCGCAAAATGCTCGCTGGCCTTGGCTTTACCAACGAACAGATGGACCGCCCGGTCGCCGACTTCTCCGGCGGCTGGCGCATGCGCCTGAATCTGGCCCAGGCACTGATGTGCCCCTCCGACCTGTTACTGCTCGACGAACCGACCAACCACCTGGACCTCGATGCGATCCTGTGGCTGGAAGATTTCCTCAAGAGCTACCAGGGCACCTTGCTGCTGATTTCCCACGACCGGGATTTCCTCGACGCCGTGGTCGACAACATCGCCCACGTCGAGCAGAAGAAAATCACCCTCTACCGTGGCGGCTACACCGCGTTCGAACGCGCACGCGCCGAACGCCTGGCCCAGCAGCAACAGGCCTTTGAAAAGCAACAGGCGCAACGTGCGCACATGGAAAGCTACATTGCCCGCTTCAAGGCCCAGGCCACCAAGGCCCGTCAGGCCCAGAGCCGCATCAAGGCGCTGGAGCGCATGGAAGAACTGTCGGCGGCCCACGTCGATTCGCCGTTCGATTTCGTGTTCCGTGAGTCGGTGAAGATCTCAAGCCCCCTGCTCGATCTGTCGGACGCTCGCTTGGGCTACGGCGACAAGACCATCCTGGAGAAGGTCAAGCTGCAGCTCACGCCGGGCGCACGCATTGGTTTGCTCGGCCCCAACGGCGCGGGCAAGTCGACGCTGATCAAGAACCTGTCGGGTGAGCTTGAGCCACTGGCTGGCCGCCTGACCCGTGGCGAGAACACGGTGGTGGGCTACTTCGCCCAGCACCAACTGGATTCGCTCGACGCCAAGGCCAGCCCGCTGTTGCACCTGCAACGCCTGGCGCCCACCGAGCGCGAGCAAACCCTGCGCGACTTCCTCGGAGGTTTCGACTTCCGGGGGGCGCGTATCGACGAGCCAGTGCTGAATTTCTCCGGGGGCGAAAAAGCCCGACTGGCCCTGGCCCTGATCGCCTGGGACCGTCCAAACCTGCTGCTGCTCGACGAACCGACCAACCACCTGGACCTGGAGATGCGCCTGGCACTGACCATGGCCCTGCAGGAGTTCAGCGGTGCGGTACTGGTGGTGTCTCACGATCGCCACCTGCTCAAGAGCACCACCGACAACTTCCTGCTGGTGGCCGACGGCAAGGTCGAAGAATTCGACGGCGACCTGGACGACTACGCACGCTGGCTGACCGATTACCGCCTGCGCAATGCGCCGGCCAGCAACACCCCGGTCAACCCGGACAAGACCGACAAGAAAGCCCAGCGCCAGGCCGCCGCCGCGCTGCGCCAGCAGCTGGCGCCGCACAAGCGTGAGACCGACAAGCTGGAAGCCGAGCTGGGCAAGGTGCACGAGCGCCTGGCCAAGATCGAAACCAGCCTGGGTGATAGCTCCGTGTACGAGGCGGCGCGCAAGGAGGAGCTGCGTGACCTGCTGGCCGAACAGGCCAAGCTCAAGGTGCGCGAAGGGCAATTGGAGGAAACCTGGATGGAGGCCCTAGAACTGCTCGAAACCTTGCAAGCGGAGCTGGAGGCGCTGTCCTGATGGAAGCGTTGCAACTGCCGGTACCGGCGCAATGGGTCGAGCCCGTATGGATCGGCGTGCAAATCCTGCTGATCCTGCTGGCCGGCTACCTGGCCCAGCGCTTCGTCGCCAAGGGCCTGACGCGCCTGGGTGAGCGTTACCCGTTCCCGCCGCAACTGCTGATGCCCCTGCGCGGCGGCTTGCGCTGGCTGATCATGGGCAGTGCGCTGATCTTTGTGCTGGGGCGCCTGGGGGTGTCTGCCACGGTGTTGTGGACGGCGCTGTCAGGGTTTGTCGCGGTAGCGGCAGTGGCGTTCTTCGCCATGTGGTCGGTGCTGTCCAACCTGTTGTGCGCAATTCTGATCTTCACCGTCGGGCCGTTCCGCCTTGGGGATATTGTCGAGTTGGTGGACACCGTCGACAAACCCGGCGTGAAGGGCCGGGTCGTGGCGATCAACCTGCTTTACACCACATTGATCGAAGTAGAAGAAGCCGGGACCAGCAGCGCGATGGTGCAAGTGCCTAACAGCTTGTTCTTTCAGCGCTCGGTGCGCCGTTGGCCTGGCACCCATGTATTTCCGGGCGACCGCTAGCGTCTACATCTTGTAAAAAGCTATAGCCAGCCTCCGGTCGGTAGAGTTAGCTTAAGGCACAATCGCTGACTCCCTTCTGAGGTGCGCAATGGCTCTCGACACATGGCTGGCCTTTTTCCTGGCCAGTTGGATCATCTCCCTTTCTCCTGGCGCCGGTGCTATCGCCTCGATGTCCAGCGGCCTGCAATACGGTTTTGTCCGTGGCTACTGGAACGCCATTGGCCTGCAACTGGGCCTGGCGATGCAGATTGCCGTGGTCGCCGGTGGCCTGGGGGCCATTCTGGCGGCGTCGTCTACCGCGTTCTATGCGATCAAATGGTTTGGCGTGGCCTACCTGGTGTACCTGGCCATCAAGCAATGGCGCGCCCTGCCCATGGACATGACCGATGACGCCGCCGTGCGCCCGATCGGGAAGCCGATGGCGATGATGTTCCGCGGCTTTTTGGTCAACGCCAGCAACCCCAAGGCCTTGGTGTTCATGCTGGCGGTGTTGCCGCAATTCGTGAACCCGCAGGCGCCGCTGTTGATTCAGTACCTGATCCTCGGTGCGACCATGATCAGCGTCGATATGATCGTGATGGCGGGTTACACGGGGTTGGCGTCGAAAGTCTTGCGTCTGTTGCGTACGCCTAAACAACAGAAGCGCGTAAACCGCACATTCGCCGGCTTGTTTGTTGGCGCTGCCGGCTTCCTCGCCAGCCTGCATCGCGCTACGGCGTAATTGCCGAAACCGAATCGAAATGTGGAAGGGGCAAGCTCCCCCCCACATTGGATTTAGGGGTGATATGAAATAACACCTTGAGTCGAATTCATTAAAGCTCAACAATAGTGTTACTTCGTATTTCCACTTGAGATTCATTCATGACTGCCCCTTTCCGCTTTCTTGCGTGGCTGCTGTTGCCGGCGCTGATGTCGTGCAGCTTCAATCTCTTGGCCGCGACCGCCGAAGGCGCGCCACAGGCCCTGCATTTGCTGGATTACATCGGCGCCGACTACCCGCCTACGGTAGAGGCAGGCAAGGTGGTAGACGACTCGGAATACCGCGAGCAGGTGGAGTTTCTCGGAGTGCTGCAGGGTTTGGTGGCTGATCTGCCCGACAAACCCGAGCGCGCTGAGTTGATAAGCGGCGTTAATGAATTGCTGGCGGCGGTCACCGCCCATCAGGACGGCGCGAGCGTGGCCCGCCAGGCTCGTCAGTTGGGCGCCAAGCTGGCCGTGGCGTATGAAGTCAGCCAAGCCCCGGCCATCACGCCGGACCCGACACGCGGCGCGCCGCTTTATGCCCAGCATTGTTCGGTGTGCCACGGCACTGTCGGCGCCGGTGATGGTCCGGCTGGCATGGGCATGACGCCGCCCCCCGCTAACCTGCGTGACGCCACGCGCCTGGATCGCTTGAGCCTGTATGCGATCTACAACACCCTCGGTCTGGGTGTCGAAGGCACTGATATGCCGTCGTTCGCTGACCAACTGGACGATCGCCAGCGCTGGGACCTGGCGACCTATATCGCCGGTTTCACCGCCGACCCGGCTGCCGCCAAAAGCGAGCAGGCGTTCAACCTCGCCGACCTGGCGCGCCAGACCCCCAATGAAGTGCTCGCCGCTGACGGCCCTGGCGCTGTGGCGACGTTCCGCGCCCAGCGTGCACAGCCGCCACAGGTTCAGCGTGGTCCCGCGCAGTTGCTCGACTACACGGCCGCCACGCTGGACAAGAGCCTCGCGGCTTTCCGCAACGGCGACCACGAGCAGGCCTATGATTTGTCCGTCGCTGCCTACCTGGAAGGCTTCGAGCTGGTGGAAAGCTCCCTGGATAACGTCGACGCCAATGTGCGCAAAGACACCGAGAAGGCCCTGATGGCCTATCGGCAATCGTTGCAGGATGGTTTGCCTATGGAGCAGGTGCAGCAGCGTCTGGACGTTGCCAAAGGCAAACTCACTGAATCCGCCGGCTTGCTGGGCGGCGATGGCCTGAGCTGGTCATTGAGCTATATCTCTGGCCTGCTGATCCTGTTGCGCGAAGGCCTGGAAGCGATTCTGGTGCTGGCGGCGATCCTCGCCTTCCTGCGTAACACCGGCCAGCAGTCGGCGGTTCGCAGCGTCAACGTCGGTTGGGGCCTGGCGCTGTTGGCAGGCTTGGCTACGTGGGCCTTGGCGGCGTATGTGATTGACGTCAGCGGGGCCCAGCGAGAACTGCTCGAAGGCTGCACGGCGCTGTTCGCCAGCGTGATGGTGCTATGGCTCGGCGTGTGGATGCACGACCGGCGTCACGCGGCGGCCTGGCAGGATTACATCAAGAGCAGCCTGGTGGGCGGCGGCGGCCGTTTCGGTTTTGCCGTGCTGGCGTTCTTCTCGGTTTATCGCGAGCTGTTCGAAGTGATCCTGTTCTACGAAACCCTGTGGCTGCAGGCCGGCCCTGCCGGGCACAACGCGGTGCTGGCCGGTGGTGCCACTGCGCTGGTGCTGCTGGTGGGCCTGGCCTGGGTGATCCTGCGTGGCTCGGCGAAGTTGCCGTTGGCGCTGTTCTTCGGCATCAACGCTGCGTTGCTGTGCGCACTGTCGGTGGTGTTCGCCGGGCACGGTGTCAAGGCCTTGCAGGAGGCGGGCATCTTCGGCACGCGGCCGGTGGCGTTTTTTGACTTCGACTGGCTGGGCATCCATGCCGATGCGTATTCGTTGGGCGCGCAGGCTGTGGCGATCCTGGCGATTGTGGTGCTGTATGGCCGCAGCCGGCTGACCGAGAAGCGCCGGGCGGCGGCGTAGCATGCGGGTATGGATCGACGCCGACGCCTGCCCTCGGGCGGCCAAGGACCAGGTAGTGAAGTTTGCCCTCAAGCGCCAGTTCGAGGTGGTGCTGGTGGCCGGGCAGAGCCAGATCAAGCCGAGCTTTTCCTGTGTGAAGCTGATCGTGGTGCCCAGTGGCCCCGACGCGGCCGATGATTACCTGGTTGAGCACGCCGTACCCGGCGAACTGGTGATTTGCAGTGACGTGCCCTTGGCCGATCGGCTGGTGAAGAAGGGCGTCACGGCCCTCGATCCGCGAGGTAAGGAGTTCAGCCCTGCGAACATGAGTGAGCGCCTGGCGGTGCGCAACCTGTTCACCGACCTGCGTGAGCAAGGTCAGATGGGCGGCGGACCACCGCCCCATGGCGAGAAGGATAAGCAGGCGTTTGCCAATGCCCTGGACCGAATCCTTACACGTCTTATGCGCCCAGCCTGACCTGTGGCGAGGGAGCAAGCTCCCTCGCCACAGGCGCCTACCCGTCAGTCGTTCTCGTGGGTCAACTCCAGCACCCGATCCACCAACTTGTTGATCCCTGACGCCACTTCACTGATGTTCTTGCCGAGCATATACGCCGGCGTACTGACCAGCTTGCGCGCCTTGTCCTCGACGATATCTTCCACCGTGCATTCGTGGTGCGTGGCGCCCATCTTGTCCAGGGCAGCCGCTGTGTCGGCATCGTTACCGATGGTGCAGGTCACGCCAGGGCCGTAGATCTTCGCGGCCAGGGCCGGAGAGATGCAGATCAACCCCACCGGCTTGCCTGCTTCGGCAAACGCTTCAGCCAGTTCCAGCACCTGCGGGTTGACGCTGCAGCCGGCGCCCTCCACGGCGAAGTTCGACAGGTTCTTCGCTGCGCCAAACCCGCCCGGCACGATCAGGGCGTCGAAGTCGGCGGCATTGGCTTGGCCAATATCCTTCACTGCGCCCCGGGCGATACGCGCAGACTCCACCAGCACATTGCGCGACTCGGGCATTTCTTCGCCGGTGAGATGGTTGATCACGTGCAATTGCGCAATATCGGGTGCAAAGCATTCCACTTGAGCGCCGCGCTGGTCCAGGCGCAGCAACGTGATCACGCTCTCGTGAATCTCTGCGCCGTCGTATACGCCACAGCCGGAAAGGATCACTGCAATCTTTTTGCTCATGGGCATTTCTCCTGATTCATGGCGTTAAATGTCTACTAATTTGTAACCTGTTGCCAATGGGATCTCACGTCGCTGCACCTAATCTTGATGTAACAAAAATAGACCGGACTAGCCCATGGACTTTGTGCCTTACGCAGTACCGTTTTTTATCGCCCTGATCGTTGTGGAGCTGCTGGCCGACCGTTGGCGCGGTGCACGCAACTACCGAGTAGCGGACGCCATCAACAGCCTCAGCACCGGTGTGCTGTCCACCACGACCGGTTTGCTGACCAAGGGCGTGGGCCTGTTGACCTACGCGTTCGCCCTCAAGCACCTGGCGCTCATCGAGTTGTCGGCCCAGAGTGCCTGGACCTGGGTGTTCGCCTTTGTGTTCTATGACTTCTGTTATTACTGGCTGCATCGCATGGGCCATGAGCGCAATATCCTGTGGGCCGCGCATTCGGTGCATCACCAGAGCGAGGACTACAACCTCACCACCGCCTTGCGCCAGACCAGCACCGGTTTTCTGCTGAGCTGGATCTTCTACCTGCCTCTGGCTGTGGTCGGCGTGCCGCTGGTGGTGTTTATCAGCGTGGCTTCGCTCAACCTGTTGTATCAATTCTGGGTCCATACCCGCCACGTTCCCAAGCTGGGCTGGTTTGAGTGGTTCTTCGTGACGCCGTCCAATCATCGGGCCCACCACGCACAGAATGCTCTCTACATGGATCGTAACTACGGCGGGGTGTTCATTATTTGGGACCGGCTGTTCGGTACTTTTCAAGAGGAAGACGACAACGAGCCGGTGATCTTTGGGGTAACCACACCCCTGGCCAGTTGGAACCCGCTGTGGGCCAACCTGCAGTTTTATGCGCAGTTATGGAGTGACGCCCGGCGCACCGAGAGCTGGTGGGACAAGTTGCGCATCTGGTTCATGCGCACCGGCTGGCGCCCGGCGGACGTCAAAGCCAAATACCCGATAGCCAAGCCGGACCTGAGCCAGTTTCGCAAGTTCGAAGTGCCTTTGGATGCGCGGCAGCAGGTCTACATCGCCTTGCAATTTGCTGCTTATGTGGGCTTTGGCAGTTATCTGATGAATTTCGGTGAGGGCCTGCCTACGGCGGCGTTGGTGCTCGGCTGGGGCGCGATGGCCCTGGGCCTGTTTACGTTGGGGGTGGCACTGGAGAATCGCCCATGGGCATTGAAGGCCGAGCTGGCGCGCCTGGCGCTGAACCTGCCGTTGGTATGGCTGGCGCCGCTGGTCGGCTTGTGGCCTGCCAGCCCTCTCGCCTGGCTGGGCCTGGCGAGCTACAGCCTGCTCAGCGTGATTGGTCTCTACTGTTGCAGAGGCCGTTTTACTCGGTTGGCGTCTTAGGCGTTTCGACCGAGGCTTGCTCGACAGCCTGTCGCGCCTTGGCCTCGGCACACGCTTGGCGGGCGATGCGAGCATTCTTGAAGCGACGTCGCAGCCACAGGCCAAAACCCAGCACCAGCAAGGCGCCCAGTACCCATAGCTCGTACTTCTTGACGCTGCCGAGCATACCTTCCAGCACCGCACCGAAATGATAGGCCGCAGCCCCCAGTGCAGCGGCCCAGATCGCCGCACCAATACCGTTGAGGATCAGGTAGCGCATCGGCGGGTAACCGGACAGGCCGATCGCCACGGGCATCACCGTGCGCAACCCGTAGACGAAGCGAAAGCTCAGTACCCAGATATCCGGGTGCTTGCGGATATGCTCCAGTGCCTTGTCGCCCATCAACTGCCAGCGCGGCTTGCGTGCCAGCAGCTTGCGGCCGTGCTTGCGCCCCATGTAGTACCAAAGCTGGTCGCCGGCATAGCTGCCAAAAAAGGCAACGACCACCACCAGGTTGATATCCATGTAGCCACGAAACGCCAGGAAGCCTGCGAGTACGAGGATGGTCTCGCCTTCGAAAAATGTGCCGAGAAAGAGGGCAAAGTAGCCGAAGTCATGCAGAAATTGTTGAAGCATGGTCTGGGGTGCTGGCGAAATGAACGCGCAGCCTACGCCTTCACGAAGATTCATGAAAGTATCGAGATGTGTCACGAAGTGAACAATTCCTACATAAATGACGAATGCGACTACAGGTCGCATCGATAAGCACAACTGTCATTCCTTCGTCATAATGGCCGCTTATAACTGCAACGCTCGCCCGTAAACGCGGGCTCAGGAGTCTGTCGTGAGCTTTACCCCTGCCAATCGCCTGTCCCCCGCCACTCGTCTGCGTCGCAATCGTCGTGATGATTTTTCTCGCCGCCTGGTACGTGAAAATGTACTGACGACGAACGATCTCATCCTGCCGGTCTTTGTGCTCGACGGTGAAAATCGTCGGGAAGCAGTCGCCTCGATGCCGGGTGTGGAGCGTTTGACCATTGATCAGTTGCTGATCGAGGCGGCCGGTTGGGTCGAACTGGGGATCCCGGCACTGGCGCTGTTTCCGGTGACCCCACCGCAGCTCAAGTCTCTGGACGCCGCCGAAGCCTGGAACCCGCAAGGGATCGCGCAGCGCGCCACCCGTGCCCTGCGCGAGCGCTTCCCGGAGCTTGGGGTGATCACTGACGTGGCGTTGGACCCGTTCACCACGCACGGCCAGGATGGCATTCTTGACGAAGAGGGTTATGTTCAGAACGACAGCACCGTCGATGCACTGGTCAAGCAGGCTTTGTCGCACGCAGCGGCGGGCGCCCAGGTGGTTGCGCCGTCGGACATGATGGACGGCCGTATCCAGGCGATTCGCGAAGCCCTTGAGCTGGCCGGTCACGTCAATGTACGAATCATGGCCTACTCGGCCAAATACGCCAGCGCCTATTACGGCCCCTTTCGCGATGCGGTGGGGTCGGCGCTGAACCTGGGCAAGGCCAACAAGGCTTCGTACCAGATGGACCCGGCCAATAGCCAGGAAGCGCTGCACGAAGTGGCGGCCGACCTGGCCGAAGGCGCCGATATGGTGATGGTCAAGCCCGGGATGCCGTACCTGGACATCCTTTATCGGGTCAAAGAGGAATTCAAAGTGCCGACCTTTGTCTATCAGGTCAGCGGTGAATACGCCATGCACATGGCGGCGATCCAGAATGGTTGGTTGAGTGAAGGGGTGATCCTCGAATCCCTGACTGCCTTTAAACGTGCCGGCGCTGATGGCATTCTGACCTACTTCGCCGCCCGCGCTGCCCAATTGCTTAGAGAGCAACAATAGCCCTCACAGGAACACTCGATGAATACCGAAGGACTCTCCGAAGTTGCCGTAAAAGACGCTCACCCGGTGGTTGAACAAGTTTCCCAGACCCCGCCGGAGCTGGAGCCTGCCCCGCCAGCGGTGGTTGCCGAAGCACCTGCGCCGGCACCGGTGGCCGTGGTCACCAACCTGGATGACAGCAGCCTGTACATCCATCGCGAGTTGTCACAACTGCAATTCAACATCCGCGTGCTGGAGCAGGCGCTGGATGAGTCCTACCCGTTGCTGGAGCGGCTGAAATTCCTGCTGATCTTCTCCAGCAACCTGGATGAGTTCTTCGAGATTCGCGTTGCCGGCCTCAAGAAGCAGATCACCTTCGCCCGTGAACAAGCCGGGGCCGACGGCCTGCAACCGCACCAGGCGTTGGCGCGCATCAGTGAGCTGGTACATGGTCATGTGGACCGCCAGTACGCAATCCTCAACGACATCCTGCTGCCGGAACTGGAAAAGCATCAGGTCCGCTTCATTCGTCGTCGTCACTGGACCGCCAAGATCAAGACCTGGGTGCGCCGTTACTTCCGGGACGAGATTTCGCCGATCATTACCCCCATCGGCCTGGACCCTACGCACCCGTTCCCACTGCTGGTGAACAAGAGCCTCAACTTCATCGTCGAGCTTGAAGGTATCGATGCCTTCGGTCGCGATTCGGGTCTGGCGATTATCCCGGCCCCGCGTCTGTTGCCACGCATCATCAAGGTACCGGAAGAGGTAGGGGGCGCTGGCGACAACTATGTATTCCTGTCGTCGATGATCCATGCTCACGCCGATGACCTGTTCCAGGGCATGAAGGTCAAGGGCTGCTACCAGTTCCGCCTGACCCGTAACGCCGACCTGGCACTGGATTCCGAAGACGTCGAAGACTTGGCTCGCGCCCTGCGTGGCGAGCTGTTCTCGCGGCGTTATGGCGATGCGGTGCGTCTGGAAGTGGCGGATACCTGCCCTAAACACCTGTCGGACTACCTGCTCAAGCAGTTCAACCTCGCCGAATCCGAGTTGTATCAGGTCAACGGCCCGGTGAACCTGACGCGCCTGTTCAGCATTACCGGCCTGGACAGCCATCCGGAGCTGCAATACAAGCCGTTCACGCCACAGATCCCGAAACTGCTGCAAAACAGCGAGAACATCTTCAGTGTTGTGAGCAAGCAGGACATTCTATTGCTGCACCCCTTCGAGTCGTTCACCCCAGTGGTCGACCTGCTGCGCCAGGCCGCCAAGGACCCGCATGTTCTGGCCGTGCGCCAGACCCTCTACCGCAGTGGCGCCAACTCGGAAATCGTCGATGCGTTGGTGGATGCTGCGCGTAACGGCAAGGAAGTCACCGCGGTGATCGAGTTGCGTGCGCGTTTCGACGAAGAGTCCAACCTGCAACTGGCCAGCCGTCTGCAAGCGGCCGGTGCGGTGGTGATCTACGGCGTGGTCGGCTTCAAGACCCACGCCAAGATGATGCTGATCCTGCGCCGTGAAGCCGGTGAGATCGTGCGCTACGCCCACTTGGGTACCGGCAACTATCACGCCGGCAACGCCAAGCTCTACACCGACTACAGCTTGCTGACGTCCGACGACGCGCTGTGCGAAGACGTCGGTAAGTTGTTCAGCCAGTTGATCGGCATGGGCAAGACCCTGCGCATGAAGAAACTGCTGCACGCGCCATTCACGCTCAAGAAGGGCATGCTCGACATGATTGCCCGCGAGACCCAGTTTGCCCTCGACGGCAAACCGGCGCACATCATCGCCAAGTTCAACTCGCTGACCGATCCGAAGATCATCCGCGCGCTGTACAAGGCCAGCCAGTCGGGCGTGCGCATTGATTTGGTGGTGCGTGGCATGTGCTGCCTGCGCCCGGGTATTGTCGGCGTGTCGCATAACATCCACGTGCGCTCGATCATCGGCCGCTTCCTGGAGCACACCCGTGTGTTCTACTTCCTCAACGGTGGTGAAGAGCAGATGTTCCTCTCCAGCGCCGACTGGATGGAACGCAACCTCGATAAGCGTGTGGAGACCTGCTTCCCGGTGGAAGGCAAGAAGCTGATCATGCGGGTCAAGAAGGAGCTGGAAAGCTACCTTACCGACAACACCCACAGCTGGAGCCTGCAGTCGGACGGGCGTTATGTACGCAACACCCCGACCGGCAACCAGAACCCGCGCAGCGCGCAGGCGACGTTGCTGGAGAAGTTGGGTAGCCCGATTCTTGCGGTGAACTAAAACCCAGCACCAGCAAGGTCTAAAAAATGTGGGAGGGGGCTTGCTCCCTCCCACATTTGTTTTGCAGTGTGCTTTAGCGCAGGTTCAGGCTGAACCCCACCCGCGTCAGCCATTCCGCTTCCTGGGCGAAGTCCGCCTGGGTCAGCTGGTTTTCATCCAGCCAGCCCTTGGGGAAGATCACTTCCAGGCTGTCATCAGCAGCGCGCAGTTTTACCTGGGGCATTTCCTGGGTGCCACGAATGTGGTGGAACAGGATTGCAAAGCGCAACAGCGCGCACAGGCGAATCAGCTTGATGCCGTCTTTGCCGAATTCGGCAAATTTGTCCTTGGGAATATTGCGGCGATGGCCGCGCACCAGCAGCGCGAGCATCTGTTGGTCTTCGCGGGAGAACCCAGCCAGGTCCGAGTGCTCGATCAGGTAGGCGCCGTGCTTGTGGTAATGGTAGTGGGCGATGTCCAGGCCCACTTCATGCACCTTGGCGGCCCAGCCCAGCAGCTCGCGCCAGACGCCGTCTTCCAGGTCCCAATCGGCGGCCACCTGGTCGAAAGCGTGCAAGGCTTTGCGCTCCACACGGGCGGCTTGTTCCAGATCGACGTGGTAGCGCTCCATCAGCGAGCTGAGGGTGCGCTCGCGCACGTCTTCATGGTGATGACGGCCCAGCAGGTCATAGAGCACGCCTTCGCGCAGGGCGCCGTCACAGTGGTCCATGCGTTGCAGTTCGAGGGCGTCGAAGATGGCTTCGAGAATCGCCAGGCCCGCAGGGAAAATGGCGCGTCGATCAGGTTTGATGCCGTCGAAGTCGATTTTCTCCGCATCCCCCAGCTTGAACAGCTTGCGCTTGAGCCACGCCAGACCTTCGGCATTCACCTCGCCAGTGCCATGGCCGCCAGCCTTCAAGGCCAGGCCGATGGCGCGGATGGTGCCGGACGAGCCGATGGCTTCATCCCAGGTCAGGCGGTGCAGGGCATGTTCAATGCTCATGATCTCCAGCCGCGCCGCCGTGTAAGCCTGGGCATAGCGCGCCGGCGTGATCTTGCCGTCCTTGAAGTAACGTTGAGTGAAACTCACGCATCCCATCTGCAGACTTTCACGCAGCAGTGGCTCGAAACGCTGGCCGATGATGAACTCGGTACTGCCGCCACCAATGTCCGCCACCAGGCGTTTGCCGGGCGTGTCGGCCAGTGTGTGGGAAACGCCGAGGTAGATCAGGCGCGCCTCTTCACGGCCAGAGATAACTTCCACCGGGTGCCCGAGGATTTCCTCGGCACGATGGATAAACTCATTGCGGTTTCGGGCTTCGCGCAACGCGTTGGTGCCGACGATGCGTACGGCGCCAGGCGGCATGCCATTGATCAATTGCGCAAATCGCTTGAGGCAGTCGAGCCCGCGCTGCATGGATTCTTCATTGAGCTTGCGCTCGTCGTCGATCCCGGCGGCCAGTTGCACTTTTTCGCCGAGCCGCTCAAGGATGCGGATCTCACCGTTCTGGGCCTTGGCCACGACCATGTGAAAGCTGTTGGAGCCCAGGTCGATGGCGGCGATCAAGGACAGATTCTTGGCTTGGGATTGCGGCATGGTTTGGGGATCTCGGTCGATAACCTTGCCATCGTGCCACGATCGACCGCTGGAGCCAACGCGTTGTGCTTCGGTAATTTTCCCGATGTGGTCTGTAGGAAAATTTTGGAAAGTTCAGGGCTGGTTCGCAAGTTTCCAGCAAACAAACTTTCCGACGATGTAAGACGTTTTAACCGGATGCAGTTGTAAGTGTTTAGATAATTTCTCCTGCAGTGAGTGGGACTATATGCTGTTCTATATCTTGCTCAAGACTACAAGGTCGATAGGTTAAAGTAATTTTTATGCTGGCTGGAGCCTACAATAAATACCGTGCTGTCTGATTTTTTATCCGGGCATCTACGCGCCAGACTGTCACTCGGCAATTCTGCCGGGGTGTTATTTATTTATAGTTTTTGTATCAGGGACAATAAGCTGTTGGGCGAAGGAGTCGCCAAAACCAAAATAAAGAGCGCCTGCTAACTTCAAGTGACAGGACGAACATGAAAAAAATTATTGGATTGACTTTCGGCATCGCATGTCTGGCTGCGACCCTGCAGGTTCAGGCAAACACGAGCGCCCAGTTAGTCGTCAGGGGGACGATCACGCCTGCGGCGTGCAACCTCAGCCTGGCGGGCAGTGGCATCATCGACTACGGCACTATTCGCTCCGGCGAATTGTCTCGCACGGCATTCAACCCCCGTGAAGAGAGGACCACGTCTCTGGTTATCAACTGCGGCACTACGCCTGCCAGGTTCGGGCTCACCTTTACCGATCTGCAAGCGGGGAGCAAGGTGGCAGGCATCTTGGGGGCGGGCTTTTCCGAAGCGCAGAATTTCGGTCTGGGGATGGCAGCGTCCCGGCGCACTGGTGGCTATTCGGTCACCCTCAGGGACCTCCGCTCTACCGGAACAACGTTGTTTCCGATCATGCGCACCGGGCTCGGTGCCTGGCAGAACAGCGACGGCAGGGTTGCCCAATCGCCCAGCCAGTACTCCTGGCGTAATAGCGTGACCGTCACCCCTGCCGCTATTAGCCAGCTGACCGCCACGGTGGCGGTGAAAGCAGTGATCAACAAGGCCCAGGACTTGGACCTGAGCCGCGACATCTCCATAGATGGGCGCGCCACGCTTGTATTGAGTTACATCTAAACAACCGAAAGCAGCCGATCAAGAAAGCCAACCCTTTCTTGTTGGCTGTTTTTCTTTGGGCGTTGGATGGCCAAACGTCAACTTCATAAGTTGTGGGGAATATTGAGTGCGTGTTTTTTTAATAAGTCTTACGTGGCTATGGAGTGTGTTTTTCAGTGTGGTTGCTACGGCGGACGGGATGTTGCCGGAAACAACTGTGGTCGTGCTTTACGAAGAAGTTGGCGAAGCCTCGATCAATATCAAGAACACCGATGCAGGGCCGGCGTTGCTTCATTCTGTTATTGAAAACGTGCCTGAAGATCTGGAGCCGCTACTGATTGTCACGCCTCCCATTACCCGTGTGGAAGCGGGGGATACGCAACTGGTGCGTTTCATCAGCACGTTGAAGCAGCCGCTCAAGACCCAACGGCTCAAGCGCGTATCTTTTGAGGGCATTCCCCAGGCGCGTGCCGCGGACGGTGCGACCATCGGTATCACTCTTCGGCAGAATCTGCCGTTGATCCTGCATCCCAAAGACTTGCCACGCCACCAAACGCCGTGGGAGCTGCTGAGGTGGGAACGGGTCGCAGAGCGACTCACCGTCCACAACGACAGCGCTTACGTCGTACGCCTGGCGACGCATGTGCAGCTGCTTCCACAAGGCGTTCAAGCCACACTGCCGCGCACCTATGTCTTGCCGGGTGAGGCATTGGCGTTGAAGGTTGACGGTGCTTTGAGCGATGTGGCGCAGGTTGAGATTCAACCCGCCACGGTCTATGGATTTTCGGTAGATAGCTACCGTGCACCGGTCAACACAGATGCGCGTTGATCGGTTCATGATCGTTTCTTCGGCGCGCGGTATTGCTGGCCCGTTCCGGCCCTGCAAATCCAGATTGTTCATTGGGCTCACGGCGCTATGGGGTTTGCCTGGCATGACGGCTGCGCTGGAGCTTGGTGAGGGATTTGACCTGGCTGCGCTGACGACCCACGGCATAGACCCCCAGGTCTCCGATTACTTTCGCAGTGCGGCGCGCTTTCGTGAAGGTATTCAAATGGTGGGATTGCGCGTCAATGGCAACCCCCTTGGGCTGGTTGATGCTCGGTTCGATTCGCAGGGAGGGCTGTGTTTCACTCCCGGGTTGCTGGAGAAGGCGGGGTTGGTAAAGCCTCGGGAGATCATTCGAGAAGGCGCCACACCCGACCAGGCGTGTCATGACTTCCTCGGTGCGTTCCCGGCGACCATGGTGCGCTTGCGCCCCGGTACTGACGAAGTGGCGCTGGTGGTGCCGACCCAGGCTTTGCGTGAACCCGAATGGGAGAGCGGGCGTTCTTCCCGGGGCGGCGCGGCCGCGTTGTTCAACTATGACGTACTGGGTTATGACAGCCACTCGCGTAGCGGCCCGACCCGGTTCGTGTCGGCCTATACCGAAGCGGGCTTCAACCTGGATGACTGGATTGTTCGCAGTCGCCAGTTCTATGTGTCCGACAACGGCCATACCCGTACCGAGCACCTGCATGCCTATGCCCAACGGGATATCGCCGCGTTGCAGTCGACCTTCCAGGTGGGCCAGCTCTCCAGTAATAACCCGCTGTTTGGCGGGATCCAGCTGTCCGGCTTGCAGTTCTCCCCTGATGGGCAGTCCAGGGCCCCGGCGGGCGGCAATAATGCGGTGGTCGAAGGCTTGGCCCAAAGCCAGTCGCGAGTTGAAGTGCGCCAGTCCGGGGTGTTGATCCACAGTACATTGGTGCCCGAAGGGCCGTTTCGGTTGACTGGGGTACCGCTGCTCAATGGCACCAGTGACCTTGATGTCAGTGTGATTGACGTGCGTGGCGCCAGGCGCAGTTTTGTCGTGCTGGCGGCTTCGTTCGCGGGTGCTGCCCCATCGGCGCCGGGCTATTACTTTTCGATTGGCCAGCTGCGCAAAACTGCAGGTGAAGAGGGGCCATCACCGGTGGTCGCCATGGGCAGTGGCACCTGGGGGCTGGGGCGCGATGCGTCTGCGGGTTTTGGGTTGTTGAGTACCGATGACTATTGGGCCGCAGGTGGCACTCTGAGCAGTGTATTTTTCCAGCGGGTCTCTGTGAGCGCACGACATAACCTGTCCCGAGACAGCCACAACGCGGTGTCCGGGTCACGCAGCAGCGTCTCCGTGAGTAGCCCACTGGTTGCCGATCTAGATGTCAACTTAAGTGCAACCACCCAGACGCGCGGTTATCGCGAGGTCACTGAGGCAGGTCGGTCGCTCAGGGGCGATGAGCTGAACTCGCACTTCAAGAACCAATACACCGCGGGCATGAGCTGGGCCGACCCCACACTGGGCATATTTTCGCTGAACTACACTCGCAGTGCTCAATTTGGCGGGCAGACGAGCGAGCACGTATTCGCCTCCTGGAATAAGTCGTTCGGTCGCGTCGATGTCGCATTTATCGCGGACTCGCAAGTGGGCGGTACGCGGGCCCGCCGAGACGCCCCACTGGATGGCAGCCGGCGTGACAGTGCCTTGGATCACGACTTGTCCTTGCGGTTGCAGGTCAGCGTGCCGCTGGGCGGGGATCGGCGTGTGAGCAGCTTCACGAGCCGCCGTGGGGACCACTTCATTGCGGGTACCGCGCTCAGCGAAAGGGTCAACGAGTATGTGAATTACGAAGTCGGCATCGAGCGTGACATGCGGGCCCGGGAGCAGTCAGTGCGCGGGCGGGTGGACCTGTTGCCGCGCTATACCCAAGTGGGCCTGGGCGTCAGCCGCGATTCCCTGGGCACCAGCTATACCGGGCAGTTGCGGGGCGGTGCAGTGGCGCATGAAGGCGGGGTGACCTTGTCGCCTTATAGCGTGCAAGACACGTTCGGCATCGTCTCGGTCGGCGATATCGGCTCCGCAAAAATCCAGACGCCGCAAGGCCCTGTCTGGACCGACTTCAAAGGCCAAGCGGTGATCGCGGGCTTGCCGGCCTACACCAACAGCCGAGTCGAAGTGCAGACTCAATCCTTGCCCAAACGAGTGGACCTGAAAAACGGCACCCAAGTGCTTACGGCGGGCCGAGGTTCGTTCAATACCGTGGATTTTGACGTAGTGAAAGTACGCCGAATGCTGGTGACTGCGAGCGATCAGCACGGCCGACCGTTACCTCAGGGCGCCTCGGTATTGGGCAAGGGCAACCGCTTTCTCACCAGCGTAGTAGGTGAGGGCATGATTTTCCTCAACGACGTTACGGAGTCGCAAAGCTTGCGGGTTTCATTGCCGGACTCTTCCACTTGCCTACTGCACATTGACTCTGAGGCCAAGCCTGACAATGACAAATTTTATGAAGCCGCGTCGGCGGTATGCCGAGGTGATTAAAAAGGCCCTGAGCCCGCCCTTGGCGCTGTTTTGCACACTGCTGGCGCCGCTTGATGCGATGGCTGAAAACTGCCACCTGTCGCTGGGCCAGCCGCGTATCGACTATGGCCAGATACGCAGGGATGGCCTGGTTGAAACCACTTCCGTGGTACTGGCAACCCGCTCGTTGAGTGTCAATGTACTCTGCGCCGAGCCTGCGGCCATGGCGTTGCGTTTTGTTGGCGCGGCAGCCGATGGGCAGGGATTTCGGTTCGGTCGCGAGGGGCATTTGCGGCTGAGTATCAAGCATGCCCAGGTAGATGGGCGTACCGTCGGGTGGTCGGCCGCCCACGTGCCAGGTGAGGCGGACGGAGGCCAGTTGTTGCCCGGCCAGGTTTTGGTGGCTCGAGCAGCAGGGATGCCGGTGGTAGGGCGGCGACTCACCGCCCAGGTCGATATCGATACCCAATTGCCCTTCGATGCCTTGTCGGTGCGCAGGGAGACGCACCTGGAGGCACGGGGCATTTTTGAACTGGTCAGCCCGGCTGTTCAACCGAGCCAATGAAGTTGGCGAGCTCTACGGTACCAGGGTTGGCAAACAACACCTTCGGGTCGCCGGTTTCATGCACTTTGCCTTGGTGCATGAACACCACTTTGTCGCCAACTTCCCGGGCAAAGCGCATTTCATGGGTGACCATGATCAGCGTCATGCCGTCCTGGGCCAGTTGACGCACCACGCTGAGCACCTCATTGACCAACTCCGGGTCCAGGGCCGAGGTAATCTCATCGCACAACAGCACCTTGGGTGACATGGCCAGCGCGCGGGCAATGGCGACCCGTTGCTGCTGACCACCGGACAGCCGATCGGGGAAGGCGTCGAACTTCTCGCCCAGCCCAACGCGTTCGAGCATTTGCCTGGCCAACTGTACCGCTTTGGCCTTGGGCACTTTTTGCACCACTTGCGGTGCCAGCATCACGTTTTCGCCGACGCTCAGGTGCGGGAACAGGTTGAACTGCTGGAACACCATGCCGACTTTCTGCCTCAGGCTGCGCAGGTCGGCGCGGGCGGCATCAAGGTATTCGCCATCGACTTCGATCACACCGTCATTGATCGACTCCAGGCCATTGAGGGTACGCAGCAAGGTGGACTTGCCCGAGCCGCTGCGGCCGATGATCGCCACAACCTGGCCTTCTTCCACCGTCAGGTCGATGCCCTTGAGGACGTGATGATCGCCGTAATACTTATGCAGGGCGGAAATTCTAAGCAGAGGCATGCAGTCTCCTTTCCAGGTAGCGCGCACTGAGGGACAAGGGGTAGCAGAGCAGGAAATAACCGAGGGCCACCAAGCCGTAGACCATAAACGGCTCGAAGGTGGCGTTGGCGAGCATGCCGCCGGTCTTGGTCAGTTCGGTGAAGCCGATGATCGAGGTCACGGCGGTGCCTTTGACCACCTGCACCGAGAAACCCACCGTTGGCGCGACGGCAATGCGCAGCGCTTGGGGCAGGATCACAAAACGCAGTTGCTCAAAAGGGTTCAGGGCCAGACTGGCCGAGGCTTCCCATTGGCCATGGGCGATGGAGTCCACGCAACCGCGCCAGATTTCGGCCAGGTAAGCGCTGGTGAACAGGGTCAATGCGATTGCAGCTGCCAGCCAGGGCGATATGTCCACGCCAAGCAGGGCAACGCCGAAAAACACCAGGAACAACTGCATCAGCAAGGGCGTGCCCTGGAACAGTTCGATATAGGTGCGGGCAATATTGCGTGGGAAAGCTTTGCGGCTGATGCGCATCGTCATCACCAGCAGGCCGATCAGGCCACCGCCCACAAATGCTACCAGTGACAGCAGCAGGGTCCACTGCAGGCCAGTGAGCAGGTTGCGCACGATGTCCCAGAGGGTGAACTCACTCATCGACTGTTCCTCATCACAAACCGCCGGCCGATCCAGTTGAGCAGTTGGCGAATCATCAGCGCCATGCACAGGTACACCAGGGTGGTCAGGGCATAGGTTTCAAAGGCACGGAAATTACGCGACTGGATAAAGTTGGCGGCAAAGCTCAATTCTTCGGTGGCGATCTGCGAACACACCGCCGAACCGAGCATCACAATGATGATCTGGCTGCTCAGGGCCGGCCACACCTTGCCCAGCGCCGGTAGCAGTACCACGTGACGGAACGCTTCGAAGCGCGTCATCGCCAGCGCGGCGGCGGCTTCCAATTGCCCGCGCGGGATGGCCTGGATCCCGGCGCGGATGATCTCGGTGGAGTACGCCCCCAGGTTGATCACCATTGCCAGCACAGCGGCTTGCCACTCGGTGATTTTCAACCCCAGGGACGGCAGGCCGAAGAAAATAAAGAACAACTGCACCAGAAACGGCGTGTTGCGGATCAATTCGACATACACACCAAAGATCCATGCAAACGGCTGGATCTTCCAGGCCCGCACCACTGCACCGACGGTGCCCAGTGCAACCCCAAGGAGGGCGCCGATGGCCGTCAGTTCAAGGGTAAACAACGCGCCGCGCAGCAGCAGGTCGGTATTGGCCAGCACCGGCACAAAGTCGAATTGATAGGCCATCGTTCAACTCCGCTTCAGAGGTCAGCAGGCAGCGGTTCTTTGAGCCACTGCAGCGCGTTTTTTTCCAGGCTGCCGTCCGCCTTGGCCGCAACCAGGATCTGGTTGACCTTCTCCAGCAGCGCCGGCTCGTTCTTGTTCACGCCTACGTACACCGGCGAATCCTTGAGCTTCACCTTCAGCGCGGGGACGCGTTTGGGGTTGCGTTCGCTGATTGCGACCATGACCACGTTGCCGCTGGCGATCAGGTCGACCTGGCCGGCCAGGTAAGCGGCGATGGTTGAATTGTTGTCCTCAAAGCGCTTGATCGTGGCTTCCTTGGGCGCCACGGCGGTCAGCTCGATATCCTCGATGGCGCCGCGGGTCACGCTGATAGTCTTGCCCTTGAGGTCGTCGGTGGTGCTGATTGCCGCCTCGGGTGGACCGAACACCGCGAGGTAGAAAGGCGCGTAAGCCTTGGAGAAATCAATGACCTTTTCGCGCTCGGGGTTTTTGCCCAGGCTGGAGATCACCAGGTCCACCTTGCCGGTGGTAAGGAACGGAATGCGGTTGGTGCTGTTGACCGGGGTCAGTTCCAGCTTGACCTTGAGCTGGTCGGCCAGCAGCTTGGCGGTGTCGATGTCCAGGCCACGTGGCTGCATGTTGGGGCCGACCGAACCAAACGGCGGGAAGTCCTGGGGCACGGCGACCTTGAGGGTGCCACGGGCGACGATATCGTCCAGACCATTAGCCTGGGCAGGTGCCTGGCTCAGCATCAGGCTGGCAAACAGGGCAGTGAGCAGGGCGCTGTAGCGCTTGGTCATGGCAACTCTCCGAAAAAGGCGAAGGAATTTTCTGAGTTTGCTCAGTGCACAGCCCATGCCAGCTCTCTCGGAATGGTCTGTAAGGCACGGATTCGTTGAAGTGTCATGGTCTTACTGGTCTGAACAGTTGCGAGATTTTTCGCACCCTTTTCGAGCGCCGTAAAAAACGCACGGGCCCCTTTGGGGCGTGGCTTGCCGACAGACTTCAATAGCTTTACAACTAGCTCTTCAGCTGACGGGAACCTTGAGTTTTTTATGAATTCCATTGCCCAAGCCGTACCGGAAGCGGCCTTGCAAGCCATCCGCAAACTGATCAAGGAGCAAGGCTTTGGGCCGGGCGAGGCATTGCCTTCGCAACGCGATTTGGCGATGCGGTTGGGCGTGAGCCGGGCGTCGTTGCGCGAGGCCTTATCGTCCTTGAGCGCATTGGGTGTGGTCAGTGTACAGCCGGGCAAGGGCGTGTTCGTGCTGGCGCCGGACCCGCCATCCGAGCTCGCCTGGCCGTTTGCGGCGCAGGCCACACCGCTGGACATCTTCCAGCTGCGTTACGCGCTTGAAGGGTTCGCTGCGGGTTTGGCGGCAGTCACATTGACCACGAACGAGCTCGACAGCCTGGAAGACAATGTCGAGGCGATGCGCAAGGTCCTCAAAGCGGGTGACTTCGAAGCCGCCGCCCGGCTGGACTTTGAATTTCACCAGCGCATCCTGTTGGCCAGCGGCAACCAGGCCATGGTGAGTATTCTCAGTGCCAGCGCCGAGGTGTTTCTGGAGAGCCAGAAACTACCGTTCATCCGGCCGGAGCGAGCCATGGAGACCTGGCAGGAGCATCGCAAAATCCTGCGCGCCTTGGCCCGGCGCAGCAGTGCGGCAGCGCAGAAAACCATGCAGGAACACGTTCGCAATGCGGCGTTGCGAACAGGCATCGTGTTTGTGACTGCCGTGACGCCATGAGTTGGCTATATCCCCACTCATGCAACGCCATAGCAAGACTCAATCAGAGGCGGCTTCCTGAACGAGGGAAGGGCAGCTATGATGGGCAACGTTTTTTTTGCTTACAATCCGGAGACATCCATGAGCAACGATCTTATCAAGCACGTCACCGACGCGACCTTTGAGGCCGAAGTACTCAAGGCTGCTGGCCCGGTGCTGGTTGACTACTGGGCTGAATGGTGCGGCCCTTGCAAAATGATCGCTCCGGTTCTGGACGACATTGCAACTACCTACGAAGGCAAACTGACCATTGCCAAACTGAACATCGACGAAAACCAGGAAACCCCGGCCAAGCACGGCGTGCGTGGTATTCCGACCCTGATGCTGTTCAAGAACGGCAACGTCGAGGCCACCAAGGTTGGCGCGCTGTCCAAGTCGCAACTGGCTGCATTCCTCGACGCGAACATCTAAGCGTCGTCAAAAAAGCCCCGAAAATCTCGGGGCTTTTTCGTAAAGCAGGGCTAGACGCTCCGAAACTCAGGTGGTACATTCGGCCCCGCACTGGTTTCTCCACTGCCCCCTGCAAGCCGTCGCCGACGCATTCCTTTTCGATTAGTACGCGATCCTGTCGCCTTCTCTGCGGCGCGGCCTCATTAAGCCAAAAGCTTAATTTCCCCCCTCCATAAATGATTACGTCATTCCTATATGAATCTGACTGAACTCAAGCAAAAGCCGATTACCGACCTGCTCCAACTGGCCGAAGAAATGGGCATAGAAAATATGGCCCGTTCGCGCAAGCAGGACGTGATTTTCTCCCTGCTCAAGAAGCACGCGAAAAGCGGCGAGGAAATCTCCGGTGATGGCGTGCTGGAGATTCTCCAGGACGGCTTCGGCTTCCTCCGCTCCGCAGACGCTTCCTATCTCGCCGGCCCAGACGATATCTATGTCTCGCCGAGCCAGATCCGTCGCTTCAACTTGCGCACCGGTGACACCATCGTTGGCAAGATCCGTCCTCCGAAGGAGGGCGAGCGGTATTTCGCCCTGCTCAAGGTCGACACGATCAACTTCGATCGCCCCGAGAACGCGAAAAACAAGATTCTCTTCGAGAACCTGACCCCGCTGTTCCCGACCGTGCGCATGAAGATGGAAGCCGGTAACGGTTCCACCGAAGACTTGACCGGTCGTGTGATCGACCTGTGCGCCCCGATCGGCAAAGGCCAGCGTGGCCTGATCGTCGCACCGCCGAAAGCCGGTAAAACGATCATGCTGCAGAACATTGCAGCGAACATCGCCCGTAACAATCCTGAAGTTCACCTGATCGTACTGTTGATCGATGAGCGTCCGGAAGAAGTGACCGAGATGCAGCGCACCGTGCGCGGCGAAGTGGTTGCCTCGACGTTCGATGAGCCGCCAACCCGCCACGTGCAGGTAGCCGAAATGGTGATCGAAAAGGCCAAGCGCCTGGTCGAACACAAGAAGGACGTGGTGATCCTGCTCGACTCCATCACCCGTCTGGCCCGTGCCTACAACACTGTGATCCCGAGCTCCGGCAAGGTATTGACCGGTGGTGTCGATGCCCACGCCCTGGAGAAACCGAAACGTTTCTTCGGCGCCGCGCGCAACATCGAAGAAGGCGGCTCGCTGACCATTATCGCCACCGCGCTGGTTGAAACCGGCTCGAAGATGGACGAAGTGATCTACGAAGAGTTCAAGGGTACCGGCAACATGGAGCTGCCCCTGGACCGTCGCATTGCTGAAAAGCGTGTGTTCCCGGCGATCAACATCAACCGCTCCGGCACTCGCCGCGAAGAGTTGCTGACCGCTGACGACGAGCTGCAGCGTATGTGGATCCTGCGCAAGCTGCTGCATCCGATGGACGAAGTGGCTGCCATCGAGTTTCTGATCGACAAGCTGAAAACCACCAAGACCAACGACGAGTTCTTCCTGTCGATGAAACGCAAGTAATACAGCGTTTCAGGTCCAAAAAAATGGCGCCCTTAATGGGGCGCCATTTTTTTTGCGTCGAGATTCTGCGATTTTTGTGGCATAAGTATCCGTTAAGTAACAAAAATTGACGCGTGACTTCGCTCATCCCTTTCGTCGCAGACTGACCACATTCTTATGACCACCCTTGCTTACCGCAGAGACATCGATGGCCTGCGTGCCATCGCTGTCCTTGCAGTCGTGTTGTTCCACTTTGGTGTCCCTGGCATTACTGGCGGTTTTGTTGGCGTTGACGTCTTCTTCGTCATCTCGGGCTTTCTAATCACGTCAATTATCTGGCGAGAGCGTCAAGCTGGACGCTTCAGTTTCATCGACTTCTGGGCTCGCCGTGCCCGACGTATCTTGCCCGCGCTGTTTGTGATGATCGCCGCGACACTGGCAGTGGGTTGGTTTCTGTTGGCGCCCAAGGACTATGAAGAGTTGGGGCGGTCTGCGCATTATCAGGTGACCTTTACCTCGAACCTGTTGTTCTCGCGCCAGCACGGCTATTTCGATGCCTCATCGGACATCAAGCCCTTGCTGCATACCTGGTCATTGGCGGTAGAAGAGCAGTTCTATATTTTCTTCCCATTGCTGCTGACCTTGCTTTCCAGCCGTTTGAAGCACTGGCGCCTGGCATTGTTCGCGGTGCTGCTGGCGTCGTTTGGCATGAGCGTCTGGGCGGTTCAGCATGAGCCACAGAAAGCTTTCTTCCTGTTGCATCTGCGGGCCTGGGAGCTACTGGCCGGTGCGATGCTGGCGGTGCAGCCCAAGCGTGAATGGCGCGCCTCGCCGGCCTTGGCGCAAGGAATCAGCCTGGCTTCCCTGGCATTGATCCTCATCGCTGTATTGGGTTACGACGCGAAAACGCCGTTCCCAGGCGCGACTGCGTTGTTGCCTGTGCTGGGTGTGGTCGGGTTGATCTGGGCCAACGGCCAGCAACAGACTTGGGTCGCTCGCCTGTTGGGCACGCGGATCATGGTGGGTATCGGGCTGATCTCTTATTCCTGGTACCTCTGGCACTGGCCGGTATTCGTGTACGCCAACTACGCCGCGGTGGATGGCTTGAGCGCGCTGGAACTGGCGGGGCTGATGCTGCTTTCGCTGGTGCTGGGCTATCTGTCCTGGCGCTTCGTGGAAACGCCGTTCCGGGAAAAACGTTTGCTGGCTTCGCGTAAGGCGATTCTGGCGTCAGCCATGGTCGGCATTCTGGGGCTGGGCTTCACTGGCCTTGCGATACGCGAAGCTGACGGCGTGCCTTCGCGCTTGTCCGAGCAGGCGTTGCGCTTTGCCCAAGCCAAGAAGTGGAGCCCGGACCTGCTGGCGTGCATGGCCGACAAAGATACGCCCGATGAACGCTTGTTCTGCCATTTCGGCCCCAAAGACCAATCGGTTTCAGCGTTGGTATGGGGTGACAGTCACGCTACCGCGCTGATACCGGCACTCAAAGAGGGCGCTGATCGTCACGATATCAGCCTGGTCGAAGCCAGTTTTGCCGGCTGTATTCCCCTCGATGGCCTGGAGAATATTGCCCGCTGCGCGCATTTCAACCGTCGCGTCGAGAAGGCCATGGCTGAGCAGACATTCAGCGATGTGGTGTTGGCCGCCCGCTGGAGCCTGTATGTGTATGGGCAAATGTCGGGTGACAAGGAGCATGCGCTCAAAGACCCCGGCACTGGCCAGTATGTGCGTGCCGTCGCCGAGCAACGCTTCGCCCAAGGCTTGCGTGAACGCATCCAGGGTTTGCGTGCTGCCGGCCATAAGGTCTGGCTGGTCAAGGAAGTGCCGCTGCAGGAAATCATCGTGCCTTACCGTCTCAGCCGGTTGGCGATGATGAACCGGCCCGTGAGTGGTGAAGGGCTGGCCGTGGCCGAGCATGTGAAGCGCCAGGCGTTCATCACGCAATTGTTTGACGAACTGGCGGCTGCCGACAGTGGTGTCGCGGTGCTGGACCCTGCGCCCCTGCTGTGCGGCGCCGATGGTTTGTGCCGGGTCGAACTCAATGGTCGCGCGCTGTATACCGACGATAACCATCTGTCAGACGTGGGGGCGCGACACATTGAAGCCTTCCTTGAGCCATTGTTCAGTTCGTTGCAATCACGCAGCTTGACGGCCAATTAAGCTGCCAGCCGCCCTCAGAGCAGGTAGGATGTACGCCTATTTTACGGGTGGCATGGTTAATGAAATTCAAGGATCTTCGGGATTTCGTGCAGCAACTTGAGCAGCGCGGAGAGTTGAAACGTATCCAGATGCCGATTTCTCCGGTACTGGAAATGACTGAGATTTGCGACCGCACCTTGCGCAACAAGGGCCCGGCGCTGCTGTTCGAAAACCCGACCGGCTTTGATATCCCGGTGCTGGGCAACCTGTTCGGTACGCCCGAGCGCGTAGCCTTCGGCATGGGTGCCGAGTCGGTCAGCGAGCTGCGCGAGATCGGCAAGTTGCTGGCGTTTCTCAAGGAGCCCGAGCCGCCCAAGGGCTTGAAGGACGCCTGGTCGAAGTTGCCGATCTTCCGCAAGATCATCGCCATGGCGCCCAAGGTGGTCAAGGATGCGGTGTGCCAGGAAGTGGTCATCGAAGGCGATGATGTCGATTTGGCCATGCTCCCGGTCCAGACGTGCTGGCCGGGCGATGTCGGCCCGCTGATCACGTGGGGCCTGACTGTCACCAAAGGCCCGAACAAGGATCGCCAGAACCTCGGCATCTACCGTCAGCAAGTCATTGGCCGCAACAAGGTGATCATGCGTTGGCTGAGCCACCGTGGCGGCGCACTCGACTTCAGAGAGTGGTGTGAAAAACACCCGGGCAAGCCGTTCCCGGTGTCCGTGGCCCTGGGGGCCGACCCGGCGACCATTCTCGGCGCCGTGACACCTGTGCCCGATAGCTTGTCCGAATACGCCTTCGCCGGCCTGTTGCGCGGTAATCGCACCGAATTGGTCAAGTGCCGCGGTAACGACTTGCAGGTGCCGGCTACCGCCGAAATTATCCTCGAGGGCGTGATTCACCCGGGTGAGATGGCCGATGAAGGCCCTTACGGCGACCACACCGGCTATTACAACGAAGTCGACAGCTTCCCGGTGTTCACCGTCGAGCGCATCACCCATCGGGTCAAACCGATCTACCACAGTACCTACACGGGGCGTCCACCCGATGAGCCGGCGATTCTCGGAGTGGCGCTCAACGAAGTGTTCGTACCGATCCTGCAGAAGCAATTTCCGGAAATCACCGACTTCTACCTGCCGCCCGAGGGCTGTTCGTACCGCATGGCCATCGTGACCATGAAGAAGTCGTATCCGGGCCATGCC
This sequence comes from Pseudomonas sp. B329, assembly GCF_023127835.1. Taxonomy (NCBI): domain Bacteria; kingdom Pseudomonadati; phylum Pseudomonadota; class Gammaproteobacteria; order Pseudomonadales; family Pseudomonadaceae; genus Pseudomonas; species Pseudomonas sp. B329. The sequence goes on along the minus strand of NZ_SPKP01000005.1, from coordinate 261,505 downwards.
AAGCGCGTCATGTTGGGTGTGTGGTCGTTTTTGCGACAGTTCATGTACACCAAGTTCGTTATCGTGACCGACGACGACATCAATGCGCGGGACTGGAACGACGTGATCTGGGCCATCACCACGCGCATGGACCCCAAGCGCGATACGGTGATGATCGATAACACGCCGATCGACTACCTCGACTTTGCCTCGCCGGTATCGGGCCTGGGTTCGAAAATGGGCCTGGATGCCACCCACAAGTGGCCGGGTGAGACCACTCGCGAGTGGGGCCGGGTGATCGTCAAGGATGAAGCCGTCACCGCGCGTGTCGATGCGATCTGGAAAGAATTGGGAATAGATTGATGCGTGTAACTCTGCAACCTTCCGGCGCTGTACTGGAGCTGGTCCCTGGCGAACGAATCCTCGAAGGTGCACGCCGCCTGGGGTACGAATGCCCCCAGGCCTGCCGCAATGGCGTGTGCCATGTGTGTGCGGCGTTGCTGGTGGAGGGCCGGGTAAGCCAAGCCGGTGAAGTGCGCGACCATGGCGAGTTCTATACCTGCATCGCCGAGCCGCTGGAAGACTGCATTGTGTTGTGGGATGGCGTACTCGCGCCAGGAGAGTTGCCGTTGCGCAAATTGTCATGCCAATTGATCGAGTGCGTGGAAGTCGGCGGCGATGTCTGGCGTGTGCGCCTGCGCGCCCCGGCCGGTAAGGCGGTGCGTTACCACGCCGGGCAATACTTGATGCTCGAACGGGAGAACGGCGAGAAGTCGGCGTTTTCCCTGGCTTCTGCACCCCATGCCGGGCGTGAGTTGGAGCTGCATGTGCTGGTGCGCGAGGACAGTGCGCGCAACCTTATCAAACAATTGCAGCGCAACCAGATGGCCCGTGTGGAACTGCCGTTCGGTGACACCCACCTGGCCGAGTTGCCGGACGGACCACTCGTGCTGATGGCCGCCGGTACCGGTATGGCGCAGATGCACAGTCTGATCGAGCACTGTCGCGCTTCGGGCTTCAAGCACCCGGTGCACCTGTACTGGGGCGTAAGGCGTCCGGAAGATTTCTACCAGATCGAGCACTGGGATCAGTGGCTGCAACTGCCCAATCTGTTCCTGCACAAAGTGGTCAGCGACCTCTGTGGCTGGGAAGGGCGCTGCGGTTTGCTGCACGAGGTGGTGTGCGAGGACATTGCCGATCTCAACAGCGTGCACGTCTACGCCAGTGGTTCGCCAGCAATGATCTACGGCACCCTGGATGCATTGGTCGACGCCGGTATGGATGCGCACCGGATGCGCGCTGACGTGTTTGCCTACGCCCCACGGCCCTGAAGTGTTGCGCTGAATAATGTGGGTGCTGGCTTGCCTGCGATAGCGGTGGGTCAGTGTCTCATTTGCCAACTGGCGCACCGCTATCGCAGGCAAGCCAGCTCCCACACGGGACAGTGTCGTGTCAGAAGCGTAAGCCAGTCGTCACCATCGCTGCATTGAACCCCAGCAACACCAGCTCCGCCGCGACCGGCCCGTAATGGGTTCCCACGGACGGAATGATCACTGGCGCTACGCCAAAACGATTCAACGGGATCTTGTCGCGATACTCGCCGCGATAGCCCTGGATCAACCCACCGGTCAACTTCGCATACACCGGGTAGTCGGCCATGTCATAGCGCTTGCCCGCATAGGCGTAGTACGAGCGTTGGCGGAACGAGTTGCGAAAGGTCACCCCGCCATACACCAGGCCCGACGCCTCATTGCGCTCCAGGCCGATCAGGTCCTGTTTGTTGTTGTGTTGCGGGTCGGGTGCAAAGTGCCGGGTGTAGACGCTTGTCTGGGCGTACCAGAAGCCTTTGTCGTCAGTCGCCGTTGGCGTTTCGCTAGCCAGTGCAGTGGTGGCCTGGGCAAGCAATAACAGGCCAGGCAATCGGAATTTTTTCATGGCGACCTCGGTAGTCGATTTGATGAACGGCTAAGTGGGTCGTTACAGGCGCGCCAGTTTGACGGCTTGGCACGCGCCCAGGCTGAACCGGGGCTGAAATTACCGGGATTAGACGCGTGGATCCTGACGAATGGGCGAGCGTGCTTATGCTTTTGCTTATTCTTTTAAGGTATTTATTCTGGATGATGAATATCTTTAAGCTATATCGCAACGGACTACCGACTTCACCGACCATAACCAGATACTGACCGCCACCGCCCGCCAGCCGGATCGATCGTACGAACTTCGCGCATTGCAGTTCTATTTTTGATTCAAAGGGGAGCGGTATGGGGAGCTACAGGAAACACGCGCTATACACGGCGATTTTGTCGGCCAATTTGCTGACCGTTGTGGGATTCAATCCAGTTCTGGCAGACGAAACTTCTGCGGTTGATGCACCTAAACTCGACACTGTGATCGTCACCGGCACCCGCGCCCAAGAGCGCACCGCCAGTGCATCGCTGTCGCCAATCGACGTAATCTCCGGTGAAACCCTGCGCAGTACTGGCTCCGATGAGCTGGGTGCCGTATTGGCGCGGCTGATACCGTCGATCAACTTCCCCCGGCCAAGCCTGGTGGACGGCGCCGAACTGGTGCGTCCGGCGCAGTTGCGCGGCTTGTCGCCGGACCAGGTGCTGGTGCTGGTCAACGGCAAGCGCCGCCATACCAGTGCCTTCGTCAACCTGGGCGGTGCGGTTGGGCGCGGTTCGGCCCCGGCAGACTTAAATGCCATTCCGCTGTCGGCGGTGGACCATATCGAGGTGCTGCGCGACGGCGCTTCTGCCCGTTACGGCTCCGATGCGATCGCCGGGGTGATCAACGTGATCCTCAAGCACGCCGACCATGGCGGCTCGGTGTCCAGCAAGTTTGGCGAGTACAAAAAGGGTGATGGCATCCAGCGTAATGTCAGTGGTAATACGGGCCTGGCATTGGGCGACAATGGCTTTATCAACCTGTCTGCCGAAGGCGCCGACAACGATTACACCAACCGCGCCGGTAACGACTACCGCCCCGGCAGTATTGGCTCCACCACCTACGGCCAGCGTGTGTTCCGCCAAGGTGAGCCGGCCACCAATGAAGGCAAATTCCAGTTCAACTCGGAATATTCCTTCAGTGATGCAGCCGAGTTCTACACCTTCGGTGGCTACAGCAAGCGCCGCGGTGAGACGGCGGCCTTCTACCGTGCGAGCAACGCATCCAACAACATCAAGGCGCTAAACCCCAACGGCTACCTGCCACTGATCAAAGGCAACCTGGAAGACACCTCGCTGGTGGTGGGCCTGCGCGGCCTGCTGGCCTACGACTGGCATTACGACTTGTCGGCCAACTACGGCAAGAATCAGTACGAACTGGGCACCGAAACCATCAACACCTCCCTGGGCCTGGCAACGCCGCGCAAGTTCAACAACGGCACCCTGAGCAACGATCAAAAGCAAGTCAGCCTGGACCTGTCCCGTGAGTTCGATGTGGGCTTTCTGCCGTATCCGGTCTCCGTGGCGTTCGGCGGTGAATACCTGCATCAGGGCTATGAAATCGAGGCGGGCGAGCCAGCGTCCTATTACCAGACCGGCAGTTCCGGCCTGGGAGGCTTCCGTGATGCCGACGCCGGCACCAGCACACGCCATAACTGGGCACAGTACCTGGACCTGGAAACCAACTTCACCGAAAAACTCAGCGCCTCGGCCGCCGTGCGCCATGAGGATTACAGTGACTTTGGCTCCAACGTCAGCGGCTCGCTGTCGGCCCGCTACGACTTCACCCCCCAGGTGGCCTTGCGCGGCAGCATCTCCAACGGTTTCCGTGCGCCGTCCCTGGCCCAGCAGAATTTTGCCTACACCTCATCGCAGTTGATCGGCAGCACCATCCAGGAAGCCGGCACCTTCCCGGCCAACAGTCAGGTGGCGCGCCTGCTCGGTGCCGAAGACCTCAAGGCGGAAAAGTCGCGCAACTACAGCCTCGGCCTGGTGCTGGAGCCGGCCTATGACCTGACCGTCACGCTCGATGTGTACCGCATCGACATCCGCGACCGCATCAGCCTGTCGTCTAACCTCAATCTCAACCCGGCCACGGTGGCTTACCTGCAAGCCAATGGCGTCGGCAATATCAACTACACCACGGCCCGTTACTTCACCAACGCCACGGACACCAGCACCGATGGCGTCGATCTGGTAGCCAACTATCGCTACCAGCTCGATAACGGCATTCGCTGGAACAGCACCCTGGGCTATAACTACAACCACACCAAGGTCACCGATGTGAAAGCCAACCCGGCGGTACTCGATAGCCTGGGGGCCAACCTGGTGCGAGTGGACCGTCGCGAACGTATCGGCTTGCTGGGCGACACCACACCCCAGCACAAACTGAGCCTGGGCAACGACTTCACCTTCGGCCAGTGGGCGCTGCACAGCAACCTGGTGCGCTATGGCGAGTTCACCAGCTATCAGGCGGACAAGGTCAACGACCAGACCTTCAAGGCCGCCTGGGTGCTGGACCTGTCAGCAGACTACAAGCTCAAGAACTGGACCTTCACCCTGGGTGGCGACAACGTTACCGACAAATACCCAGAGAAGGTTAATGCTTACGCCAGCAGCGGCGGCAATCTCGCCTACAGCACTTTTTCGCCGTACGGTTACAGCGGCGCGTTCTATTACGGTAAAGTCGCTTACAACTGGTAACACACAGGAGGCGCACCGCTTTTCGCCATGACCGCCATTGAAACCGATCTTCTGCAATTGGCTTACCCTCCGCGGCTCGATCTGGGGCCGCAACTCACTCACGAACAATTGATGAGCTCGATGCAAGCCACCATGGCTCGGCACAAGGGTGGGCCGGTGTGGCTGTTTGCGTATGGTTCGCTGATCTGGCGCCCTGAATGTTCGTCGACCGAACGGGTGCGGGCACGGGTTCACGGTTATCACCGTGGCCTGTATTTGTGGTCACACGAGCATCGCGGTACGCCGGAGCTGCCGGGGTTGGTGTTTGGGTTGGATCGCGGTGGTTCCTGCAGCGGGTTTGCCTACCGCTTGCCGGAGGACCAGTTGGAGGCCTCGCTGTACGCCCTATGGCAGCGTGAGATGCCTTACCCCTCGTACCGGCCGCACTGGCTCAGTTGCCGATTGGAAGATGGCAGCACCGTGCAGGCGTTGGGGTTTGTTCTGGAGCGGCACTTGCCCAGCTATGCCGGCAACTTGCCCGATATTGTGCTTAATCATGTGCTGCAAAGCGCTTGCGGGCGTTACGGCACGACTCGCGATTATGTCGAGCAGACCGTGAACGCCCTGCGTAGCCACGCCATGCCAGATAAAAACCTGGAGGCGCGGCTCAAGCGTTGTGCCAAAGATTGCTCTGGCGATTAACGCGCCGAGCTGACGCTGTTGGTGTGCCACAGCGTGGGGATCAGGAACGCGATCGCCAGTACACAGGCACCAATCAGCAGCACGAAACCACCGTCCCAGCCGAAATGGTCAACCGTGTAGCCCATGGCCGCACTGGCTGCTACCGAACCGCCCAGGTAACCGAACAAGCCGGTGAAACCCGCGGCAGTGCCGGCGGCTTTCTTCGGTGCCAGCTCCAGCGCCTGCAGGCCGATCAGCATGACCGGGCCGTAGATCAGGAAGCCGATTGAGAACAGCGCAATCATGTCGATCATCGGGTTGCCCGGCGGGTTGAGCCAGTAAACCAGGGTCGCCACGGTGACCAGCGTCATGAACACGATGCCGGTCAGGCCGCGATTGCCACGGAAGATTTTGTCCGACATCCAGCCGCACAGCAGCGTGCCCGGGATGCCAGCCCACTCGTAGAAGAAATACGCCCAGGACGACTTGTCGACCGTGAAGTGTTTGGCTTCTTTCAAATAGGTCGGCGCCCAGTCCAGAACGCCGTAGCGCAGCAGATAGACAAACACGTTGGCGAAGGCGATGTACCAGAGCATTTTGTTGCGCAGCACGTACTTGACGAAGATTTCCTTGGCGCTGAATTCGTCTTCGTGGCTGGCGTCGTAGCCTTCCGGGTAATCGTTCTTGTACTTCTCGATAGGCGGCAAACCCACCGATTGCGGGGTGTCGCGCATGGTGATGAAGGCAAACGCCGCGACCGCCAGGGCCACGGTGGCCGGCACGTAGAAGGCAGCATGCCAGTCGTTGAACCACGCCATGCCCAGCAGGAACAGCGGGCCGATCAAGCCACCGCCGACGTTATGCGCCACGTTCCACACGGACACCACGCCGCCGCGTTCTTTCTGCGACCACCAGTGCACCATTGTCCGCCCACTCGGCGGCCACCCCATGCCCTGGGCCCAGCCGTTGATGAACAGCAAAATGAACATCATGGTCACGCTGGACGTTGCCCAAGGTGCGAAACCGAAAATGAACATCACCCCCGCTGAAACCAGCAGGCCGAACGGCAGGAAGTAACGTGGGTTGGAGCGGTCGGACACCAGCCCCATGAGGAACTTGGATAAACCGTAGGCAATCGCAATCGCCGACATCGCCAGGCCCAGTTCACCACGGGTGTAACCCTCGTCGATCAAGTAGGGCATGGCCAGGGAGAAGTTTTTGCGCAGCAGATAGTAGCCAGCGTAACCGAAGAAAATACCCGCGAAGATCTGCCAGCGCAGCCGTCGGTAGGTACTGTCTATTTTTTCTTCAGGCAGAGGCGCCTGGTGTGCGGCAGGTCGAAAGAAAGCAAACATTCAAGAGCTCCAAATTTCTTGTTTTGACTGCGGATGCGAATGTTACAGTTTCGTTACCGAAAATAGCATCGCCTCTTATCTGCAAACACAGGAAACGAGAGCAATTGCATGTTCTTTTACGAACATGTCGTAAATAGATAAGTTGTGGTCGTAATCCGTTCTCTTGAACACCGAGGATCAAAATGTGGGAGGGGGCTTGCTCCCGATAGCGGTGGTTCAGTCACTCATGTACTCACTGACCGACTCCTATCGGGAGCAAGCCCCCTCCCACAAGGACCGCATTTCAGATCAATCAGCGCGTCTGGACGACGACCTTACCCACTGCCTTGCGCTGCCCCAGGTCATTAATCGCCTGGGCAGCCTGCTCCAGCGGATACACCTGCGACACCAACGGCTTCAACTTGCCCTCGGCATACCAAGTGAACAACTGCTGAAAATTCGCCGCGTTATCCTGCGGCTGGCGCTGGGCAAACGAGCCCCAGAACACGCCGACTACCGCCGCGCCCTTGAGCAATGCCAGGTTCACCGGCAATTCGGGAATGCGCCCGCTGGCAAACCCCACCACCAGCAGGCGGCCGTTCCAGGCGATGACGCGGATGGCTTGGTCAAACAGATCGCCGCCCACCGGGTCGTAGATCACATCGGCGCCATTGCCGTCGGTCAGGCGTTTGATCTCGTCCTTGAGGCTGGCTTCGCTGTAGTTGATCAGCTCATCGGCGCCGGCCGCCTTGGCCACCGCGAGTTTGTCGGCGCTGCTGGCGGCGGCGATCACGCGTGCGCCCATGGCCTTGCCGATTTCCACCGCGGCCAGGCCCACACCGCCGGAGGCGCCTAGCACCAGCAGGGTCTCACCGGGTTGCAGGTTGGCGCGCTGTTTAAGCGCGTGCATCGAGGTGCCGTAGGTCATGCTGAAGGCGGCGGCGATGTTGAAGTCCATGCTCGGCGGAATCGGCAGCACGTTATAGCCAGGCACCGCGACCTGCTCGGCAAAGCTGCCCCAACCGGTCAACGCCATTACGCGGTCACCGACCTTCAAGTGGCTGACTTTCTCACCCACCTCGCTGACCACGCCTGCCGCTTCGCCGCCGGGTGAGAATGGAAAGGGCGGCTTGAACTGGTACTTGCCCTCGATGATCAGGGTATCCGGGAAGTTCACCCCGGCCGCGTGCACGTCCAGCAGGATTTCGTTCTTCTTGATCGCAGGGCTGGCGATATCTTCCAGCACCAGGGTTTCGGCGGGGCCGAAGGCTTTGCACAGCAAAGCTTTCATCGGACTATTCCTTTTGGCATCGTGGCCGATAAGTGTAGGAGGGTGCGCCCGTGGGTCAACGAGCATACCCGCGCCTGATAAGCCCCCATAAGCTTGTGCTCAGCCTTGCTAGCGTTATGCTACCGGGCAAACGAATTCGAGGAATGAACTGTGAAAGCGTGGATCCTGTTGATGCTGGCCCTGACGTTGCCGATGGCCGTCCAGGCCGAAGAAGCCAAGGAAGGCGAGGCGCCGAAAGTCAGCTATATCAGCCTGACGCCGCCATTCGTAGGCAACTATGGCCTGGATGGCACGGCGAAGCTCAAGGTTTACAAGGCCGATATCGCCCTTCGCGTGACCGGCACCGAAGCAGCTGCGGCGGTCAAAGCCAACGATCCGTTGATCCGCAACCAGCTGGTGGGGCTGTTTACCCAGCAGACCAGCGAGGCCATGAGTACGGTCGAAGGCAAGGAAAAGCTGCGTCAGGAAGCCCTGAAACAAACCCAGCAAGTGATGAATGACGAGACCGGCAAGCCGATGGTGGAAGATTTGCTCTTCAACAATCTGATCATCCAGTAAAACCGGCGCTTAGCGCTATTCGCGAGGTCCTGCCAGGCGCCTCAGGAAGCCAGGCTCTTGCGAAACCGCGCCAACGCCACCGCAAAAAATACCAAGCCAATTCCCGTCAGGGCCAGCAAGTCTGGCCACACCACGCTCAACCCCGCGTCCCTGAATAGAATCGCTGCACTCAAGCTTACAAAATGCGTCGATGGCGAGCCCTGCATCACCCACTGCAACCATTCGGGCATGCTATCCAGCGGCGTACTGCCGCCAGAGAGCAACAGCATGGGAATGATCACCGGGATCGCCAGCAGGCCGAACTGCGGCGTCGAGCGGGCGAGAGTGGCGAGGAAGATCCCCAACGCAGTACTCGCAAATAAATACAGCGCCGTCACCAACAGGAACAGGCTCAACGACCCGGCCAATGGCACGCCGAGCAAGCCTTTGACCACCAGTTCCAGGGACAGCCATGTACACAACACCACCACCAGCATGTTGCTCCAGATTTTTGCCAGCATGATCTCCAGCGCGGTCAGGGGCAGCACCAGCAGGTGGTCGAGGGTGCCGTGCTCGCGTTCGCGCAGCAGGGCGGTGCCGGTCAGCACGATGGCGAGGATGGTGATGTTGTTGACGATCTGGATCACCGCCAGGAACCAGCCACCTTCCAGGTTGGTATTGAACAACGCCCGAGTGGTCAGCAGGGCCGGAGCTTTGCCGGCAGCGTCGGGCTGGCCGCTGTAGGTCAGCAGTTCGCGTTGGAAAATCCGCCCGATGTAACCCGCGCCCATGAATGCCTGGCTCATCGCCGTGGCATCGATGTTCACCTGCACTCCCGGCTGGCGCCCCGCCAACAGGTCGGCCTGGAAATTCGCCGGTACATTGACGACGAAGGTGTATTGGCCGCTGTCCATGACCCTGTCCAGCTGGTCGTAGGCCAGTGGCGCCGGCGCCTGGAATTCCGGTGGTTGCAGGGCCTCGGCCATTTGCCGCGAGAGCGCGCTGTGATCTTCATCGACAAAGGCCACGCTGGCGTTGTGCACGCCAATCACTGAACCGGCAGCGGGCATGTAGATCGCCACGGTGAAGGCGTAGGCCAGAAACAGCAGCAACACGCTGTCGTGGCGCAGGCTGGTGAGTTCCTTGAGCCCCAGGCGCAGGATATGGGCGAGCTTGTGCATCAGGCCTCCTGCTTCTTGAGCATCACCAGGCTCAGCCCGGTAAAACCGACGAAAAATCCGAACAAGGCCAGGCATTGTGGCCACAACTGGCGCAGGTCCAGGGCCTTGGTGAAGGTGCCCACCGCAATATCCAGAAAGTGCCCGGCCGGAAACAGCATGCCCATCAGCGCTGCCGCACCTTCCAGGGACGAGCGCGGCACGATCAGCCCGGAAAACTGGATGGTCGGCAGGCTGGTGATGATCATGGTGCCGAGGATCGCCGCGATCTGGGTGCGGGTGAACGCCGAGATCAGCAGGCCCATGCTCGTGGTCGCCAGCACGTACAACAGGCCACCGAAAGCCAGGGTCAGGCCGCTGCCTTTGAACGGTACACCGAACAACCAGCGGTTCATCGCCACCAACAGTGCCAGGTTGACCAGGCTGACGACCAGATAGGGCGCCTGTTTACCCAACAGGAACTCCAGGCGCGTCAGTGGTGTGGCATAGAAGTTGGTGATCGACCCCAGCTCCTTCTCGCGCACAATGCCGAGGGCGGTGAGCATGGCCGGAATGAACGCCAGGATCAGCGCCATCACGCCAGGGCCAATGGCATTCACGCTGACCACGTCCTGGTTGTAGCGAAAGCGTGTTTCAAGCTTGACGGCGGCCCGGTTGTTCAAGGGTAAGCTACTGAGTTCAGCCAGTTGCGCAAGGTTGCCCTGGTGCACGGCCTCCACGTAGTTGCGGCTGGTTTCAGCGCGAAACGGCATGCCGCCGTCGAGCCAGGCCGCGACGGTGGGCTGGCGGCCGGCGTAGAGGTCACGGCCAAAGCCGGGTGGGATCTCCAGGGCCAGCTTGATTTCCGAACGTTGCAGGCGCCGGTGCAATTCGTTGGCGTCGCGAATGGGTGCTTGCTCGGCGAAATAGCGCGAACTGCGAAATGCCTCTAGATAGGCGCGGCTTTGCGGGGTCTGGTCCTGGTCGTAGACGGCGAAGGCGAGGTTTTCCACGTCCAGGGAAATCCCGTAGCCGAAGATCACCATCATGAACATCGCCCCGAGCAGGGCGAAGGCCATGCGTACCTTGTCGCGCAGCAGCTCCTTGCCTTCGCGGCTGGCCACGGCTAACCACCGCGCCAGGCTGAAGCCGTGTTTGCTCGCGGGCGGCGCGTGGGCATCGTTGACCGTTGCACGGGGCGCGCTGGATTCGGGTTCGCCCTGGGCCTGCTCCAGGCAGGTGACGAAAGCCGCCTCCAGGGTATCGCCGTGGAACTGCTGTTGCAGCGCCTCGGGCGTGTCGCAGGCCAACACCTTGCCGGCATGCATCAAGGAGATGCGGTCGCAGCGCTGGGCTTCGTTCATAAAGTGGGTGGACAGGAAGATGGTCACGCCTTGTTGGCGCGACAATTCGATCAGCAACCGCCAGAAATCATCCCGTGCCGCCGGGTCGACACCCGAGGTGGGCTCATCGAGGATCAGCACTTCCGGGCGATGCAGCACCGCAACCGCCAAGGACAAACGCTGGCGCAGGCCAAGGGGTAACTCGCCGGAGGGCTGTTCGGCCACTTCACCCAGGTCGAAACGTTGGATCAGTTCATCAATGCGCGGACCGCTGTCGGCCTTGGGTAAGTCGAACAGTTGCGCATGCAGCACCAGGTTCTGGCGCACGCTCAGTTCGCCATACAGCGAGAAGCTCTGCGACATGAAACCTACGCGCTTGCGGGTCGCCAGGTCCTTGGCGTCCACCGGCTTGCCCAGCAGGATTGCACTGCCCTCGGTGGCCGGCATCAGCCCGGTCAGCACTTTCATGGTGGTGGTCTTGCCGCAACCGTTGGAACCGAGGAAGCCGAAGATCTCGCCGCGGCCAATGGCAAAGCTGACGTTGTTCACCGCGGTGAAATCGCCAAAGCGCAGGGTCAGGTCGTGGGCTTGGATAGCGATATCGGCGTTGCCGCCTGTGCGCGGTGGAATTACCAGCGGCTGGCTGTCGTGAGCACTGTCGCCCTGGAAGTGGGTGAAGGCCTCATCCAGCTTGCCGCTGGGCGTTATCGCCGCCAGTTCGCGGCTCAGTCCATCGGCGATCAACCTGCCACGGTCGAGCATCAGGCAATGCTCGAATTGCTCGGCCTCTTCCATGTAGGCGGTGGCCACCAGCAGTGTCAGTTGCGGGCGCTCACTGCGTACGCTATCTACCAGCTCCCAGAAACGCCGGCGGGACAGCGGGTCGACGCCGGTGGTGGGCTCGTCGAGGATCAACAGGTCCGGATCATGGATCAGCGCGCAGCACAGGCCGAGCTTCTGTTTCATCCCGCCGGAGAGCTTGCCTGCCGGGCGCTCGGCAAAGCGTGCGAGGTCGGTGGCGAGCAGCAGGTTGTGCATGCGCTGGTCGCAATCGGTTTTCGACAGGCCGAACAAGGTGGCGAAGAAACGGATGTTCTCGCTGATGGACAGCTCGGGGTACAGATTGCCGCCCAGGCCCTGGGGCATAAAGGCAATGCGCGCGTACAGGCTATTGCGGTGGCGACGGTCTTGGATGGAACCGCCGAGCACCTGCAACTGGCCCTCCTGCAGCTTTTTAACCCCGGCGATCAGACCCAGCAGGCTCGACTTGCCGGCGCCGTCCGGACCTATCAACCCGCAGCGGGTACCGGCTGGCAAGCTGAAGGCAACGTCGAGCAGTGCCTGTTGCTTGCCGTAGCGGTGGTTGATCCCCGTGGCGTGCAGCGCCAGGCCGCTCATTGCAGGTTGGCCGGCCAGTCGACATCGGCCGTGCGTACATAGCCCGCGCCGGGCATGCCCGGTTTGGCTTGTGGCACGGCGCTGGGCTGAGTCAGGCGCAATTTGACGCGGAACACCAGTTTTTGCCGCTCATCGCGGGTTTCGACTTCCTTGGGAGTGAACTGGGATTTGGCCGCGACAAAACTGATTTTGGCCGGCAGCGCTTGCTGGGGCAGGGCGTCGAGCAGGATGCGTGCTTCACTGCCGACGGTCAGGCGGCCGGTGACGGAGGCGGGCAGGTAGAGATTCATGTACTGGTCATTGGGGTCAATCAGCAGCAACACGCGCCCACCCGCGCCGAGCACTTCGCCCGGCTCGGCCAGGCGCAATTGGATGATGCCGTCGATGGGCGCACGCAGGCTGCTGTCGTCGATTTCGCTGGTGAGTTGGGCCACCTGGGCCTGGGCTGCGCCGATGGCGGCCTTCACCGCGTTGACCTGGGCTTGGGCGGCGATCACTGCCGCGTTGCCGGTGTTCTGGCGCGCCTGCTGCTGGTCGATCAATTGGCTGCTGGCGAAGCCGCGCCGGTACAGCTCTTGGGTGCGCTTGAGTTCCTGGCTGGCCAGCAGTTGCTCGCTTTGGCGCAACTGCACGTTGGCTTCGGCGGCGGCGAAGTTTTCCCTGGCGCGTAACACCTCTGCTTCGGCCTGGGCGCGCTGGGCTTGCAGGGTGCGGGTGTCCATGCGTGCCAGCAACTGGCCCTTGAGCACTTTGTCGCCTTCATCCACGTGCACTTCGGCCAGGCGCCCGGGGATCTTGGCGGCGATTTGCACTTCGGTAGACTCCAGGCGCCCATTGCCCATGCTCAAGCCCTCGGGCAGGCGGTCCTGGGTCGAACGCCAGTAGCCAAAGGCCCCCGCCCCCAGCAAGAGGACGATCAGGGCGATGGCGAACAGACGGGACGTATGGTGGTTCGTAGACATGGCTGCATCCTGCGGCGTTAGCGTCCAGTGTGATGGGTTTGGCCCGTGAGGGTCTTGATATCGGTCAGTTAAAGCAGCTGAAGGATGGCCGTCCATTGTTCAGGCGTGACCGCCATGACCGAAAGCCGGCTACCTTTCTGCACCAGCGGCATTTCGGCAAGAGCGGTTTGCTGCTTTAGATAGCCCAGGCCCAGCACCTTGGGGAAGGTGTTGACGTGGCCCACGGTGATGGCACTCCACGGATTTTTCTCCGCACTGGCCTTGGCGTCGAAGTAGTGGCTGTCCGGTTCCAGCGCTGTAGGATCCGGGTAGGCGGCCTCGACGATTTTGCCGATGCCGGCAATCCCTGGCTCCGGACAGCTGGAGTGATAGAAGAAAAACTCATCGCCCACTGCCATGGCGCGCAGAAAGTTGCGCGCCTGATAGTTGCGAACCCCATCCCAGCGCGCTTCGCCGAGCTTTTCCAGGTCCTCGATGGACAATTCGTCAGGCTCGGATTTCATCAGCCAGTAGGCCATTTTTGGGCTCCTGAAAAAGGCATTGGGCAAGTTGTCGGGCAATTGCATGACAAACCGACAGTCGGTTGGCGTCAAGGTTTGCGTGTTGGTTCACGTTACCGCAGAATGCGCGCTTTTAGGCTTGGCGCAGCTGCAACGGACTACTTTGGAACGTTGTTGTCATCGTGTACGAGGTGCCTGAAGGGGGGCAATCGATGCAACGTAAACCGGATTTACTATGGATTTTGGTTATTTTGTTTGGTCTGGGCGTTGTGACCACCGGGTATGCCCAGAGCTTGTGGTCGAACAAGGCCGACGCACCGGTTGAACTCTCGCCAGTGCAGCAACAATTCAAGCGTTAATAAGGCTTCAAGGCGTCGCTGGTTCCAGCGACGTTTGTGCAACATACCAGTGCTTATCGGTGACAGTGCCCGCCAGCGGCACGTCCCAACTTGCCTGCGCCAAGCGGTCTACCTGCTGACATTCATGGGCCAACCCCAGCAAGGTCGGCTTGCGCCAGCTTTTGCGCCTGGCCAGGTAGGCCAGGCTGCGGTCGTAGAATCCGCCACCCATGCCCAGGCGTCCGCCTTCGCTATCGAACCCCACTAACGGCAACAGCACCAGGTCGAGCGCCCAGACTTTGCGCTGCTGGTGGACATTGACCCGCGGCTCAAGAATGCCAAAGCGGTTGGGCGACAACTTATCCCCAGGCCGCACGCGCTGGAACACCATCTTGGTGCGCGGCCAGGCACTCAGTACCGGCAGATAGGTGGCCTTGCCACGGCGCTGCGCCGCGCGCAGCAGCAGGCGCGGATCGATTTCGCCGTCCGTCGGCAGGTATAAGGAAATATGTTTGGCCCGGCGAAACAGCGGGTGCTGCGCCAGTTGCCGGTACAGGCCAAGGGCGGCCTGGCGCTGCTCGCTCGGCGTGAGGGCACGGCGGGCCTTGCGCAACATGCGTCGAAGTTGCGGACGGGACAGCGGCGCAGGTTCGGTCATGGCTTATCGGCTCATAAAACAATGCCAGTCCTGGGACTGGCATTGAGTTTGGGAATTCAGGCTCCCCGACAGAGCCGCTGTCGACTTAGCCCTTGAACCCGAAAGTTCAAGGTGGAAGAAGCAGTAGGCTTTAAGGCTTTCCGTCTAGCGGACATGCACACCAGCCCAACGTGCAACTTCCAGGGTAGTGCGAATCGGCTCAGGGACATCGCCGACTGGCAAACACGCCAGGGAGTGGGGCGAGTATACCTTAAACAGACTCGGCAATCAGCCCTTGGGTGCGTCGGAATCGGTGGAAAGCACCAGATCCACGCGCTCGAGCAGGTCACGCACTTGCTCGCGGGTCGAGCCGCTGGCCTGCACGTCAGGGCGTTCCTGCTTGTGCAGCAGATCGTGGGTGATATTCAGCGCGGCCATCACGGCGATGCGGTCGGCGCCGATCACTTTGCCGCTGCTGCGGATTTCACGCATCTTGCCGTCCAGGTAACGCGCAGCGCTCACCAGATTGCTGCGTTCTTCCTGGGGGCAGATGATCGAATATTCTTTGTCGAGGATCTGCACGGTAACGCTATTGCTTGAACTCATGAGTCTTGCTCCAGGGCCTTCAGGCGCGAAATCATCGATTCGACCTTACGCCGGGCGATTTCGTTTTTTTCAATGAGGTGAGCGCGTTCCTCGCGCCAGGTCTTTTCCTGAGCTAATAGGAGTCCGTTTTGACTCTTTAGTTGCTCGACCCGATCAATTAGCAGTTCGAGTCTGGCCATCAGCGCTTGCAGGTCGGTGTCTTCCATTGGGTTCCACTGGATTTGTCTGATGAATGGCAACTGCAGGATAAACGATCTGACGCCCTCGATAGTCTTGGTGCGTCTGCCGGTGCTAGGATACAGCGCTCCATTCTAGACATTGCGCCGTCTGGCGCCTAGCTCACCATGCCCATTCAGAATTCCCCGTACGACGCTTTTTCCAAACTGCTGAGCACCAGCGGTCACCCATGCTCGCCTGCCGAACTGCACGGCGTGCTGTTGGGCCGCAGCTGCACCGGCGTGGGCTTTGATGCCGACAACTGGTTGGCCGACGTGGCCGAGCTGCTCGAAACCGAACCCAACGAAAACGTGCGCAACGCGTTGATTGGCCTGCAAGAGATGGTCAAGGGCGAGCTGACCGGTGACGACGTCACCGTAGTTCTGCTGCTGCCGACCGACGACGCCCCACTCACCGAGCGTGCTGCTGCCCTGGGCCAGTGGTGCCAGGGTTTCCTCCACGGTTTCGGCGTGAACGCCGGTGGCCTGGAGCTGAGCACCGACGCCAAGGAAGTGCTGCAGGACCTGGCAGCCATCTCCCAGGTGCAAGATGCTCTGGAAGAGTCCGAAGACGGCGAAGGCGACTACATGGAAGTGATGGAATACCTGCGCGTCGCGCCGTTGCTGCTGTTCACCGAGACCAAAAAGTCTGCTGAACCTGCTGCACCCAAGCCTTCGCTGCATTAAAAAAGGAACCCCATCTGCCCATGATTCATATCCCCAAAGCGGAATACACCCGTCGCCGCAAGGCGCTCATGGCGCAGATGGAACCCAACAGCATCGCGATCCTGCCGGCAGCCGCCGTGGCCATCCGCAACCGCGATGTCGAGCACGTGTACCGCCAGGACAGCGACTTCCAGTACCTGAGCGGTTTCCCCGAGCCCGAAGCAGTGATCGTGCTGATGCCCGGTCGCCAGCATGGCGAATACGTGTTGTTCTGCCGTGAGCGCAACGCTGAGCGCGAGCTGTGGGACGGCCTGCGCGCCGGCACTGAAGGCGCGATCCGCGACTTTGGCGCCGACGACGCATTCCCTATCACTGATATCGACGACATCCTGCCCGGCCTGATCGAAGGCCGCGACCGGGTATATTCGGCCATGAGCAGCAACGCCGAATTCGACCGGCATGTGATGGAGTGGATCAACGTGATCCGCTCCAAGGCGCACCTGGGCGCCCAGCCACCGAACGAATTCGTTGCCCTGGATCATCTGCTCCACGATATGCGCCTGTATAAATCGGCGGCAGAGGTGAGGGTGATGCGCGAAGCAGCGCGCATTTCCTGCGCGGCCCATGTGCGGGCGATGCAGGCCAGCCGTGCGGGTTTGCATGAGTTCAGCCTGGAGGCCGAGTTGGATTACGAGTTCCGCAAGGGCGGCGCGAAAATGCCGGCCTATGGCTCTATCGTCGCCGCCGGACGCAACAGCTGCATCCTGCATTACCAGCAGAATGACGCGTTGCTCAAGGATGGCGACCTGGTGCTGATCGACGCCGGTTGTGAGATCGACTGCTACGCCAGCGACATCACCCGCACCTGGCCGGTCAACGGCAAGTTTTCGCCCGAACAAAAGGCGATCTACGAGATTGTGCTGGCCTCCCAGGAAGCCGCCTTCGCGCAGATCGCACCGAACAAGCATTGGAACCAGGCCCATGAGGCTACCGTGCAGGTCATCACCGCCGGCTTGGTGAAGTTGGGGTTGCTGCAAGGTGACGTTGACGAACTGATCGCCAGCGAAGCCTACCGCGCTTTCTACATGCACCGCGCCGGCCACTGGCTGGGCATGGATGTGCATGATGTGGGCGAGTACAAGGTCGGCGGTGAATGGCGAGTGCTGGAAGTCGGTATGGCCTTGACCGTGGAACCGGGCATCTATATTTCCCCGGACAACCAGAACGTGGCAAAGAAATGGCGTGGCATTGGCGTACGCATCGAGGATGACGTGATAGTGACCAAGCAAGGCTGTGAAATCCTGACCGGCGCGGTGCCCAAGACCGTTGCCGAGATCGAAGCACTGATGGCGGCTGCCCGATGAGCCGGGTCAACCTGGCGATTATTGGTGGTGGCCTGGTGGGTGCCAGCCTGGCCCTGGCGTTGCAGGCCGGGGCCAAGGCACGTGGCTGGAAGATCATGCTGATCGAACCCTTTGCCCCGGGCGACAGCTACCAGCCCAGTTACGATGCGCGTTCTTCGGCGCTGTCCTTTGGTGCCCGCCAGATTTATCAGCGTCTGGGCCTGTGGCAGGACATTGCCCGCCGCGCCGAACCGATCAAGCAGATCCACGTATCGGACCGCGGGCGTTTCTCTACCGCGCGCTTGTCCGCCATGGAAGAGGGCGTACCGGCTCTGGGCTATGTGGTGGAAAACGCCTGGCTGGGCCAATGCCTGTGGCAAGGCCTGGATAAAGACGTCGTCAGCTGGCGCTGCCCCGCGGAAGTCACGCGCATGGAGCCGCTGCCTGATGGCTATCGCCTGACCCTCAACGATGAAACCGTGCTGGAATGCGACCTCGCGGTGTTGGCCGACGGCGGCCGCTCCGGCCTGCGCGAGCAACTGGGCATTGGCGTGAAGACCCGGCCCTACAACCAGAGCGCACTGATCGCCAATATCACCCCGAGCGAAGCCCACAATGGCGAAGCGTTCGAGCGCTTTACCGATGAGGGGCCGATGGCCTTGTTGCCGCTGCCGGACAACCGCTGTGCGCTGGTCTGGACCCGCATCGGCATGGACGCCCAGCGCCTGGCCGACCTTGACGAGCGCAGCTTCCTGAGCGAGTTGCAGGGCGTATTCGGTTATCGCCTGGGCACCCTCAAGCAAGTGGGCGCCCGTCATCTGTACCCGCTGACCCTGGTGGAAGCTGAAGAGCAAGTGCGCTCGCATCTTGCGGTCCTCGGCAATGCCGCCCACAGCCTGCACCCGATTGCCGGGCAGGGGTTCAACCTGTCCCTGCGCGATGCCAATGCCTTGGCCGAAGCCTTGTTGGCCGGCCCGGCAGTGCCAGGTGACCTGGCGACGTTGCAAGGCTATCGGGATCGCCAGCGCCTGGACCAACAACTGACCGTAGGCTTTTCCGATCAGGTCACACGCTTGTTTGGCAGCGGCCAGCCGCTAATGGCGCTGGGCCGTAACCTGGGCTTGCTCGGCCTGGATCTGTTGCCGCCGGCCAAGCGCTGGTTCGCCCGCCAGGCCATGGGGCTGGGGGTGCGCTCCGATGTTTGAGCCGGCCCATCACTTTATTGGCGGCCTGTGCCGCACACGAGACAAGGCTTAAAGCATGGACATGCGCGCAGATGTGCTGATTGTCGGGGCCGGAATGGTCGGAAGCGCCCTGGCGCTGGCATTGCAGGGCAGCGGCTTGCAGGTGCTGCTGCTCGACGGCAGCCCGCTAAGCGTCAAACCGTTCGAGCCGGATGCGGCATTTGAACCGCGGGTGAGCGCGTTGTCCGCTGCCAGCCAGCGCATCCTCGAACGCCTGGGCGTGTGGGACGGCATCGTCGAGCGTCGCGCCAGCCCTTACGGCGAGATGCAGGTGTGGGACGGCAGCGGTACCGGGCAGATTCACTTTTCGGCGGCCAGCGTGCATGCCGAGGTGCTCGGGCATATCGTCGAAAACCGCGTAGTGCAGGATGCCTTGCTGGAGCGCTTGCACGACTGCGACCTCGGCCTATTGGCCAATGCGCGCCTGGAACAGATGCGCCGCTCCGGCGATGACTGGCTGTTGACCCTGGCTGACGGGCGCAAGTTGCGTGCGCCGCTGGTGGTGGCCGCCGATGGCGCCAACTCCGCAGTACGCCGCCTGACCGGCACCCCGACCCGCGAGTGGGATTACCTGCATAACGCGATCGTCACCAGCGTGCGCAGCAGCCAGCCGCACCAGCGCACGGCCTGGCAACGCTTTACCGATACCGGCCCGCTGGCGTTCCTGCCGCTGGTACGGGATGGGCAGGAAGATTGGTGTTCGATTGTCTGGTCGACCACGCCGGCTGAATCCGAGCGCCTGATGGCCCTGGATGATGAACGCTTCTGCCGGGAGCTGGAGCGCGCCTTCGAAGGGCGCCTGGGCACTGTGATCAGCGCCGACCCGCGAGTTTGCGTGCCGTTACGCCAGCGCCATGCCAAACGCTACGTGGCCGAAGGCCTGGCACTGATCGGTGATGCTGCCCACGTTATTCACCCGTTGGCGGGGCAGGGCGTGAACCTGGGCTTTCTTGATGCGGCGGTATTGGCCGAGGTGTTGTTGGCGGCCACCGAGCGCGGCGAGCGCCTGGCAGATGTTAAGGTCCTGAGTCGTTACGAGCGGCGGCGCATGCCTCACAACCTGGCGTTGATGGCGGCAATGGAAGGCTTTGAGCGCTTGTTCCAGGCGGATCAACTGCCGCTGCGCTGGCTGCGTAATGCCGGCCTGAAAATCGTCGACCAGATGCCCGAAGCCAAGGCAGTGTTTGTGCGCCAGGCGCTAGGTTTGACTGGCGATCTACCAGAACTCGCTAAACCCTGAATTGAAACACAGTCCCCTGTGGGAGGGGGCTTGCCCCCGATGAGGCCCTCAACCCTCGCGCATATTCGGGCTGTGCAACATCTGGTAACGCCTCCACCGAGCGTTACCAAATGTGAGTCCTTATCATTTGCCCTCAATTTGCAAATGAGAGACCGCACCCATGTTGGCACCCAAGCGCCTCCTGACTGCCCTGGCACTCACCCTGATCGGCAGCACCACCGTGCAGGCAGCCGACGAAGTCGTGGTCTACTCCTCGCGCATCGATGAGCTGATCAAGCCGGTATTCGATGCCTATACCAAGAAGACCGGGGTGCAGGTCAAGTTCATCACCGACAAGGAAGCGCCGCTGATGCAGCGCATCAAGGCCGAGGGCGAGAACGCCACCGCCGATCTGCTGCTCACCGTCGACGCCGGCAACCTCTGGCAGGCCGAGCAAATGGGCATCCTGCAACCGTTCACTTCCGCTGTGATCGACAAGAATATCCCGCTGCAATATCGCTCGTCGGCCCACGCCTGGACCGGCTTGAGCCTGCGTGCGCGCACTATCGCCTATTCCACCGAGCGGGTGAAACCGGGCGAACTGACCACCTACGAAGCCCTGGCAGACAAGCAATGGGAAGGCCGCCTGTGCCTGCGCACCGCGAAAAAAGTCTACAACCAGTCACTGACCGCCACGTTGATCGAAACCCATGGCGCGGCCAAGACCGAAGAGATCGTCAAGGGCTGGGTCAACAACCTGTCCACCGACGTGTTCTCCGATGACATCGCCGTGCTGGAAGCCATCAATGCCGGACAGTGCGACGTGGGTATCGTCAACACCTACTACTACGGCCGCCTGCACAAGCAGAAGCCGGATCTGGCGGTGAAACTGTTCTGGCCGAACCAGGGCGACCGTGGCGTGCATGTGAACCTGTCGGGCATCGGCCTGACCAAGCACGCGCCGCACCCGCAAGCAGCCAAGGCGCTGGTGGAGTGGATGACCACGCCTGAGGCGCAGAAAATCTTTGCCGACGTGAACCAGGAGTTCCCGGCCAACCCGGCGGTACCGCCATCGGCGGAAGTGGCGAGCTGGGGCAAGTTCGTGGCCGATACCTTACCGGTAGAAGTGGCGGGCAAGCGCCAGGCTGAAGCCATTCGCCTGATGGATCGCGCTGGCTGGAACTGAATGTGTAAATTGCCACAGATCTAAATGTGGGAGGGGGCTTGCCCCCGATAGCGGGGTATCAGTCTAATCATCATTGACTGGCACTCCGCTATCGGGAGCAAGCCCCCTCCCACATTGTTTTGTGTCTCCCCTTTAGATAACCCGTTCACAGAGAGTTTGCTCTTGGCCCACCCCGCCCAACGCCGCTGGTACCTGCCGGTCTTCACCGTCGCCGCCCTGGTGCTGCTGCCGCTGAGCGTGCTGCTGCTGTCCTGGCAAAGCATCGACCACCAGATCTGGTCCCACCTCTGGGACACCCAGATGCCGCGCTTGCTGGGCAACACCCTGACCCTGGTACTCGGCGTCGGTATTGGTGTGACGCTGCTGGGCGTCAGCCTGGCCTGGTTGACCAGCCTCTGCGAATTCCCCGGGCGACGTTGGCTCGATTGGGCGCTGATGCTGCCCTTTGCGATCCCGGCTTATGTGCTGGCCTTCGTGTTCGTCGGTCTGCTGGACTTTGCAGGGCCCGTGCAAACCCTGCTGCGCGAATGGTTCGGCAATGGGCTGCGCTTGCCGCGAGTGCGCTCCACCAGCGGCGTGATCATCGTGTTGGTGCTGGTGTTCTATCCCTACGTTTACCTGCTGGCACGTTCTGCGTTTCTGGCCCAGGGCAAGGGTTTGATGGAAGCGGCGCGGGTATTGGGGCAATCGCCATGGCAAGCATTCTGGCGCGTGGCGTTGCCGATGGCGCGACCAGCGATTGGTGCCGGTGTGGCCCTGGCGTTGATGGAGACCCTGGCAGATTTCGGCGCCGTCTCGGTGTTCAATTTCGATACCTTCACCACGGCTATCTACAAAACCTGGTATGGCTTTTTCAGCCTTTCCAGCGCCGCGCAACTGGCCAGCCTGTTGCTGCTGGTTGTGATGTTGGTGCTGTATGGCGAGCGGCGCGCGCGCGGGGCCAGCCGACCGAGCAATGAGCGGCCACGCGGCAAGGCGTTGTACCACCTGCACGGGTTCAAGGCCGTGGCGGCCAGCGCCTGGTGCGGCCTGGTATTTGCCTGTGCGTTTGTGATCCCGATGCTGCAACTGGTGGCCTGGTTCTGGCAGCGCGGGCGCTTCGACCTGGATGAGCGCTATACGGGCCTGATCGTCCACACCCTCTACCTGGGTGGTATTGCCGCGCTGATTACGGTCAGCGTGGCGATGATCCTGGCCTTTGCCAACCGCCTGGCGCCGACCCGGGCGATTCGCTCCGGTATCAGCCTGGCCAATGTCGGTTATGCCTTGCCGGGCTCGGTGCTGGCGGTGTCGATCATGCTGGCGTTCAGCTACCTGGACCGCGAACTGGTGGTGCCACTGTCCGGCTGGCTGGGCGGCGCGGGCAGGCCCTTGCTGTTGGGCAGCCTGTCGGCATTGGTGCTGGCTTACCTGGTACGGTTCCTGGCAGTGGCCTACGGGCCTTTGGAAAACAGCCTGGCGCGCATTCGTCCGTCATTGCCCGAAGCTGCACGCAGCCTTGGGGTGAGCGGTCCACGACTGTTTTGCAAAGTGTATCTGCCGTTGTTGTTGCCCGGCACCCTGAGCGCGGCGCTGCTGGTGTTCGTGGATGTACTCAAGGAAATGCCCGCGACATTGCTGATGCGCCCGTTTGGCTGGGACACGCTGGCGGTACGGATCTTCGAGATGACCAGTGAAGGTGAATGGGCGCGGGCTTCTTTGCCGGCGTTGACCCTGGTGCTGGTCGGGTTGTTGCCGGTCATCGGGCTGATCCGTCGCTCTGCTCGGCAAATCGGTTAGGTGCCAGTCCTACGGCATGAGGCTACAATGCGCGGCATTCGGTGCGCTCCGTCTTTCGGATCGACCTGCTGTATGTGGCTGCGGGCCTTGTAAATCAAGGTGTTCGGCACAAGTGGCAGCTCTGCGCACCTTCGCCAAGCCCGGAAGGAGAAACCCATGGGACAGCGTACGCCTTTGTATGACCTGCATCTCGCCCTCGGCGCGAAAATGGTCGATTTTGGCGGTTGGGATATGCCTTTGCATTACGGCTCGCAGGTTGAAGAACACCATCAGGTGCGGCGCGACTGTGGGGTGTTCGATGTATCTCATATGACCGTAATCGATGTCACCGGCCCTCAGGCCAAGGAATGGCTTCAGCACCTGCTGGCCAATGACGTCGATCGATTGCACGGCTGCGGCCGTGCGCTGTACAGCGCCATGCTCAACGAGCAAGGCGGAGTGGTGGACGATATGATCGTCTACCGAACCGAAACCGGGTACCGGCTGGTGGTCAATGCCGCCACCCGTGATCAGGATATGGCCTGGATGCAGGCGCAACTGGGCGCTTACCAGGTGCAGCTGCATGAGCGGTCCGAATTGGCCATGCTTGCCATCCAAGGGCCCCACGCCCGGCATAAGATCGCCGAACTGGTGACTCAGTCCCGTGGCATCCTGATCCACCAGCTCAAGCCGTTCGAAGGCCATGCCGACGGCGACTGGTTTATCGCCCGTACCGGCTACACCGGCGAAGACGGTCTGGAAATTGTCCTGCCCGCCGACCAGGCACCGGGTTTTTTCAATGATCTGGTGGGCGCGGGCATTTCACCTATCGGCCTCGGCGCCCGCGATACCTTGCGCCTGGAGGCCGGCATGAACCTGTACGGCCAGGATATCCATCAGCAGGTATCGCCCCTCGCGGCCAATATGGCCTGGAGCATTGCCTGGGAACCTGCCGGGCGCAATTTTATCGGTCGTGCTGCGCTGGAAGCGGAAAAGGCGGCCGGTGTGCAGTTCAAATTGGTCGGGCTGGTGCTGGAAGAGCGTGGAGTTTTACGCGCTCACCAAGTGGTTCGTATCGCCAATGTTGGCGAAGGAGAGATCACCAGTGGTAGTTTCTCGCCTACGCTAAGCAAATCCATTGCCCTGGCGCGCGTACCGGCGGCGACTGCCGACCGGGCCGAAGTGGAAATCCGCGGCAAGTGGTACCCGGTTCGAGTGGTCAAGCCGACCTTCGTACGCCATGGCAAAACCTTGATCTAACTATTTTCCGGCAGGCCAATGGCCGCTGACATTTCTTCTTGAGGACACAGACTATGAGCAATATCCCTGCCGACCTGCGTTTTGCCGAAAGTCACGAATGGGCCCGTCTGGAAGCTGATGGCACCGTGACTGTCGGCATCTCCGACCATGCACAGGAAGCTTTGGGTGATGTGGTGTTTGTTGAACTGACTGAAGTGGGCAAGGTGTTTGCCGCTCAAGATCAGGCGGGTGTGGTGGAGTCGGTCAAAGCAGCTTCGGATATCTACTCGCCGATTGCCGGCGAAGTGATTGCTGTCAACGAAGAGCTGAGTGGCAGCCCTGAGCTGCTGAACTCTGACCCTTATGGCGCCTGGATCTTCAAGCTCAAGCCAAGCGACAAGGCTGAACTGGACAAACTGCTGGATGCCGCCGGCTACAAAGCCGCCATCGGCGACTAAACGCAATAGCTGCAACAGCACACATCAATGTGGGAGCTGGCTTGCCTGCGATTGGATCACCCGTGTATCACCGATACACCGAGGTGCCTGCATCGCAGGCAAGCCAGCTCCCACAGTTGATTGGGGTGTGCCTGCTGGTTGTGTTCAGTCTTTCTTCAGTACCGCTTTAACCGCCGCTACAGCCCGCTCCACATCCGCCTCTGTCATTGCCGTGAACATCGGCAACGACACGATCAAACGCCCAACACGCTCCGCCACCGGGAACATGCCTTCCTTGAAACCCTGTGCCCGATACAGGCTCAGCAAGTGGATCGGCGGGTAGTGATAGCCAATGCCAACGCCGTGGGCCTGCATCTGCTCCATGAACGTTGCGCGAGCAGGCAAGCCGTCCTGGCGCTCCGGCAACACCAGTTGGAACAGGTGCCAGTTGCTGTTCTCGAAATCCGCCGGCGGCAGTTGCGCGCCATATTTCTCTTCGAAGTCACTGCCAAAGCACTGGAAGTAGTGGCGTGCCAGGTGCTGGCGGTGGGCCGTGATCTTCTCGATATGCGCAAACTGCCCCAGGCCAATGGCGGCGGCGATGTCGGTCATATTGAACTTGCCGCCCAGGACATCCACATCCAGGCCATCGAAACCGGTGCGGGTCACGCCCTGCAGGCGATACTTCTCTGCCAGGCGAGCCTCCTCGGCGTTGTTCAACACCAGGCAGCCACCCTCGGATGAGGTGATGTTCTTGTTCGCCTGAAAGCTGAACGACACGAAGTCGCCGGTTGCACCGATGCGTTCCCCGTCCCAGCTGGAGCCCAAGGCTTGCGCGGCGTCTTCGACGATACGCAGGTTGTACTTGTTGGCCAGCGCGTAAAGCATCGGCATGTCCAGGGGCAAGCCCGCCAGGTAGACCGGGATGATCGCTTTGGTACGTGGGGTGATTGCCGCCTCAACCTGGGCCAGGTCAATGTTGCGGGTAATCGGGTCGATATCGGCGAACACTGGAGTAGCGCCGACTTCGAGGATGACGTTGGCGGTGGCCACCCAGGAAATCGGTGTCGTGATGACTTCATCCCCAGGCCCGATACCGGCGATGCGCAAGGCGATCTCCATGGTGCAGGTGCCCGAGTTGAAGGTGCGCACCGGCCTCCCGCCAAAGTATTCCGACAACTGCGCCTCGAACGCCTGCACTTTTGGCCCGCTGGTGATCCAGCCGGAACGCAGGACATCGCCGACTGCCGAAATGGTGGCTTCATCAATGGTCGGTTTGGAAAACGGCAGGAAAGGCTGTTGGCTCATGACGAAGAAGGCATCCGTTCAAGATAGGCGATGAATGTTAAACGTGTCAGTAACGCATGGTTGCACGGCAAGACTGAATATAGCCTGTCGCTTATGAACGATTCGTCATAGGGCAGGCAAAAAAATGCCGCTTGAAAAAGCGGCATTTTTTATCGGTGCGGCTGTTACTCGGTTACAGCATTCTTCGCCAGGATGGCGTTAGCCAGTTCCATGTCCGTGGCCTGAAGGCCAGGGTTGTCGGCGCGGACCTTCTGCATGGCCGCTTCCAGGTACGGGCCGCGGATGCCGCCGTCGCTGGCGACGAAGCTGCCCGCGTCGTCCTGGGCGGCGACTACCAGCTTGTGGTCCTTGAATGTCAGGTAAGTCGAGCCAGTGGTGGCGCCCGACGAGATGACATTACGCCAAAAGCTATCGGCCATGGCTGAGCCGACAGGTAGGGAGAGCACAGCGAGGGTTGCGACAGCATATTTAAGACGCATGATGGGTGACTCCGGTGGGTTATCTGTACGTTTTGATTGTAGTTAAGTCGATCCAGTTCCATCACTGACTAAACAGTTTTAACCTCTAAAATCACCCCATCCTGGCCAACCACGCGTACTTGAGCGCCTGCTGGGGCATCGGCACCGGTGACCATCCACACGCCATCGCCGACTTTAATCTTGCCCCGGCCATCCACAATCGCCTGATGCACCATGAAGGTGCGCCCGATCAATTCGGAGCCGCGCTCGTTCAACCCCGGTTGATCGCTGACCTTGGCGCTGCTGCGTTGGCGCTTCCACCAATACACGGCCGTCAGGATCGACAGCATGGCGAACAGCAGCAG
This sequence comes from Pseudomonas sp. B329, assembly GCF_023127835.1. Taxonomy (NCBI): domain Bacteria; kingdom Pseudomonadati; phylum Pseudomonadota; class Gammaproteobacteria; order Pseudomonadales; family Pseudomonadaceae; genus Pseudomonas; species Pseudomonas sp. B329. The sequence continues at coordinate 234,676 of NZ_SPKP01000005.1, read as the reverse complement.
TTGCCACTCCAGCCCGAGTGGCGGGACCAGGAACTTGATCACCCCCACTGCGGCCGCGGCGATACCCATCCACAGCAGGTAACCGCCGGCGCCGAACACCTCAAGAATCAACAGCACGGTGCCCAGCGCCAACCAGTCCCAGAACGACAAATGCAGCAAAAAGTCCCACATGGTGTTGGCCTCAGCCTTTCTGGTTGCCAAAAGTTGCCTTGACGATTTCGCCGATACCGCCCACGGCGCCAATCACCTGGCTGGCTTCCAGCGGCATCAGGATGACCTTGCTGTTGTTGGCCGACGCCAGCTTGCCCAAGGCATCGATGTATTTTTGCGCGACGAAGTAGTTGACCGCCTGCACATTGCCCGACGCGATGGCTTCGGACACCACTTGTGTCGCTCGAGCTTCGGCTTCGGCCTGACGCTCACGTGCTTCGGACTCCAGGAACGCGGCCTGGCGGCTACCTTCGGCTTCAAGGATCTGCGCCTGCTTCTTGCCTTCGGCCGTCAGGATCGCCGACGCACGCAGGCCCTCGGCTTCGAGGATCTGTGCACGCTTGATTCGCTCGGCTTTCATCTGGCCGGACATGGCGGCCATCAGGTCGGCGGGTGGGCTGATATCTTTGATCTCGATACGGGTGATCTTGATGCCCCACGGCGCAGTGGCTTCGTCCACGGTGCGCAGCAGCTTCTCGTTGATGCCATCACGCTGGCTGAGCATGGCATCAAGCTCCATGGAGCCCAGGACGGTACGGATATTGGTTTGCAGCAGATTGCGGATTGCGTGTTCGAGGTTGTTGACCTCGTAGGCCGCCTGGGCGGTGTTGACCACCTGGAAGAAGCACACGGCATCGATCTGCACGGTGGCGTTGTCGGCAGTGATGACTTCCTGGGGCGGAATGTCCAGCACGCTTTCCATCACGTTGATCTTGCGACCGATGCGGTCCATGACCGGGATGATGATGTTCAGGCCGGGCTTGAGGGTGTTGGTGTAGCGGCCGAAACGTTCGACCGTCCATTGGTAGCCCTGGGGCACCACTTTGAAACCCATGAACAGGATGGCGATGGCCAAGCCCACAAAAAGAAGCAGTACGGTTCCGATCTGCATAGCGATTCCTTATCTGAAGATGTCAGTGAACGACGTTGGGCCGATTGTAGCGGTCTGGTCACCGATAAGGACGGTTTCACGGCCCAACAAATAAAGGATTTGTTTCTGAATCCCCAGGCGTGACCCGTAATATTTCCGTCATCGTGGTCACGCCGGCGTTCACTTTATCGATGCCGGCCATGCGCAAGCTGTTCATGCCCTGCGCGAGCGCCTCACGGCGTAGCGCCTGTATGTCCGTACCGGGAGTCACCAGCGCCTTGAGCGCTGGGTCCAACGGCATGATTTCATACAGCCCGGCTCGGCCTCGATAACCGCTGTCACGGCATTCCACACAACCGACGGCCTCGTAGCAGCCTATGTTCTCCACACCCGTCACACGCTTGCAGTGGGTGCACAAAACCCTCACCAGACGCTGCGCCATGACGCCTATGAGTGTGGCCTTGATCAAATAGTGAGCAATGCCAAGCTCCTGCAGTCGGCTGATGGCGCTGGGCGCATCGTTGGTATGCAGGGTCGAGAACACCAGGTGCCCGGTCAGTGCGGCCTGTATGGCCATCTCGGCGGTTTCCCGGTCACGGATTTCACCGATCATGATGATGTCCGGGTCCTGGCGCAGCAGGGCGCGGACGCCGCTGGCAAAGGTGAGGTCGATATTGTGTTGGACCTGCATTTGATTGAACGCCGGCTCGACCATTTCAATCGGGTCTTCTACCGTGCACAGGTTGACCTCTCGGGTCGCCAGTTGCTTGAGGGTGGTGTAGAGGGTGCTGGTCTTGCCCGAGCCGGTCGGGCCTGTGACCAGGATGATGCCATTGGCTTGCCGAGTCATGGCGTGCCAGCGCTGCTGATCGGCGCTCGACAAGCCCAGCTGGTCGAAGTCCTTGAGCAGCACCTGAGGGTCAAAAATCCGCATCACCAGCTTTTCGCCAAACGCGGTCGGCAGGGTCGAAAGGCGCAATTCCACTTCCGCGCCTGCCGGGTTCCTGGTCTTGACGCGACCATCCTGGGGTTTGCGTTTCTCGGCCACATTCATTCGCCCAAGACTTTTCAAGCGGCTGACCACTGCGGTGGTGACCTGAGGCGGAAATTGATAGACGTCATGCAACAGCCCGTCGATGCGAAAACGCACCCGGCCCTGATCGCGACAGGGTTCGATATGAATATCGCTGGCCCGTTGGGCAAAGGCGTATTGCAACAGCCAGTCGACGATATTGACGATATGCGCGTCATTGGCATCGGGCTCCTTGTCGCTGGCGCCGAGGCTGAGCAGTTCGACGTTGCCGGGTATCGCCATTTTCTGATCGGCGCCGCTGACTGACTTGGCCAAGCGGTAAAACTCGTGGAGGCAGCGCTGGATATCGCGGGGGTTGGCCACCACGCGTTTGATGGTGCGTTTGAGCACTTGAGCGAGCCCGGCTTCCCAGGCGCTGATGTACGGCTGGGCGCTGGCGATCGTGACGCTTTGGGCATCCACGGCGACCGCAAGAATGCCGTGGCGCTGGGCGAAGGCATGGGACATCAACGGCACCACGCTCGCCACGTCGATCTTCAACGGGTCGATGCGCAGGTAAGGCTGACCTGCATGTTGTGCCAGCCATTGGGTCAGGGTCTCAAGACAAGGGCCTTGGGCTGCGATGCATTCCAGGGGATGTTGAGTGCAAGATGCTGCCTGAATGCTATGGGCCGCCTGTGCGGTAATCAGCCCTTGCTCGATCAATGCCGGCAATAATTGTTGCAGTTCCAAGGGGTGGTCGAGGGAGGCAGCGGTCATGCAGGTTTCCTGGGCGGTTTGGGGTGTAATCCCAGACTAGTCAGCCGCTGGAAATCCTCGTTCCCAGGTGTATTGCAGGTTTTTACCGCGCCGTCGCCGCCAGTGCCTGAGGCCGCTCGGCATCAGCCGGCCACAACTCCAGGTCGCAGACACTGATCAGGTTTCGAATCTTTTCACCGATGACTTGGGCACGGTGCCAGCTAAGGCCGTCGATCACGATATCGATATTCAGCAGGTCGGCGTCCCGGCTCATATTGACGTGGGCTGGCGTCAGGAACTGCAGCGCAAAGTAGTTCAGCACCCGGCACAGCACGTCGGGCTCAGCCTCGGCGACGATCCGATAGTGCGCCTGACAGTGGGCGCTGTTGACGGCCCACGCATCGACGCGGGTGACAGGGTGGGCGGTTTCGACGGCGTGCATACTGACTCTCCAAAATCGACTGGAGGAATTTTCACATTCGCCTAGGGAGATTTCTTATCTAAGATGAGCCCTATTGGCGCATTATCGAATCAATCAATTCAAAAAATACACTTTCATAGGTATTTCTATGCACAGCGAGTTGGACGTCTACGATCGCCGCATTCTGGCCCTGCTGCAAGAGGACGCCTCGCTCTCCAGCGCACAGATCGCCGAGCAGGTCGGCCTGTCGCAGTCTCCGTGCTGGCGACGCATTCAGCGGCTCAAGGAAGAGGGCGTGATCCGGGGCCAGGTCACCCTCTTGGACCGCAAGAAAATCGGGCTCAACACGCAGATTTTCGCCGAGATCAAACTCAACGCTCACGGCCGCTCCAACTTCACTGAGTTCACCGAAGCGATTCGCGGATTTGCGGAGGTGTTGGAGTGTTATGTGCTGATGGGGTCGGTGGATTTTCTGCTGCGCATCGTCACTTCGGACATCGAGGCGTATGAGCGGTTTTTCTTCGAGAAGTTATCGATGGTGCCGGGGATCCAGGAGGTCAACTCCATCGTGGCGTTGTCGGAGATCAAGTCCACTACCAGCCTGCCAGTATTGCGCTGACAGGGCGGGCCTCATCGGGAGCAAGCCCCCTCCCACACAATGTGGGAGGGGGCTTGCTCCCGATGCGATTTTACAGGCGCAGGAGGGTCTTCCAGGCCCGGTTCTGATACACCGCAATCGCCTGGTGCATACGCGCATCCAGCGATTCATCGGTGATCGGCTGGTTAGCCAACTGCGCCAGCTTGTTCAGCTCGCCGTACAAACGGTCCAGTTCAGCAATGTCTACCACATGGCGCGCATGGTGCAGCCAGGCCTGGATGCGTTCGATGCGCGGCAGTTGCTCGGCGAGGTCTTCGGGCTGTTGCTGGTAGCGCGGCAGTTGCAGGGCGACGGCGTCGTCGGCCAGCAGGCGTGGCAGCCAGTTGGTGATTTGCGCAGCACCCTGGCGGTTGCCGCGCACGTTGCGCTCGGCGGTCCAGGTACGGGCCAGCAGCCAGCGCGAGGTATTCAGTGAGAACAGGCCCCAGCGTACATCTTGCAATTCTTCGATGAACTGCTCCGGTGCGGCTTTGCGAATGTCTTCATCGTCGTCACCGGCCTGGACCAGCGGGCGCCAGTCTTCCAGCAGTGCATCCAGGGCGCTGCGCAGTTCGCTGGTGGATTGGCGCGGCGCGGCCTGGCCGAGGCTGCCGATCAGCGCGCGCAACTCACCCAGGTTCTCGACCCAGTCCTGCAGCAAGCGCCAGTGGCCGTTGAAACGGTATTGCTCGGCCAGGCGCTGGCTGCTGCCCAACAGGTGCCACATGATTGCGGCGAAAGCATCATCCAAAGGCATTTCGGCGTGGATCTGCGGTGCCGGCAGGCTCAATGAGTAGCTGCTCGCGTCATACAGGCGGTAGCCGCGCTCGGCTTTGCTGATGTCACAGGGCATCAGCGCCAGGGTCGCAGCCAGTTCGGCGGCCAGCTCCAGCAGGGCGGCGGGTTCGCCTTCGCGCAATTCCAGTTCCAGCTCGCAGATTTCTTCCTTCTGCTTGCCAACCACCACATGGCCCAGGTCCAGGGCGGCTTCGATCACCACCTTGGCCTTGCCACGGCCCCAGGCGATTTCGGCGCGTTCACGCACGAAGTCGGTGGTGAAGATCGGCTTGAGGGTCTTTTTGTCCAACTCGGCCAGTTGCTCGGGCCAGCACTCGCCGTCGAGTTTCTTCACATCGAGCTTGGCTTTGGGCAGGTCCCAGTTGTACTCGTTGCGCTCCGACAAGCCGGCAACGCTTTGGCCACGGGTCTTGAGGGTCTGAATGATGTCGTCACCGTCCTTGCGCAGGCGCAGGGCGACCTTGGCCTGCGCCAGGTCGCGCTCGGGGGTGTCGAAGTACTGATTCATCAACTCACGGCGTTCCCAGCCACTTTTGTTGCGTTTTTTCAGTAGCGGGTGCTCACGTAGCGCGGCGAGTGTTTCGCGGCTGACGCGGAGCTTGATTTCGGTTTCTTTCTGCATGGCCGGAAAATCCAGGATCGGGAGCGCAGCCGGGGAAAAGTGTGGCTGCCAAGGTCGTGCAGTGTACAGGACTGAGCCCGGCAACGTGCCGCGACGGTTTATTGTGTTGGGCAGATGCCTCTATAGTGAGGTTCATCCGGGAAGTTGGGAGACCGCGCATGCCGTTACCGTCCATGAAAGAGCAGTTCGCCGCCTTGATCGCCGCGCCGTCGGTGAGTTGCACCCAAGCGTCTCTCGACCAGACCAACCGCCCGGTGATCGATCTGCTCGCCGCGTGGCTGGGCGACCTGGGTTTCGCTATCGACATCCAGCAAGTCAGCCCTGGCAAGTTCAACCTGCTCGCCAGTTTCGGCAGCGGCCCCGGTGGCTTGGTGTTGGCGGGCCATAGCGATACGGTTCCTTATGATGCGGCACTGTGGAAGACCGATCCGCTCAAGCTGACGGAAGTCGATGGTCGTTGGGTGGGGCTGGGCAGTTGCGACATGAAAGGATTTTTTGCCCTGGCCATTGAAGCGGTGTTGCCGTTGCTCGACCAGCCGTTCAAGCAGCCGCTGCTGATCCTCGCCACCTGTGACGAGGAAAGCTCCATGTCCGGCGCGCGTGCGCTGGCCGAGGCGGGGAGGCCGCTGGGACGGGCGGCGGTGATCGGTGAGCCAACTGGGCTCAAGCCGATCCGCCTGCACAAAGGCGTGATGATGGAGCGCATCGACATCCTCGGCCGCAGCGGCCACTCGTCGGACCCAAGCCTGGGCCACAGCGCCCTCGAAGCCATGCACGACGCCATCGGCGAACTGCGCGGCCTGCGCCTGGCCTGGCAGCGCGAATACCGCAACGCGCAATTCAGCGTGCCGCAGCCGACCATGAATTTCGGCTGTATCCACGGCGGCGACAACCCTAATCGCATCTGCGGCCAGTGCTCCCTGGAGTTCGACCTGCGACCCTTGCCGGGCATGGACCCTGAAGTGCTGCGTGCGGCGATCCGGCAGAAGCTCGAACCCTTGGCCGAGCGTCATAAGGTCAAGATCGACTACGCGCCGCTATTCCCCGAAGTGCCGCCTTTCGAGCAGCCCGAAGACACCGAGTTGGTGCGGGTGGCGGAACGGTTGACCGGTCATCGTGCCGAAGCAGTAGCGTTCGGCACCGAAGCGCCTTATCTTCAGCGCCTTGGTTGTGAAACCCTGGTGCTTGGCCCCGGCGACATCGCCTGCGCCCACCAGCCGGGCGAGTACCTCGAAATGTCACGCTTGACGCCTACAGTGCGTCTATTGCGGGAATTGATCGAACATTACTGCCTGAAACCTGCATAAATTAACCTTTGCCCATTCGTACATAAGGAGAGCGAGCGTGTCGCCAAGCCTGTTCCGACGATAACCATCAGCCCGCTGTGCGTTTTTGCGACTCATCCTTTTTCGGCTGCTTTTTATTACAGGCCCAGGTGTTATGCCCGAATACGTTAATTGGCTTCGTCACGCTTCGCCCTATATCAATGCCCACCGCGACTGCACCTTTGTGGTCATGCTGCCTGGCGACGGTGTGGAACATCCCAACTTCGGCAATATCGTCCACGACCTGGTGCTGCTCCACAGCCTGGGCGTGCGGCTGGTGCTGGTGCACGGTTCGCGTCCGCAGATTGAAACCCGCCTTGAAGCACGCGGCCTGACCCCGGCTTACCACGAAGGCTTGCGCATCACCGATGCGGCGACGCTGGAGTGCGTGATCGACGCTGTCGGCCATCTGCGTATCGCCATCGAAGCGCGCCTGTCCATGGACATGGCCTCGTCGCCCATGCAGGGCTCGCGCCTGCGCGTGGCCAGCGGCAACCTGGTGACGGCGCGCCCGATTGGCGTGCTTGAGGGCGTTGACTATCACCACACCGGCGAAGTACGCCGGGTCGACCGCAAAGGCATCAACCGCCTGCTGGACGAGCGCTCTATCGTGCTGTTGTCGCCGTTGGGCTACTCGCCTACCGGTGAAATCTTCAACCTGGCCTGCGAAGATGTCGCCACCCGTGCCGCCATCGACCTGGGTGCCGACAAATTGCTGCTGTTCGGCGCCGATCCCGGCCTGATCGATGAGAACGGCCGTCTGGTACGTGAATTGCGCCCGCAGCAAGTGCCTGCGCACCTGCAACGCCTGGGCAGCAACTATCAAGCCGAGCTGCTCGACGCCGCTGCCGAAGCCTGTCGGGGTGGAGTAGGGCGCAGCCATATCGTCAGCTACGCCGAAGACGGTGCCTTGCTCACCGAGCTGTTTACCCGTGACGGCGGCGGTACGCTGGTGGCCCAGGAGCAATTCGAACTGGTGCGCGAAGCGGCGATCGAAGACGTCGGCGGTTTGCTGGACCTGATCAGTCCGCTGGAAGAGCAGGGCATTCTGGTGCGTCGTTCGCGGGAAGTGCTGGAGCGGGAAATCGAACAGTTCAGCGTGGTCGAGCGCGAAGGCATGATCATCGCGTGCGCAGCGCTGTATCAGATTGCGGATTCGGATGCGGGCGAGCTGGCGTGCCTGGCGGTGAACCCGGAGTACCGCCATGGCGCACGCGGCGATGTGTTGCTCGAACGCATCCAGACCCGTGCACGTGCGCAGGGGTTGAAGACCTTGTTCGTGCTCACCACGCGCACGGCCCACTGGTTCCGTGAGCGCGGTTTTGTGCCGAGCAGCGTGGACCGCCTGCCGTCGGCGCGTGCGTCGCTGTACAACTATCAGCGCAACTCCAAGATCTTTGAAAAGGCCCTGTAAAAGAGTACGGCTCTGTGTGGGAGCTGGCTTGCCTGCGATAGCAGCGCCTCGGTTTATCTGAACGACCGAGTTGCTGGCATCGCAGGCAAGCCAGCTCCCACCGAAGACTGTATTTATTGTGTGATGAATTTGTCGGTCACATAGGCCGAATAGTCCGGCAACACCGTCTCCACCTTGCCTTGCTCTTTCAAGAACTTCGCCGTCTCCCCAATCGCCTTCGCCGTGCCGCCCTTGAGCAGCGCTTCGGTCTGTTGTGCCTGCGCATCGGGAAACGTCGTGCCCGCCAGCAACTCTGGAATATCGTCGGCATTGGAGCCTGTCAATTTGGCGATCTTCTGCACCGGTTCCGAATCCACCGTCCAACTGTCTTTATTCGCGGCATAGTCGGCGAATGAATCGAGGGTGACCTTGGCAAACCTGGCCACTACCTCAGGATGTTTTTCGGCGAAATCCTTGCGTGCTACCCACACTTCAAACGTCGGTGCGCCCCATTGGCCCACCTGCGCCGCATCGGTCAGGGTTTTGCCGGTCTTGCGGATTTCGCCAAGGGCCGGTGACCACACGAATGCGCCGTCGATATCGCCGCGCTTCCAGGCGGCGGCGATTTCGGCCGGTTGCAGGTTCACCACTTTGACTTGCTTAGTGTCCAGCCCCCAATGCTTCAGGGCGCCGAGCAGGCTGTAATGGGAGGTTGAGACGAAGGGTGTGGCGATGGTTTTGCCGATCAGGTCTTCGGGTTTGTCGATGCCACTGCCATTACGCACTACCAGGGCTTCAGAAGCGTTGATCTGTGCCGATACGATAAACGCGACGATGGGTAGATTGCGCGAAGCGGCTGCGGCGAGGGGGCTGGAACCGAGGTTGCCGATTTGTACATCACCCGAGGCAATGGCCGTGACCACCTCCGGGCCACTGTTGAACCGGCGCCAGGCGATTTTCTCACCAATGGTTTTTTCGTAGAGGCCGTCAGCCTGGGGGACTTTGCTGGGATCGATGCCGGTCTGGTAGCCGACCGTCAAATCGGCCGCGCTGACACCAAAAGAAAGTAATACCGATACAAAAACTGTAACAAATTGACGGGAGGATGTGCGTTTGGCCATGATGGCGTCGCCTTTTTGATCGTGAGTGACGTATGCAACCATACGGTCACACTAATCGATCTAAAAAAGCACTGGTAAATACCCTTTAGGAATTAGCTTATGGAGCGGTTCGTGTCACTCGACCCACCCGCTTCACGCATCCGCTTATTCCCGAATCGTATGAAAAAGAATGAAACAATTCTTTTTGGGTGTATGAAAAACTCATTACCCTGCAGGGACCAAATCAACTGCGATTAGACGAAGGTAGTAGACACACAAGGTTACGATTGACTTGCTAGTCACTATCTGGCGCTAATCGCGCATCTGTGGATCCAGGGCGTCAGACCCGGGGCCAAAGAAATACAAAAATTAGAAACGAGAGGAGCGGTACATGAAGAAGTCCACCTTGGCTGTGGCTGTAGCTTTGGGCGCAATCGCCCAGCAAGCAGGCGCCGCCGGTTTCATCGAAGACAGCAAGGCCACACTGGGCCTGCGTAACTTCTACATCAACACCGATAACCGCGAAGGTGCTGGTGCGAACAAGAACGAAGAGTGGGGCCAAGGCTTCGATCTGCGTTTCATCTCCGGTTACACCCAAGGCACCGTCGGCTTCGGTCTTGACGCTATCGGCCTGCTGGGTGTTCGCCTGGATTCCGGCGGCGGCACCAACGGCGCGACCGCCAGCTCGTATGGCGGCACCATCTTCCCGAGCAAGTCCAATGGCGAAGCCGTTGATAACTACTCCAGCCTGGGCCTGACCGCCAAAGCGAAGATCTCCCAGACCGAACTGAAGCTGGGTACCTTGCAGCCCAAGCTGCCGGTCATCGTGACCAACGATGGTCGTATGCTGCCGCAGACCTTCCAGGGTGGCCAGATCACCTCCAGCGACATCAAGGACCTGACCCTGGTTGCCGGCCAGATCGAAAAAGCCAAGGGCCGTAACTCCAGCAACAACGAAAGCCTGTCCATCTCCGGCGCCAACAGCCGTGGCGTGAACTGGCGTTCGAGCAACAAGTTCTACTACGCCGGTGGTGACTACAAGATCACCAAGGACCTGACCGCCCAGTACTACTACGGCAACCTGGAAGATTTCTACAAGCAACACTTCCTGGGCCTGACCCACAACTGGGCTATCGGCCCTGGCGTGCTGAAGTCTGATCTGCGTTACTTCAACAGCTCCGACGACGGTAACAACGGCAACCAGTCTGCCTACTTCTCCACAGGCAACTACGGTGGCGTCAACTCCGGTCGTGGCAAAGTCGACAACAACCTGTACAGCGGCCTGTTCCTGTACTCGGTTGCCGGCCACACCTTCGGTGGCGGTTACCAGGTCAGCAACGGCAGCAGCGACTTCCCTTGGTTGAACCAGGGTGACGGCTCGTCGGCTTACATCACCACCGACATGCAGATCCAGAAGTTCGCCCGTGCCGGCGAGCGCACCTGGCAAGCTCGCTACTCCTACGACTTCGCCAAGGTGGGCGTACCTGGCCTGACCGCTGGTGTGGTTTACCTGAAGGGTGATCATATCGACACCGTTGCCAGCAACCGTGCCGAGTTCACTGGCCAGTCCGAGTGGGAACGTGACATCACTGTTGCCTACGTCGTACCGGAAGGTCCGCTGAAAAACGTCGGCGTGGCGTGGAAAAACGCTATGTGGCGCAGCGACATCGCCAACGCACGTAACCAGGACGAAAACCGCCTGATCGTCAGCTACTCGATCCCGCTGTTGTAAGACTGTAAAGCCTTGCCCGGCGCAATGCCGGGCAAGGTGTACTGCTTTCAAGTCGGGCTCAACCCCCGCAAGCCCTTCCTGAAACCCTCTTTACTACAGCGACTCAAGGCCTTCTCGAACCTTGAAAACAATGTTGATCTTCGCCTGCGCCCAAGTCCAATGAACACATTTTTAATATTCCTTTATCGTCTAGATAAATCGATATTTATTCTTTTTAAATAACTCCAAATCCATGCACAGTGGGCTCCATAAGCACTCATCAGGAGCCACACCATGAGCCTAAGACTGGGCGACATCGCCCCCGACTTCGAACAGGATTCCAGCGCCGGCAAGATTCGCTTCCACGAATGGCTGGGCGACAGCTGGGGTGTGTTGTTTTCCCACCCGGCAGACTTCACCCCGGTGTGCACCACCGAGCTGGGCTTCACCGCCAAGCTCAAGGACGAATTCGCAAAACGTGGCGTCAAGGCCATCGCCCTGTCTGTAGACCCGGTGGACTCGCATCACAAGTGGATTGAAGACATCAATGAGACCCAGAACACCGTGGTCAACTTCCCGATCCTGGCCGACGCCGACCGCAAGGTCTCGGACCTCTACGACCTGATCCATCCCAACGCCAGTGACACCCTCACCGTGCGCTCCTTGTTCGTGATCGACCCGAACAAGAAGATCCGCCTGACTATCACCTACCCGGCCAGTACCGGGCGCAACTTCCATGAAATCCTGCGGGTGATCGACTCGCTGCAACTGACCGACAACCACAAGGTCGCCACGCCCGCCAACTGGCAGGATGGGGATGAGGTGGTGATCGTGCCGTCGCTCAAGGACGAGGAAGAGATCAAGAAGCGCTTTCCAAAGGGCTACCGCGCGGTGAAGCCGTACCTGCGCCTCACCCCACAACCCAACCGCTGACACAGATCCCATGTGGGAGGGGGCTTGCTCCCGATGGCGGTCTGTCAGTTACCAAATACTTACCTGACCCACCGCTATCGGGAGCAAGCCCCCTCCCACATGTTAAGTGCATTTTCAAAGTAAGCATGCAGGGGTTTTCAGGCCGTTTTCACGGCCTTTTTTTTCGCCTGGCGATTGATAAACGGCTTATGTATTTATGGAATAAACAAATGAATAAATAAGATTTATAGATATATAAATCTGCTGATAAGGTCTATCCCATCTTGGCGCCATTGCCGTACAGCGAACCGCCGACACTTGCTCAAGGAATCTCCTGCATGCTGGTCGTAACACTTGGAGGCAGTCCCAGCCAGCGTTCGCGCTCCGGGGTGTTGCTGGATAAAACCCGTCAATGGCTGCAACAGCAGGGCGTAGAGGTGGTGAGTTACCAGATACGCGACTTCCCGGCTGAAGACTTGCTGCACGCACGGTTCGACAGCCCCAAGGTCATCGACCTGTTGCAACAGGTGGCCAATGCCGACGGCCTGGTGATCGCCACACCGGTGTACAAGGCGTCGTTTTCCGGCGCGCTGAAAACCGTGTTGGACCTTCTGCCCGAACGCGCCCTGGCCCATAAGGTGGTATTACCGATTGCAACCGGCGGCAGCATCGCCCACATGCTGGCGGTGGACTATGCCTTGAAACCGGTGTTGTCGGCCCTGAAAGCCCAGGAATTGCTCCACGGCATTTTCGCCGAAGACAGCCAGATCGCCTATGGCGAAGGCAGCGTCCAGGCGCAACTGGTGCCGGTACTTGAACGACGCTTGCACGAAGCCCTGGAGCAGCTCTACAGCGCCATGGCCCGACGCCCCAAGCCGCTGGACCCCGATGTGTTGAATGAACGCTTGTTGAGTGCTCGCTGGAGCATCTGACCCTTACCCGAAAATCGAGAAACACTCACCTTACTCAGCCGCCAACGGCCAAGCAGGTGCAGCCAAAACCCTAATCGCAACTGTGGAGAGAGCGCCATGCGCACTGTCATCTTGCGTCGTGGTCTGGTCGCACTGTTTGCTGCGGCTGTGTCCTTCGGCGCCATTGTTCAAGCCCAAGCCGCCGAGACCCTGCGGATCGGTTATCAGAAGTACGGCACCCTGGTGCTGCTCAAGGCCAAGGGCACGCTGGAAAAACGCCTGGCCGCCCAAGGCGTGCAGGTGCAGTGGACCGAGTTCCCCGGCGGCCCGCAGTTGCTTGAGGGCCTGAACGTCGGCTCCATCGACTTCGGCGTCACCGGTGAAACGCCACCGGTGTTTGCCCAGGCGGCCGGCGCCGACTTGCTTTACGTCGCCTACGAACCGCCCGCACCTACCAGTGAAGCGATCCTGGTGCCCAAAGACTCACCGATCAAATCGGTCGCCGAGCTCAAAGGCAAAAAGGTTGTGCTCAACAAAGGCTCCAACGTGCATTACCTGCTGGTGCGAGCCCTGGAAGATGCCGGCCTCAACTACACCGACGTGAAAACCGTATTCCTGCCACCTGCCGATGCCCGTGCCGCCTTCGAGCGCGGCAGTGTGGATGCCTGGGTGATCTGGGACCCGTACCAGGCCGCCGCCGAGAAACAACTGCAAGCCCGTACCCTGCGTGACGGCACCGGCATTGCCGACAACCATCAGTTCTACCTGGCCACCAAACCCTACGCCGAGCAACACCCTGAAGTGATCAGGGCGCTGGTGGAAGAAGTGCGCGCGGTGGGCGTGTGGTCCAAGGCCAACCCGCAGGAAGTCACCGAACAAGTCGCACCGCTGCTGGGCCTGCCCGCCGACATCACCCTGACCTCGGTGAAACGCCAGGGCTACGGTGCGCTGTTCCTGACCCCGGAAGTGGTCGCGGCCCAGCAGAAAATCGCCGACAGCTTCTACCAGCTCAAACTGATCCCCAAGCCCTTGAGCATCAAGGACGTGATCTGGACGCCCCCGCCGCGGTTGCCAAAGCGCCGTAATCCGATTCCTTCAGGAGACAACTCCATGAGCCTCAATATTTTCTGGTTCCTGCCTACCCACGGCGACGGCCATTACCTTGGCACCGCCGAAGGCGCCCGCGCCGTCGATCACGGTTATTTGCAACAAGTGGCCCAGGCCGCTGACCGCCTGGGTTTCGGCGGGGTGTTGATCCCTACCGGTCGCTCCTGCGAAGACTCGTGGCTGGTGGCTGCCTCGCTGATTCCAGTGACCCAGCGTTTGAAATTCCTGGTTGCTCTGCGCCCCGGGATCATTTCCCCGACGGTCGCCGCACGCCAGGCCGCCACCCTGGACCGGTTGTCCGGTGGTCGTGCGTTATTCAACCTGGTGACTGGCGGTGACCCGGAAGAGTTGGCTGGCGATGGCTTGTTCCTCAGCCACGAAGAACGCTATCAGGCATCGGTGGAGTTCACGCGCATCTGGCGCCGCGTGCTCGAAGGCGAAACCGTGGACTACGACGGCGAGCACATCAGCGTCAAAGGCGCCAAGCTGCTCTACCCACCGGTCCAGCAACCGCGCCCGCCGCTGTACTTCGGCGGTTCCTCCGAAGCGGCCCAGGACCTGGCGGCCGAGCAGGTGGAAATGGTCCTGACCTGGGGCGAGCCGCCGGCTGCTGTCGCGGAAAAAATCGCCCAGGTTCGCGCCAAGGCCGAGAAACTCGGGCGTACCCTGCGCTTCGGCATTCGCCTGCATGTGATTGTGCGCGAGACCAACGAAGAGGCCTGGAAAGCCGCCGACAAACTCATCTCCCATCTGGACGACGACACCATTGCCCGCGCCCAGGCGTCGCTGGCGCGTTTTGACTCGGTTGGCCAGCAACGCATGGCCGCTTTGCATGGCGGCAGCCGTGACAACCTGGAGGTCAGCCCCAACCTGTGGGCCGGCGTCGGCCTGGTACGTGGCGGAGCAGGCACGGCGCTGGTCGGCGATGGCCCGACGGTTGCGGCGCGGGTCAAGGAATACGCGGACCTGGGTATCGACACCTTTATCTTCTCCGGTTATCCACACCTGGAAGAGTCGTATCGAGTCGCCGAACTGTTGTTTCCGCATCTGGATATCGAACGTCCCGAGTTGCCGAAAAGCGCCGGTTACGTCAGCCCGTTTGGCGAGATGGTCGCCAACGACATCCTTCCCAAAGCTGCGTCACAGAGTTGAGGCGCCGTTATGGACTTTGAAAAATTCAGCCATCGCGTGGCGCCCTGGGTGCTGCCGATCTTGTTGCTGGCGGTGTGGCAGTTGTCGGTGTCGGCGGGGTGGTTGTCGACGCGCATTTTGCCGGCGCCCAGTGCGGTGATCGAAGCCGGAGTCAACCTGGTGGTCAGCGGCGAAATCTGGACACACCTGGCCATCAGTGGCTGGCGTGCCGGCCTGGGCTTTGTGATCGGCGGCAGCATTGGTTTGGCCCTGGGCTTTATCACCGGGTTGTCGAAGTGGGGCGAGCGCTTGCTGGACAGCTCTGTGCAGATGATTCGTAACGTGCCGCACCTGGCGCTGATTCCACTGGTGATCCTGTGGTTCGGCATTGACGAGACCGCGAAGATTTTCCTGGTGGCACTCGGCACGTTGTTCCCGATCTACCTGAACACCTATCACGGTATCCGCAACGTCGACCCGGCGCTGGTGGAAATGTCGCGCAGCTATGGCCTGTCGGGGTTCAGCCTGTTCTGGCAAGTCATCCTGCCTGGCGCGCTGCCGTCGATCCTGGTGGGCGTGCGCTTTGCCCTGGGCTTTATGTGGCTGACGCTGATCGTGGCGGAAACCATCTCGGCCAGTTCCGGCATCGGTTACCTGGCGATGAATGCCCGTGAGTTCCTGCAAACCGACGTGGTGGTGCTGGCCATCGTGATGTACGCGATCCTCGGCAAACTCGCCGACCTGGCGGCGCGTGGCCTGGAACGGGTATGGCTGCGCTGGCACCCGGCGTATCAAGTCAAAGGAGGTGCGGCATGACAGCTCAACAACCCCCGCGCCTGCTCAAGGGCATTCCCCTGGCGGTGCGCAAGTTGCGCAAATCCTTCGGCACTCGCGAAGTGCTCAAGGACATCGACCTGCATATTCCGGCCGGTCAATTCGTGGCCGTGGTAGGTCGCAGTGGCTGCGGCAAGAGTACCTTGTTGCGCCTGCTGGCGGGGCTGGACAAGGCCAGTGGCGGCGAGCTGCTGGCCGGCTCCGCGCCGCTGCACGAGGCGATTGAAGACACACGATTGATGTTCCAGGAAGCGCGTTTGCTGCCGTGGAAAAAGATCATCGACAACGTCGGCCTCGGCCTTACGGGCAACTGGCGCCCCAGCGCGCTGGAGGCTCTGGAAGCGGTGGGCCTGGCCGAGCGCGCCAATGAATGGCCGGCGGCCTTGTCCGGTGGCCAGAAGCAGCGCGTGGCCCTGGCGCGCGCGTTGATTCACCAGCCGCGCCTGTTGCTGCTCGACGAGCCGCTGGGGGCGCTGGATGCCCTGACTCGCATCGAGATGCAGCAACTGATCGAGAACCTCTGGCGCAAGCACGGTTTCACTGTGTTGCTGGTGACCCACGATGTCAGCGAAGCCGTGGCGATTGCCGACCGGGTGATTCTGATCGAAGACGGCGAAATCGGTCTCGACCTCGCCGTCGACCTGCCACGCCCACGGGCCCGTGGTTCACACCGCCTGGCCGCGTTGGAGGCCGAGGTGCTCAACCGCGTGCTGTCGCTGCCCGGTTCACCGCCGGAACCCGAACCTGTTTCACCGCTGCCGACGCAATTGCGTTGGGCTCAATAACCCACACAGGAAAAACATCATGACTATTAAAGCCATCAACGTGCGTAACCAGTTCAAAGGCACCATCAAGGAAATCGTGGTCGGTGACGTGCTGTCGGAAATCGACGTACAGACTGCGTCCGGCATCGTTACTTCGGTGATCACTACGCGTTCGGTCAAAGAGCTGGAGCTGGTGATTGGCAGTGAAGTGATTGCCTTTGTGAAATCCACTGAGGTGTCGATTGCCAAGTTGTGATTGCTTGAGACCGCTATCGGGGGCTTGCCCCCGATAGGGCCGGCCCAGCCAACACAAGGCTCACCGCTTGGGCAGATACGCCGGCAAATAAAGCCCCACATAGGCATCAAACACGCGCATCCCTTCTTGCGCCATACGCGGCGTGATCAGCCCATGCTGATGCACTGAGCGCGCATACACGCGGTCGCTCAACTCCAGCGCCAGGGCAAATACATCCACATCCTTGGGCAAGCTCGGCACTTCGAAGTGGCGGTTGAACACCTCCAGCATCAAGTCCCCCAACTCCAGGTCATGCTGACGATCGGCCTGGGTGACTTCGGTCAGCCCGTGTTGGGCCAGGATCAACTGGCGTGCAGCGGCGTCCTGGTCATAAACGGTGAGCATGCGTTGTTCAACGATGCAGGACAGGTCGCGCCAATGCTTGAGCGATTCATGCTCGATGGGCGCCTGGATGGCGGCGCGAAAGGCTGCGTGAACGTCAGCCGTCAATGCTTCCAGCAATGCCGGCACACTGGCGAAGAAGTGATACACCGACGACGGTGGAATCTGCGCCCGGTCGGCCACGCTGTAGATCGACAAACTCGCCACGCCTTCGGCGGCCAGCAAGGTGCGGGCGGCTTCAAGGATCGCGTCGATCCGGGCCTGGCTGCGGGCGCGGGGTTTGCGAGGGGCGGCGGGGCGGGTGGGCATGGATGTCTCCTACAAGGCAGCGGGCATTGTATGAGCAGGGAGGTGTGTTGTCTTCCAGACCGCCATCGGGAGCAAGCCCCCTCCCACATTTAGATCTGTGAATACATTCAAAATGTGGGAGGGGGGCTTGCTCCCGATGAGACCAATTCGGTCTCCCGGAATAAGCCCATAAAAAAACGCCACAGACCCTAAGCCTGTGGCGCTTCTTCAATGCCGCAACCGCTTACACGGTATGCAGGTACCAGTTGTACTCAAGGTCGGAGATGGAGTGTTCAAACTCTTCCAGCTCACTTTCCTTACAGGCAACAAAGATATCGATGTATTTAGGATCGATGTACTTGGCCATCACCTCGCTGTCGTCCAACTCGCGCAGGGCATCGCGCAGGTTGTTCGGCAGGCTTTGCTCGTTCTGCTCGTAGCTGTTGCCTTCCACCGGAGCGCCCGGTTCGATCTTGTTGGTCAGACCGTGGTGTACACCCGCCAGGACCGAAGCCATCAGCAGATAAGGATTGGCATCGGCACCGGCCACGCGGTGTTCGATACGCACGGCATCGGAAGAGCCGGTGGGTACGCGAATCGCTACGGTGCGGTTGTCCAGGCCCCAGCACGGCGAGTTCGGCACATAGAACTGTGCGCCGAAACGACGGTAGGAGTTGACGTTGGGGCACAGGAACGCCATTTGGGCGGGTAGGGTCTCCAGCACACCGCCGATCGCGTGACGCAATGCGGCGTTCTGCTCGGGATCCTCGCTGGCAAAGATGTTCTTGCCGTCCTTGTCCAGAATGGAGATGTGTACGTGCAACCCGTTGCCTGCCTGCCCTGGGTAAGGCTTGGCCATGAAGGTGGTGTCCATCTCATGGTCGTAGGCGATGTTCTTGATCAGGCGCTTGAGCAGTACTGCGTAGTCGCAGGCCTTGATCGGGTCGGCCACATGGTGCAGGTTCACTTCGAACTGCGCCGGGGCACTTTCCTTGACGATGGCATCGGCCGGAATGCCTTGCTCCTTGGCACCTTCCAGAATGTCCTGGAGGCAGTCGACGTATTCGTCGAGGTCGTCGATCAGGTAGACCTGTGTCGAGTGCGGGCGTTTGCCGGAGATCGGCGAGCGGGGCGGTTGTGGGCGGCCGTTCACGTTCTCCTGGTCGATCAGGTAGAACTCAAGCTCGAAGGCGGCGCAGATGGTCAGACCGAGGTCGTCAAACTTGCTTACAACTTGGCGGAGCACTTCGCGCGGGTCGGCGAAGAAAGGTTCACCTTCAAGTTCGTGCATGGTCATCAGCAATTGCGCGGTAGGGCGCTTTTGCCAGGGTTCATTGCACAGGGTGTCGGGGATTGGATAACAGATTCGGTCAGCATCGCCGATGTCCAGGCCCAGGCCGGTGCTTTCCACCGTCGAGCCATTGATATCCAGGGCAAATAAAGAGGCAGGCAGGTTAATGCCCTTCTCGTAAACCTTGTGGAGGCTGGTGCGTTCGATGCGCTTGCCGCGCACCACACCATTCATATCCGCAATTAGAAGGTCTACGTACAGAACCTCAGGATGATCCTTAAGGAACGCGTTCGCTTCGTTAAGCTGAACGGCACGCGGGGGTACCGACATGATGCAACACCTTTGTTGTTAAAAATATCAATCATTGATCTTTTCTGGTTTCAGTCAACCCGAACGGCTTGCCGAAGTCAAGCGAGGCATTTTTTGCCCTAAAAAAGCGCCATGAAGCCTTTTTTGGGGCTTTTTGGGGCGGTTTTTTGGGTTTAAAGGTCTTTGGACCTGCAGGCTTGAGCGGGCCGTGTTGTATTTTTTACGGGGGTGTTGTGTAAAAAAATGAACAAGGCTAAGCTCGATTCAAACCCATAACAGCAATAATACCGGGGTGCTTCATGTTTCACCTGCCGCCATTCGGCGTCTCTGCGTGCTTGCGCCACACATTGTGCGCAGTCCGTTCGTCCCGCGTGAATGCTCACGCACCGGCCAATATTCTTGACGGCCCGTCCGACCTCCTCTTTGCCAACGCCTGCGCCACCCACCCGCCCATATTCGCCGTGCCGATCATGATTCTGCACAACTTTGGCGTGAGGAATGCAACCCATGGGCAAATGGCAGGTAAGCTCCTACCCTGAATGAACAAACGACGCGGATGCTGCGTCAACCAACGCCTGGCTTTTAACGGATGCCAGGAAACCCAGCCCAGAGGCATTTATGAGTAACAACCTCGACCAGCTCACCGATTGGTTGAAAGACCACAAGATCACAGAAGTCGAATGCATGATTGGCGACCTCACCGGTATTACCCGGGGCAAGATCTCGCCGACCAACAAGTTCATCGCCGAAAAAGGCATGCGCCTGCCCGAAAGCGTTCTGTTGCAGACCGTGACCGGCGACTATGTCGAAGACGACATCTATTACGAATTGCTCGACCCGGCCGACATCGACATGATCTGCCGCCCCGACCAGAACGCGGTATTCCTGGTGCCCTGGGCCATCGAGCCCACTGCTCAGGTGATCCACGACACCTACGACAAGCAAGGCAACCCGATCGAGCTGTCGCCGCGCAACGTGCTCAAGAAAGTCCTCAAACTCTACTCCGACCGCGGCTGGCAGCCCATCGTGGCGCCGGAGATGGAGTTCTACCTGACCAAGCGTTGCGAAGACCCGGACTTTCCGCTGCAACCGCCGATTGGCCGTTCCGGGCGCCCGGAGACTGGCCGCCAGTCTTTCTCTATAGAAGCGGCCAACGAATTCGACCCGCTGTTCGAAGACGTCTACGACTGGTGCGAACTGCAGGAGCTGGACCTCGACACCCTGATCCACGAAGACGGCACCGCGCAGATGGAAATCAACTTCCGTCACGGCGATGCCCTGTCCCTGGCCGACCAGATCCTGGTGTTCAAGCGCACCATGCGTGAAGCCGCGCTCAAGCACGACGTGGCTGCCACCTTTATGGCCAAGCCGATGACCGGCGAGCCCGGCAGCGCGATGCACCTGCACCAGAGCATCATCGACATCGCCACCGGCAAGAACGTCTTCTCCAATGAAGACGGGACCATGAGCCAGCTGTTTCTCAACCACATTGGTGGCCTGCAGAAGTTCATCCCTGAATTGCTGCCGCTGTTCGCCCCGAACGTGAACTCGTTCCGCCGCTTCCTGCCCGACACCTCGGCGCCGGTGAACGTGGAGTGGGGCGAAGAGAACCGCACCGTCGGCCTGCGCGTTCCAGATGCCGGCCCACAGAACCGCCGCGTGGAGAACCGCCTGCCGGGCGCCGATGCCAACCCCTACCTGGCGATTGCCGCCAGCCTGCTGTGCGGCTACATCGGCATGGTCGAAGGCCACAACCCGAGCGCGCCAGTAGTCGGCCGTGGTTACGAGCGCCGCAATCTGCGTCTGCCGTTGACCATCGAAGATGCCCTTGAGCGTATGGAAAACAGCAAGACCATCGAGAAATATCTGGGGCAAAAGTTCATCACAGGCTACGTCGCGGTCAAGCGGGCCGAGCATGAAAACTTCAAGCGCGTGATCAGTTCGTGGGAGCGGGAATTCCTGCTCTTCGCCGTCTGATGCGCCGGGCGCGTCCTTCAAACGGCGCGCCCTTCACTGAAAAGTCTAGGAGATTGGTATGTCCAGCAACAACCCGCAAACCCGTGAATGGCAAGCCTTGAGCAATGATCACCACCTGGCGCCGTTCAGCGATTTCAAGCAATTGAAAGAGAAAGGCCCAAGGATCATCACCAAAGCCCACGGTGTTTACCTGTGGGACAGCGAAGGCAACAAGATCCTCGACGGCATGGCCGGCCTGTGGTGCGTGGCGATCGGCTATGGTCGCGACGAACTGGCTGACGCCGCCGCCAAACAGATGAAAGAGCTGCCGTACTACAACCTGTTCTTCCAGACCGCACACCCGCCGGTGCTTGAACTGGCCAAAGTCATTTCCGAAGTCGCGCCCGCCGGCATGAACCATGTGTTCTTCACCGGCTCCGGCTCCGAAGGCAACGACACCATGTTGCGCATGGTCCGCCACTACTGGGCGATCAAGGGCCAGCCGAACAAGAAAACCATCATTGCCCGCAAGAACGGCTACCACGGTTCCACCGTGGCCGGCGCCAGCCTGGGTGGCATGACTTATATGCATGAGCAGGGCGACCTGCCTATCCCGGGCATCACCCACATCGCTCAACCCTACTGGTTTGGCGAAGGCGGCGACATGAGCCCTGAAGAATTCGGGATCTGGGCCGCCAACCAGCTGGAAGAGAAGATTCTGGAGTTGGGCGTGGACAACGTCGGCGCCTTTATCGCCGAGCCGATCCAGGGAGCTGGTGGTGTGATCGTGCCACCCGCCACCTACTGGCCGCGCATCAAGGAAATTCTCGCCAAGTACGACATCCTGTTTGTCGCCGACGAAGTGATCTGCGGTTTCGGCCGTACCGGTGAGTGGTTCGGTAGCGATTTCTACGACCTCAAGCCACACATGATGACCATCGCCAAGGGCCTGACCTCAGGCTACGTGCCCATGGGCGGCCTGATCGTGCGCGACGAAGTGGTGGCGGTGCTCAACGAAGGGGGCGATTTCAACCACGGTTTTACCTACTCCGGCCACCCGGTCGCCGCGGCTGTGGCCCTGGAAAACATCCGTATCCTGCGCGATGAAAAAATCGTCAGCCGTGTACACGACGAAACGGCACCGTATTTGCAGAAGCGTCTGAGGGAGCTGGCTGACCACCCGCTGGTGGGCGAAGTGCGCGGCGTGGGTATGCTCGGTGCGATCGAGCTGGTGCAGGACAAGGTCACGCGCAAGCGTCATGAAGGCAAGGGCGCCGGCATGATCTGCCGAACCTTCTGCTTCGAGAATGGCCTGATCATGCGCGCCGTGGGCGACACCATGATCATTTCGCCGCCGCTGGTGATCAGCCAGGCAGAAATCGACGAGCTGGTGACCAAGGCCCGTCATTGCCTGGACCTGACGTTGGCGGCATTGCAGGGCTGAGTAGATAAATGCGGGGGCCGGTTGAAAGCGGGCCCCTGAACTTGCCAGACTGTCGTCCTGTTTTGTTGCCCTTTGGCTGGGCCCGAAACATAAACAATGTGCGGCCCAAAAAAGAAAAATCGGAGCATCACCCAATGAAGGCATTAGGTTTGAAAAACGCTGGCAAGACCCTCCTCGCCTTGTCCCTGATGGGCGCAATGGCGGGCGCGGCCCAGGCAGACAATAAAGTGCTGCACGTGTACAACTGGTCTGACTACATTGCACCGGACACCATCGCCAACTTTGAAAAAGAGTCGGGCATCAAGGTGGTGTACGACGTGTTCGACAGCAACGAGACCCTGGAAGCCAAGTTGCTGGCAGGCAAGTCCGGCTACGACATCGTCGTGCCGTCGAACAACTTCCTGGCCAAGCAGATCAAGGCCGGCGTGTACCAGGAGCTGGACACGTCCAAGCTGCCTAACTACAGCAACCTGAACAAATCCCTGCTCAAGGCCGTGTCGGTCAGCGACCCGGACAACAAGCACGCGTTCCCGTACATGTGGGGTTCGATCGGCATCGGCTACAACCCGGAGAAGGTCAAGGCCGCGCTGGGCGTGGACAAGATCGATTCGTGGGATGTGCTGATGAAGCCGGAAAACATCGCCAAGCTGAAAAGCTGCGGCGTGAGCTTCCTCGACTCGCCAACCGAAATGCTGCCAATCGCGCTGCATTACCTGGGCCTGCCGACCGACAGCCAGAAGAAAGCCGATCTCAAGCAGGCTGAAGACCTGTTCTTGAAGATCCGTCCTTCGATCGGTTACTTCCACTCGTCCAAGTACATTTCCGACCTCGCCAACGGCAACATCTGCGTGGCCGTGGGTTACTCGGGTGACATCCAGCAAGCCAAGTCCCGGGCGGCTGAAGCCGGTGGCAAAGTCAAAGTCGCCTACGACATTCCGAAAGAAGGCGCCGGCAGCTTCTTCGACATGGTCGCTATCCCCAAGGATGCCGAAAACGTCGAGGCCGCCTACACCTTCATGAATTACCTGCTCAAGCCGGAAGTGATGGCGAGCATCACCAACAGCGTGCGCTTCCCGAACGGTAACGAGAAGGCCACCGCACTGGTAGACAAAGACATCACCAGCGACCCGGGCATCTACCCGTCGGCGGACGTGCAGGCCAAGCTCTACGCGATTGCCGACTTGCCGGCCGCGACCCAGCGTGAAATGACCCGTAGCTGGACCAAGATCAAGTCGGGCAAGTAAGCCCTGGCAGCTGTGGGAGGGGGGTAAGCCCCTCTCCCACAAATTAGATCAAAGAAAGTTTTGCCGGATCGGTTTATCGAGGGTAAGTTGCGCGCCGGTTTTGTTGCCGGGCAACAACTTTGGGCCCAACTATTTAAGAGGACCTCCACTTGCCAATTTCTTTATTTCGCAAAGCCTTGCTGGTGGGTGCAGGTATCACGCTGGCTGTCAGCGTGCAGGCCGCATCGACGGTGCATGTTTATAACTGGTCGGACTACATCGGCCCCGACACCCTGGCCAACTTTGAAAAGGCCACCGGCATCAAGCCCGTGTATGACGTGTTTGATTCCAACGAAACCCTGGAAGGCAAGTTGCTCGCCGGGCGTACCGGCTATGACGTGGTCGTGCCGTCCAACCATTTCCTCGGCAAGCAGATCAAGGCCGGGGCGTTCCAGAAGCTCGACAAGTCACTGCTGACAAACTACGCCAACCTCGACCCGGCCCTGCTCAAGCGCTTGGAAAAGAACGACCCGGGCAACCAGTACGCGGTGCCGTACCTGTGGGGCACCAACGGCATTGGCTACAACGTCGATAAGGTCAAGGAAGTGCTGGGCGTCGACCATATCGATTCCTGGGCGGTGTTGTTCGAACCGGAAAACATGAAGAAGCTCGCCACCTGCGGTGTGTCGTTCATGGATTCGGCCGATGAAATGCTGCCGGCAGTGCTCAACTACATGGGCCTGGACCCTAACAGCACCAACCCGGCCGACTACAAGAAGGCCGAAGAGAAGCTGCTCAAAGTGCGGCCCTACGTGACTTACTTCCACTCCTCCAAATACATCTCGGACCTGGCCAACGGCAACATCTGCGTGGCTGCCGGTTTCTCCGGTGATGTGTTCCAGGCCAAGGCCCGCGCGGCCGAGGCGGGCAAGGGCGTGAACATCGCC
This sequence comes from Pseudomonas sp. B329, assembly GCF_023127835.1. NCBI lineage: Bacteria > Pseudomonadati > Pseudomonadota > Gammaproteobacteria > Pseudomonadales > Pseudomonadaceae > Pseudomonas > Pseudomonas sp. B329. The sequence continues at coordinate 210,063 of NZ_SPKP01000005.1, read as the reverse complement.
TACGCAATTCCCAAGGAAGGCGGCAACCTCTGGTTTGACGTACTGGCGATCCCCAAGGATGCGAGCAACGTTAAAGAGGCTCATGCCTTCATCAACTATTTGCTGCAACCTGAGGTGATCGCCCAGGTCAGTGATTACGTCGGTTACGCCAACCCTAACCCCGGGGCGGACAAGCTGATGGAACAATCGATACGCACCGACGCAGCGGTTTACCCACCGCAGGCGGTTCTCGAGCGGACATTCGTCAACTTCGAGCTACCCCCGAAAGTGCAGCGTTTAATGACCCGTAGCTGGACCAAGGTCAAGACGGGCAAGTAAGGCTCAAACTATCCAAGGCTGGCCCGTATTGGGCGAGCTGCACTCTTTTTTTGGGAGTTTCGTAAATGGCAGTTGCCTCCGGCGCCTATAAGAAAGCCCTCGAGGGCGACCAGACACCGAAAAAGGTGCTGGTCAAAATCGACCGGGTCACGAAGAAGTTCGACGAGACGATTGCGGTGGACGATGTGTCCCTGGAAATCAAGAAAGGCGAGATCTTCGCCTTGCTCGGCGGTTCGGGTTCAGGCAAGTCCACCTTGCTGCGTATGCTCGCAGGTTTCGAGCGCCCAACCGAAGGCCGCATCTACCTGGACGGCGTGGACATTACCGACATGCCGCCCTACGAGCGGCCGATCAACATGATGTTCCAGTCCTATGCGCTGTTCCCGCACATGACCGTGGCGCAGAACATCGCGTTCGGCCTGCAGCAGGACAAGATCCCCAAGGCCGAAGTCGACGCCCGCGTGGCCGAGATGCTCAAGCTGGTGCAGATGAGCCAATACGCCAAGCGCAAGCCGCACCAGCTGTCCGGCGGCCAGCGCCAGCGTGTAGCCCTGGCCCGTTCCCTGGCCAAGCGCCCCAAACTCTTGCTGCTCGATGAGCCGATGGGCGCCCTGGACAAGAAGCTGCGCTCGCAGATGCAGCTTGAGCTTGTAGAGATCATCGAGCGCGTCGGCGTGACGTGCGTGATGGTAACCCACGACCAGGAAGAGGCCATGACCATGGCCGAGCGTATTGCGATCATGCACCTGGGCTGGATCGCCCAGATCGGCAGCCCGATCGACATCTACGAAACCCCTACCAGCCGCCTGGTGTGCGAGTTCATCGGCAACGTGAACATCTTCGACACCCAAGTGGTGGACGACGCCGAAGGCCATGCGGTGCTCAAGTGCCCGGACCTGGATCGCGACATCTACGTGGGCTACGGCATCGCTACTTCGGTGGAAGACAAGTCGGTGACCTACGCGATTCGCCCGGAAAAACTGCTGGTCACCACCGAAATGCCGACCTGCGAGCACAACTGGTCCAGCGGCAAGGTGCACGATATCGCCTACCTGGGCGGTCACTCGGTGTTCTATGTGGAGCTGCCGAGTGGCAAGCTGGTGCAGTCCTTCGTCGCCAACGCCGAACGCCGTGGCCAGCGCCCAACCTGGGGTGATCAGGTTTACGTGTGGTGGGAAGACGACAGCGGCGTGGTACTTCGCTCATGAACATGAAGAAATTCAAGCGGCGCTTGGATCGCATAATCCCCAATGGCAAGCAGGTGGTCATCGGGATTCCATTCCTCTGGCTGTTTCTGTTTTTCGCACTGCCGTTTTTCATCGTATTGAAAATCAGCTTTGCCGAAGCCGACGTGGCGATCCCGCCCTATACCGAGATCTACACCTACGTTGAGCAAAAGCTGCAAGTGGTGCTGAACCTGGCCAACTACAGCCTGTTGGCGGGCGACGAGTTGTACATCGCAGCCTACCTGGGCTCGTTGAAGATGGCGTTCTTCAGCACGCTGCTGTGCCTGCTGATCGGCTACCCGATGGCCTACGCCATCGCCACGGCGCGCAAAGAGATGCAGACCGTGCTGGTGCTGCTGATCATGATGCCGACCTGGACCGCGATCCTGATCCGCGTGTATGCGTGGATGGGCATCCTCAGCAACAACGGTTTGCTCAACGGCTTCCTGATGTCCATGGGGCTGATCAGTGAACCGTTGCAGATCCTCAACACCAACATCGCGGTGTATATCGGCGTGGTCTACTCGTACCTGCCGTTCATGATCCTGCCGCTGTACGCAAATCTGGTCAAACACGACCAGAGCCTGCTCGAAGCCGCCTCCGACCTTGGTTCGAGCACCTTCAACAGCTTCTGGAAAATCACCGTGCCGCTGTCCAAGAACGGCATCATCGCCGGCTGCATGTTGGTGTTTATCCCTGTGGTGGGCGAGTTCGTGATCCCTGAACTGCTCGGCGGCCCGGAAACCCTGATGATCGGTAAAGTGTTGTGGCAGGAATTCTTCAACAACCGTGACTGGCCGGTGGCTTCTGCCTTGGCCGTGGTGATGCTGGCGATCCTGATCGTGCCGATCATTCTGTTCAACCGCAGCCAGGCCAAAGAGCTGGAGGGCAAGATATGAAGCGCTTTCGTTTCTCCAGTTTCATGCTGGTCGCAGGCTTGTTTTTTATCTACCTGCCGATGTTGATCCTGGTGATCTACTCGTTCAACGAATCCAAGCTGGTGACGGTGTGGGGCGGTTGGTCGATCAAGTGGTACGTGGGCCTGCTGGACAACACCCAGTTGATGGGCTCGGTGGCCCGTTCCCTGGAAATCGCCTGCTACACGGCGGTGGCCGCGGTGGCGCTGGGCACGTTGGCGGCATTTGTGCTCACGCGTATCAGCCAGTTCAAGGGCCGTACGCTGTTCGGCGGCCTGGTGACGGCACCGCTGGTGATGCCTGAAGTGATCACCGGCCTGTCGCTGTTGCTGCTGTTCGTGGCCATGGCGCAGATGATCGGCTGGCCCCAGGAACGTGGCATCGTCACCATCTGGATCGCGCACACGACGTTCTGTGCGGCGTATGTGGCGGTGGTGGTGTCGGCGCGCTTGCGTGAGCTGGATTTGTCGATCGAAGAAGCCGCGATGGATTTGGGCGCGCGGCCGTGGAAGGTGTTCTTCCTGATCACCATCCCGATGATCGCGCCGTCGCTGGCGGCGGGCGGCATGATGTCGTTTGCGCTGTCCCTGGATGACCTGGTACTGGCCAGCTTTGTATCGGGCCCGGGTTCCACCACCTTGCCGATGGAAGTGTTCTCGGCGGTGCGCCTTGGGGTTAAACCCGAGATCAACGCGGTGGCGAGTCTGATCCTGTTGGCGGTGTCGTTGGTGACCTTCCTGGTGTGGTTCTTCAGCCGTCGGGCCGAAGAGCATCGCAAGAAGGCCATCCAGCAATCCATCGAAGAAGCCGCGGCTGACGGCTGGCAACAGCCGGACAAGCGCCGCGCTCCAGCCCCGATCTAAAGCTGGGTGAGGTCCAAATGTGGGAGGGGGCTTGCTCCCGATAGCGGTGTATCAGTATCAGATTTGCTGACTGACACACCGCCATCGGGGGCAAGCCCCCTCCCACATTTGATCGCATTTCAACTCAGCTACGCCAACCACGGCGACGTGCGAATCACCTCGACAAAATTCATCGGCCTGAACCCCGGCTCCTGATCCACCAGCACATCCGTCTTCACGTTGCCAAACGTGGTCTGCGGGCGATGGCGCAAGCCGTCGGCAAACGCGCAGATGATGCACTCCTTGAACCCTTCACCGCGTGGATGCGCATGCACCACCGCTTCGCGCTGCACCGTGGAAAATGCGGCGTAGTCCATGCCCAGCACGTCCATCTCCACCCCGGCGGTCACCAGCGCCACGGTGGGGCGCAGGTGTTGCGGCACACCCGGTGTGGTGTGCAGGGCGATGGACAACCACACTTGTTCGATATCGTCATCGCTCAGCCCGTAAGGCTTGAGGAACGCGGCGGCGGCATTGGCACCGTCCACTTCGAAACGCTGGTCGTCACTGCGATGACCTTCCACCAGGCCCAGGTCGTGGAACATTGCGCCGACATACAGCAGCTCCGGGTTGTAGGCCAGTTGCTTGCGCTCTCCGCTCAAGGCGCCGAACAGAAATACCCGGCGCGAGTGGTGGTACAGCAGGTCGGATTCGATGTCGCGGATGTATTCAGTGGTGGCTTTGGCCAAGGCGCTGTCGGGGATTTTGATGCCGGCGATGGTGGTGTTCATGGTGGTGCTCCTCTGGAAAGCATCCAGTCTGTTCGCGCTTGGGCGACGCAGCTATCGAGACGAGGGCGCGTTTTCGGCCAATGTGCTGCCACATCGCGCCAAGGCTGCGCGCGATCTAATGTGGGAGTTGGCTTGCCTGCGATAGCATCACCTCGGTATACCTGATGAGCCCAGGTGTCTGCATCGCAGGCAAGCCAGCTCCCACAGGGTTTTGCGTCAGCCCAGAGATAAAGGTCTCCCATGCACAAAACCGTCGCGATCCTGATCTTCCCCGGCGTCCAGTCACTGGACGTGACCGGGCCCATGGATGTGTTCTGCGAGGCCAACCGCTTCCTGGCGCCTGACGATCACTACCGCCTGGAGGTGATCGGTTTCGGCCACGGCACTCTGGCTGCCTCCAATGGCCTGTCATTGCAGGCGCACAAGCACTACAGCGAAGCCCGGCAGCCCTACGACCTGTTGCTGGTAGCGGGCGGCCCGCAACTGCCTTTCGAAGATTTCGGCCCTCAGTTTGATGAGTGGCTGCGCGGTGCCGCTGCCAGGGCACAGCGCTTCGGCTCGATCTGCAACGGCGCCTTCATGCTGGCCCGCGCCGGTCTGCTGGACGGTAAAACCGTCACTACCCACTGGAATGACGCCGCCAGCCTGGCGCGCCTGTGCCCTTCTGCCCAGGTCGAGGCCGACCGTCTCTATGTGCAGGACGGCAACCTCTACACCTCGGCCGGGGTCACGGCGGGTATCGATCTTTCGCTGTACCTGCTGGCCCAGGATCACGGCCCGGAAGTGGCGCTGAGCGTGGCCAAGCGCCTGGTGGTGTTCACCCAACGCTCGGGCGGGCAATCGCAGTTCAGCCCGTTTCTCACTCCCCATGCCGAGGCCACTTCGGCGGTGGCGCTGGTGCAGTTGTACGTGCTGGCCAACCTGACCGGGGATTTGACCATTGCCGATTTGGCCAGGGCGGCCAATATGAGTGCGCGCAATTTCTCCCGGGTGTTCGCCCGTGAAGCGCGGATCACGCCGGCGGAATTTGTCGAGAGAGCGCGGGTGGATGCGGCGCGGGTGATGCTCGAAAGCAGCCCGGCGCCGCTCAAGACGGTGGCCTATCAATGCGGATTTCGCGACGCCCAGCACATGCGCAGCGTGTTCAATCGCCGCCTGGGCGTCACGCCGCAACAGTTCAGGCTTAACTTTGCCGCACCCGTGTAGCGGTAAACTGTGGGAGGGGGCTTGCTCCCGATTGCGGTGGGTCAGCTACACATCAGCTGACTGATACATTGCTATCGGGAGCAAGCCCCCTCCCACATTTTTACCCAGTGATACTCGGCTATCTGGCAGGCAACAGTTTCAGGGTGCCTCGGGTATTGGCCGTCACTTCCTCATCACTGAAATGCGCCTGCTCATACCCGCCTTCGATATAGCTTTGCGCCTGATCACCATAGTGAGCATCAAACGGTACGCCGCTTTGCCCCACTGGGTTGATGGTCAGTGCGTGGGCAGGGTCGGCGAAGTCGATCAGGCGCCGTGTCGAAGGCCCATAGGTCACCGGCCATGGCGCCGGGCCGATCGCGGCGGTCTGGTTGTTCGGCACTTCGTGGCTGCCCGGTGCGGCGAACGGGCCGACGTTGAAGAGCTTATCCAGCGGTTTCTGCAAGCCCAGCGGATGACCATGGGTCAAGGTGTGCGCCTTGCCCCACTGCCACTGCGCCGGGTCGTCGCCGAAGGTCGTCTTGAGGTGGGCCAGGCTGTTGTCCCAGGCGAGCTTGACGATATCCGCGCGCTTGCCCTCCCACCAGGGTGAGTCCGGCGAGGCTGCCAGGCGTGGCAACGCCGCGTCGATCACACGGGTGGTGATCAGGGTCTTGAACAGTGCATCGCCCAGCTTCGGGTGGAAGGTCGCGTCGGCAAGGTTGAACAGGAACTGGTTGAACAGCGTGGCGCTGGTGGAGTCCAGCGGGTAGTCGCCTTTCCAGCTTGCGAGCTGTTCCACCAGCTTGAGTTGAGCCGGGTCCTTGATCCCTTCGCGCAGCACCGGCAGCAGCGGTGCGAGCAGGCGTGGGCCGTAGGCGGTGGTGGTGCCCAGTTGCAAAGCCTGGCTGTTGCTTACATCCCACTTCACGCTGTTGTCGCTCAACTGCGCGTTCAACTGCTGGCCACGGTCCGCGAGGTTGTAGTAGCCCGGGATCTCCATGCCGGTGGGCGATGCCGGTTGGGCGTTGGCGGAGACCACATAGCCACGTGCCGGGTTCTCTTCCTGGGGGTTGGCGCTGAACGGGTAGAAGCCCAGCTTGTCGGCCTGAGCGGTGCTGCCATCGAGGATGAACGCCGGGTTGACGCCGGCCGGGCGGATCGGCAACTGCGCTGCCGCCCACCAGCCGATATCGCCCTTGGCATTGGCCCATATGATGTTCAGGCCCGGTGCCGACACCTTGGCGGCCGCGACACGTGCCTTGGCCAGGGTATCGGCGCGGTTGAGTTGGTAGAAGCCGTCGAGGATCGGGTTTTCGGTGTCCAGGAACGCCCACCACATGGCAATTGGCGTGCTGCCCGCGTTCTCGCCGAGCACGTCATTGATGATCGGGCCGTGGGGCGAACGGCGCAGCGTGAGGGTCACCGGCGCCTGGCCCTTGACCTGGATCTGTTGCTCGCTGCTGGTCATGTCGACCCATTGGCCGTGATACCAGACCTGGTTGGGGTTGTCCGGGTTGACCTTCTCGGCGACCAGATCAAGGTCGTCGTTCTGGAACATGGTCAGGCTCCAGCCGAAGTCCAGGTTGTGCCCCAGGAACGCCACCGGCACCAGCGCGTTGTGATAGCCGTACAGCTCAAAGCCTGGCGCCGACAGCTGCGCCTCGTACCACACCGATGGCACCGAGAAGCGGATATGCGGGTCACCCGCCAGCAACGGCTTGCCGCTTTTGGTATGGCTGCCGCTGACGGCCCAGGCGTTGCTGCCCTCGAACTGCGGCAGGCCGTTGTCGGCCAGGGCCTGCTCACTCAGGGCGGCGATGGCGCCGAGGGTTTGCCAGTCACTGGCCGCCAGGTTGAGCGCACCCTTGGGTTGCCAGTCGAGATCGAACACTTTCAGGTAGTCGCTGCCCAGATGGTCGCGTACGTAAGTCAGCACCGGCTCGGTACGAAAGGCGGCGGCAAAGCTGTAAGCCATGTACCCGGCGACGCTGATGCTGTCCTCGACGGTAAAGCGGCGCTTGGGGATGCCCAGCACGTCGAACTCCATGGGGCTGGCGTGGCTGTCCTGATATTGGTTGATCCCGTCCAGATAGGCTTGCAGGGCTTTGGACGACGCTGAGTCGGGGTCCATGTGCTCTGCGTAGCTCAAGGCGCGCTCACGAATGCGCAGGCTGCGAAACAGCTTGTCGGTCTCAAGCAGTTTGGGCCCCAGCACTTCGGCCAGTTCGCCACGGGCCAGGCGCCGCATGACCTCCATCTGGAACAGCCGGTCCTGGGCATGCACATAGCCCAGGGCGCGGTACAGGTCAGCCTCGTTCTCGGCACGGATATGCGGTACGCCACGGTCGTCGTAGCGCACCGTGACCGAGCTTTGCAGGTGGGCCAGCGGCACTGTGCCCTGACGCGTGGGCTGCTTGCTGTAGACATACCAACCGGCGCCGAGGGCGACCAGCGCAATCAGCACCGCGAAAATCTGCAAGACGCGCTTCATGAACATTCCTTACCAGAGTGGACGGGCTACTGATCCTTAGGCCACGAACAATAGCAGCCTACCGCGAGGGTGTGAGTGGCATTCACTTCGCGTCCGGTTCCAAGGGCCTTGAGAATGGGTTCGATAAAACTGTTGCTGGCATTGCACGTCAGCCCTTCGCTGTAGGGGCCGAAATAGGCCAGTTTGCCTGTGCGGTCCCAGATGCCCACGGCCGGGCTGGCGGGTATGCGATCGGCGCCGGGCAGGGCGTCGAGGATTTTCATGTGGCGCAGGTTGTCGGGCAGGGTGCCGTGGCTACCGGCTTTTTGCAGGGCGTAAAACTCGACCCCTTGGGGCTCGTACTGCTCGATCAGCTCACCCAGGTGTTGCTGGTTGCCGACATTGCACGGGCAGGCCGGGTCCCAGAAGTGCACCAGGCGAATCGGGCCAGGGCCGCTGAGGGCGGCGGGCAGTTGCAGCGCATCGCCGGAGAATACCGCCGTGTGCTCGCTGAAGGCGCGCAGGTAGCGGCCCTGGAACCAGTCATACGCGGCCCACAGCACGCCGGCGCAGATAACCAGGATCAGGCTGGCGAACAGGGCGTTGCGGTAAGGCGGTCGCATTCAAAGGTATCCTCGCAGGTCGCGTAGCTTGCCATGCTTGTCCTGACAGATGAATATCGCAGCTCGATATTCATCTTCACCGCCAGTCTGGAAGCCTTTATGCCCGTCACCTTTGACCCTGATCATCTGCGCGAAAGCTTGCGGCCCCTGGTGGACGCGCAACCGCTTAGCGCCGAGGCAAGGGTCTATCAACGTTTCTATGGGCTTGACCTGGCCGCTCGCAAGGTGCCGGCGGTGAGCCGGTTGGGGCGCCTGGAAGTGGACGGGTTTGAAGTGGTGGCCCAGGTATGGTGGCCGCCTGCGCCGGTGGCAACGATGTTCATGTTCCACGGTTTCTACGACCACATGGGGTTGTACCGCCATGTGGTGGATTGGGCGCTGGACCAGGGCTTTGTGGTGATCGCCTGCGACTTGCCGGGCCACGGCTTGTCCAGCGGCCCGCGCGCCAGCATCGATGAGTTTGCGGTGTACCAGAGCGTGGTGCAGGCGTTGTTCGCTGAGGCCAAGGCGCTGCAATTGCCGCAACCCTGGCACCTGTTCGGGCAAAGCACCGGCGGCGCCATTGTGGTGGATCACTTGCTCAACCACGGCGCCGACAGCCCGGCCCAGGGCAAGACCTTCCTGCTCTCACCGCTGGTGCGGCCGCGTGCCTGGGGATGGTCGAAGGTCAGCTATTACCTGCTGCGCCCGTTCGTCAAAGGCATCGCCCGACGCTTCAGCGATAACTCCAACGACCCTGCGTTCAAACCGTTCCTTGAAGCCGACCCACTGCAGCCGCGCCAATTGCCCACCGCTTGGGTAGGGGCGCTGGCGCGCTGGATCAAACGCATCGAAGCCGCACCCCGCAGCCCACGGCGGCCGGTGATCGTGCAGGGTGAGGAAGATATGACGGTGGATTGGCAACACAATTTGCAGGTGCTACGCGGTAAGTTCGACCGGCCCGAGGTGTTGATGCTGCCGCGGGGCAGGCATCACCTGGCCAATGAGATTCCAGAGATTCGTAATGAGTACTTCAAGTACCTCACCGATCACCTGAACTAACGCATTTTAAATGTGGGAGGGGGCTTGCCCCCGATTGCGGTGTGTCAGTCATATATCTGGTGACTGACACTCTGCTATCGGGAGTAAGCCCCCTCCCACAATTACTGCGTCAGGCTTGAGGTGCTTTGGCCGACAGCCAGCCCTGCGCGAATGGCTGCCAGGGCCGCCTGGTAATACGCCTTACCTTCCGGCGATTCGGCAAACGTAGCGAACTCTTCCAGCTCCGGGTCGGACAAATCCCGGTAGACGTACAACAGCGTGTTGTTCAGGTCCTTGTCGATTTGTTGCATCAACCGTTCGCGCTGCCCATTCAACATACCCTGGGCCTGACCGCCGCCAAGCAAACCGGGGATCATCTGGCTCAAGCTGTCGGCCGCTACACCGGCAATCGCCAGGCTGACTTCTGCACCGGCCTCGCGCGCGGGCAGGGCTTGGGCCAGATGGCCGATGATCAGGCTGCGGGTGGCGTCGGCCTGGATTTTCGGCAGGCCCTGAGCGTTTTTCGCCAACTGGTCGCGGCGCGTGGCCAGCAATTCTGCGGCGACGATCTTGCGGCCCAGGGGCGATTGGAAGAACGCCAGGGCCGGTTTCGGGTTGGCCAGGTGCTTGCGCAGTTGCGCCTCGGCACGCTGATCCATGGCTTGGGCGCCAAAGCGCTTATTGCTGTTGTCCACCAGCGCCTGGTACACCACCGGCGGCAGGCTATTGCGGTAGCGTTGCTGGGCGGCACTGAGGGCGTCATTGAAATGCGCACGTTGTTCGGCCCAGCCGGCAACCTTGTACAACTGGTCATGGCCGTCTGCCCAGGCGGGCAAAACGCAGAACATCAACACGGTAAAAAACAAACGACGCATATGGACTCCTGTCAGTCGGCCACTATTGTCCGTGTCGGGAGTAGGATTTGTCGAGAAGTCCTATCAGACAGCTGATTTAAAGTGCATTCGGGCGCTCGACGGCGCTGTCGGATTCTCAGGCGTATGGATACTATGCGCGCCATGCAAATATCCCTCGATGACCCGCTGCTGCAACGTATCGTTGACGACTTGGCCGAAAAAGGCTGGTCGCAGCAGAATGGCTTCCTGCCCCAGGCTCTGACCCTGGAACTGGCGGCTGAGTGCCATAAACGTGCGGCCGAAGGTGAGCTGGCACCGGCGGCAGTCGGGCGCGGGCCGGCCCAGGAGATTCGCGAGGGTATTCGCGGTGATCATATTCAGTGGCTGGAAGAGGGCGACGCGGCGGTTTGCGACACCTATATGGCCGTCATGGACAGCCTGCGCCTGGCAATGAACCGCAGCCTGTTCCTTGGGCTGGAAGATTTCGAAAGCCACTTCGCGATGTACCCACCCGGTGCGTTTTACCTCAAGCATGTGGACCGCTTTCGTGACGACGACCGGCGCATGGTCTCGGCGGTGATCTACTTGAACGACGCCTGGCTGCCCGAGCATGGCGGCCAGTTGCGCATGTACCTCAAGGGCGGCGTCGAATATGACGTGGTGCCTACCGGCGGCTGTCTGGTGGTGTTTTTGTCGGGCGAGGTGCCCCACGAGGTACTGTCGGCCACGCGCGAACGCCTGTCCCTGACCGGCTGGTTTCGCCGGCGGGGCAACGAGCCGTTTTAGGCAGGCAAAGGATTCTAAAGTCTTGCCTTGGACAAAATGTGGGAGGGGGCTTGCTCCCGATAGCGGTGGGTCAGTCAATAGATGCCGTGACTGGCACTCAGTAATCGGGAGCAAGCCCCCTCCCACATTTGACCTACTGTGTCTTGACTATCGGTGTTCGGCTCTCAAACCACTTCTGCGCCAGCGCCTTCAAGCGGCCATCCGCTTTCATCCGCTCCAGCGCCTTGTCCAGGCTGCTCTTGAACGCGGGGTTGCCCTTCTGAAACGGGATCACCAGTTCAGGTTTATCGTTATAAGCGGCGCTGACATCGAAACGATCCTTCAGCTCGGCAGTCATAGCGATATGGTTGATTGCCACATCGTACTTGCCGGTCGCCACGCCGTTCATCAGGTCGGCATCATCGGTGGTGATAAACGAGGAGCGTACGTCCATTTCTTTCGCCAGTTGCTCACCCAGTTCCACTTCAAAGCCGGTGAGCTTGTCGCCTTCCTTGAAATTGAACGGCGGGGTGTTGGCTTCCAGGGCTATACGCAGTTCGCCGCGATCATTGACGTCATCGATCAGCTCGGCATGGGCCAATGGGCTCAGAAGGGCAAGCAACAGTAATAGGCCAGGCGAAAAGCGCATGGTCACTCCTAGAGAATTCGAATGGACGAGGCGCTGTTCAGCATCGTTTTGCTATGGTGTCGGGTGCCTTGGACCGCAATTTATCGCGAAGTTGTCATAACCCTACAGATTTCACTGAAAAACTGGAGAAGCGAATGAAAGCCCTTTTGTCCCGTGCAACCCTGGCGTCCCTGCTGCTGGGTGCTTCGATGTTGGCCAGCGCTGCCGACCTGCCGCGCACACCGGCTCCTGCTGGTGCTGAAGTGTTCATTGTCTCGCCCAAAGACGGCGCTACTGTCGACAAAACCTTCACCGTCAAATTTGGCATCAAGGGCCTGGACCTGGAGCCGATCGACAAACAGGTACCGGGCGCCGGCCATCATCACCTGCTGGTAGATCAGGAAGTGGGGGCGCTCAACGCAAACGAAGCGATCCCGGCCACGCCTACCTCGATTCACTTCGGCAAGGCGCAAACCGAGACCGAGCTGACCCTCACGCCAGGCAAGCACACCTTGCAACTGGTGGCTGGCGACAACGTGCATCGCCAGTTCGAGCCTACGGTAGCCTCGAAAGTCATCACGGTTAACGTCAAGTAAGATTTGTTCAGATGCAAAAAAGGGAGCCCCGAGGGGCTCCCTTTTTCGTGGTGCGGTTGAAACCTTAGAACAACACGCGGCTACGGATAGTGCCGTTGATGTGCTGCAGCTTCTCTTGCGCCAGGTCCGAGTACTCGGCGTCGACGTCGATCACCACGTAGCCGACCTTCTCGTTGGTCTGCAGGAACTGACCGGAGATGTTGATGCCGTTTTCCGCGAAGACCTTGTTGATCTCCATCATCACGCCCGGGATGTTCTGGTGGATGTGCAGCAGGCGGTGCTTGCCCGGGTGAGCCGGCAGGGCCACTTCCGGGAAGTTGACCGACGATACCGAGGTACCGTTGTCGCTGTACTTGACCAGTTTTTCCGAGACTTCCAGGCCGATATTGGCTTGGGCTTCAGCAGTGGAGCCGCCGATGTGCGGGGTCAGGATCACGTTATCCAGGCCACGCAGCGGGCTTTCGAAGATGTCGTCGTTGGAGCGTGGCTCCACCGGGAACACGTCGATGGCGGCGCCGATCAGGTGCTTGTCCTTGATCGCGTCGGCCAGGGCATCGAGCTTGACCACAGTGCCGCGAGCGGCGTTGATCAGGATCCCGCCTTTCTTGATCGCGCGGATTTCCTTCTCGCCGATCATCCACTGAGTCTCGGCGGTTTCCGGAACGTGCAGCGTGACGATATCGGACATGCCCAGCAGTTCGGTCAGGCTGGCGACTTGAGTCGCGTTGCCCAATGGCAGCTTGGTCAGGGTGTCATAGAAGAACACCTGCATACCCAGGCCTTCGGCCAGCACCGACAGTTGAGTGCCGATCGAGCCGTAACCGACGATACCCAGCTTCTTGCCGCGGATCTCGAAGGAGTTGGCCGCGCTTTTGATCCAGCCGCCACGGTGGCAGGAGGCGTTCTTCTCTGGGATACCGCGCAGCAGCAGGATGGCCTCGGCCAATACCAGCTCCGCTACGGAACGGGTGTTGGAGTACGGGGCGTTGAACACCGCGATACCGCGTTCGCGCGCTGCGTTGAGGTCAACCTGGTTGGTGCCGATGCAGAAACAACCGACCGCCACGAGTTTCTTGGCGTGGTCGAAGATCTCTTCGGTCAGCTGAGTGCGGGAGCGAATGCCGATAAAGTGCGCGTCGGCGATCTTTTCCTTGAGCTGGGCTTCCGGCAGAGAACTGGTGATGTACTCAATGCTGGTGTACCCGGCGGCTTTCAGAACGTCGACAGCCGATGGGTGGACGCCTTCCAGAAGAAGGAACTTGATCTTGCTCTTATCGAGAGAAGTCTTGCTCATCTGCGTAAACCTGTATCCCGGAGAAAATTGGCAGGGAGTCGAGCAGCGCAAGCTGACCCGGACGGCAGGAAAGCCGTCACCGCAGAAACGCCCTTTGGGTCTGTCCTGCGGGGGCGGTATGCTAGCATACGCACCCCGCTAAACACCTATTCCTGCGACGTGAAGCGTTCTCAGGATGACCATGAATTGTTCGAGAGTTCTGTCGATGACCCATCCTGCCCTGATTGATGAGCTAAAGACCCTGGTTGAGCCCGGCAAAGTGCTGACCGATGCCGACTCCCTGGAGGCTTACGGCAAGGATTGGACCAAGCACTTCGCCCCCGCGCCCAGCGCTATCGTGTTTCCCAAGACCACTGAGCAGGTGCAGGCCATCGTCCGTTGGGCCAACGAGCACAAGGTAGCACTGGTGCCGTCCGGTGGGCGCACCGGCCTGTCGGCAGCGGCAGTCGCGGCCAATGGCGAAGTGGTGGTGTCGTTCGACTATATGAACCAGATCCTCGACGTGAACCTTACCGACCGCACCGCCGTGTGCCAGCCGGGCGTGGTCACCAAGCAATTGCAGAACGTCGCTGAAGAAAACGGCCTGTACTATCCGGTGGATTTTGCCTCGTCCGGTTCCAGCCAGATTGGCGGTAATATCGGCACCAATGCCGGCGGGATCAAGGTGATTCGCTACGGCATGACCCGCAATTGGGTGGCCGGCATGAAAGTCGTTACCGGCAAGGGCGATGTGCTGGAACTGAACCGCGACCTGATCAAAAACGCCACCGGCTACGACATGCGCCAGCTGTTTATCGGCGCTGAGGGCACCCTGGGGTTTGTGGTCGAAGCCACCATGCGCCTGGACCGTGCCCCGAAAAACCTCACCGCCATGGTACTCGGCACCACTGACTTCGACTCGATCATGCCGGTGCTGCACGCGTTCCAGAGCAAGCTGGACCTGACCGCCTTCGAATTTTTCTCCGACAAGGCCCTGGCCAAAGTCCTCGGCCGTGGCGATGTGCCGGCGCCATTCGAAACCGAGTGCCCGTTCTACGCGCTGCTGGAATTCGAAGCCACCACTGAAGAAGTCGCCAACCATGCGCTGGAAACGTTCGAGCATTGCGTCGAGCAGGGCTGGGTACTGGACGGCGTGATGAGCCAGAGTGAAACCCAGTTGCACAACCTGTGGAAGCTGCGCGAGTACATCTCCGAGACCATCTCCCACTGGACACCGTACAAGAACGATATTTCGGTCACCGTCTCCAAAGTGCCGGCATTCTTGAGCGAAATTGATGCGATCGTCGGCGAACACTACCCGGATTTCGAAATCGTCTGGTTCGGTCATATCGGTGACGGTAACCTGCACTTGAACATCCTCAAGCCCGAAAACCTGAGCAAGGATGAGTTCTTCGCCAAGTGCGCCACCGTGAACAAGTGGGTGTTCGAAACCGTCGCCAAGTACAACGGCTCGATTTCCGCCGAACACGGCGTGGGCATGACCAAGCGTGATTACCTGACCTACAGCCGCTCGCCGGTTGAAATCGAGTACATGAAGGCTGTGAAGGCCGTGTTCGACCCGAACGGGATCATGAACCCTGGCAAAATCTTCGCGGTTTAACCGCACCTGAAGGAGTCGTTCCATGAGCTACCAGCACAAGTATGTCGACGGCACCAACATCCACTTCCCTGTGGGCAAACTGGTGTGCATCGGGCGTAACTACGTCGAACACGCCAAGGAGCTGGATAACCCGGTGCCCACCGAGCCTTTGCTGTTCATCAAGCCCGGTAGCTGCGTGGTGCCGTTGGAAGGTGGTTTTGCGATTCCCACCGAACGCGGTTCGGTGCATTACGAGGTGGAAATCGCGGTGTTGATCGGCAAGCCGTTGTCGAACAAGCCAAACCGCGAAGAAGTCCTCGACGCCATCTCCGGCTTCGCCCCGGCGCTGGACCTGACCCTGCGCGACAAACAGGCCGAGCTGAAATCCAAGGGCCTGCCGTGGGAAATCGCCAAGTGCTTCGACGGCGCGGCGGTGCTTGCCCCCTTCGTCGTCAGCAGTACCTTTGCGGACGTGACCGACATCGGCATACGCCTGACCATCAACGGCGAAGTGCGCCAGGATGGCAACAGCGCGCAGATGCTCAACCCGATCGTACCGATGATCCAGCACATGGCGGGCTGCTTCTCCCTGCAGGCGGGTGATGTGATTCTCACCGGCACTCCGGCAGGCGTAGGCCCGTTGAATGTGGGGGATGAGCTGGTGTTGGAGCTGGCGGGTGTGAACCGTTTCGAAAGCGTCGTGCGCTAAGTAACGGCCAAACTGTGGGAGGGGGCTTGCTCCCGATAGCGGTGGGTCAGCTACAAATAAGCTGGCAGACAGACCGCAATCGGGAGCAAGTCGAATCGTCGCACCGCCCCTCCCACATTGGTTTTGTGTATATCCCAAGTATGGGCTTTTGCATTTTTTTCACACGCCATCCGGATAATCCCAGCCTCTTGCGCGCAGGCCGTTGAATCCTGTGCTATCCCATACAGCTGACTTTCCGGAAAAGCGCTCAATGGCCGTGCCTCTACCCACTTCGAAAACCTCGCTTCGCTCGCGCTTGTCCATGCGCTGGTATTCCTGGGTATTCTTGGCCGGTGCCATTCTGTATGGCGTGGCCTGGGCCATGCACTGGGATGATCGCGGTGTGCTGTGGGTGCTGGAGCGCTTCGAGAGCCCGGTTGAACGCCAGGAGAGTGTTTGGCTCCCGGACTATCAGGCGGTCATCGACGCCAAGCTGCTGCCCGGTATGGAGAAGGATGAGGCTTCCGACCTGTCCTACAACCCCCAGACCAAAACTCTGTTTTCCGTCATGGGCAAAAACCCGTTTCTCGTGGAGCTGAGCCTGCAAGGCGACGTATTGCGCAAGATGCCGCTCAATGGCTGGAACAATCCTGAAGGCGTGACGGTGATGGAAAACGGCTCGATGGCCGTGGTAGACGAACGCGACCACACCGTGATCGTGGTAAAGGTGGACGCCGGCACCACGGCGCTGAACAAAGCTGATTTCCCAAGCCATGACCTGGGCCCCTCCAAAGACCAGAACAAAGCCTTTGAAGCGGTCGCGTGGGACAAGCGTAATCAGCAGCTTGTACTGGGCGAAGAGCGGCCGCCGGCCTTGTTCACGTGGAAGAGCGATGGCAACACGCTGACTGGCGACAAGCAAAAGCTGGCCAGCACCGAACTGGATGTGCGCAACCTTTCGGCCTTGTCCATTGACCCGCGCACTGGGCACTTGCTGGTGCTGTCGGCCGATTCCCACCTGTTGCTGGAACTGGACGAAACAGGCGAGCAAGTCAGCTTCATGACCTTGCTCGGTGGCTTCAACGGCCTGAAAGACACCATCCCGCGCGCCGAAGGGGTGACCCTGGATGAGAGCGGCAACCTGTACATGGTCAGTGAACCCAACTTGTTCTATCGTTTTGAAAAGCAGAAATAACTGACGAATTACGTCAGACTTTTCTTTATAAACGGCATTCGCCAGACAGTTCGGCGCGTTTAAGTTTAAATTCAGGCGACCTTGATATCTATTCGCCAGTTTTTTCACTGAGCCCGCCCCGATGCGTCGACTTGCCCGCCCCAAACCTGCTGTTTTCATCTTGCTGTTGCTTGCCCTGGTTGCCGCCGGGGTCGTTGCGCAGCAGTTTCGTCTGTTCGAGCGTGCCTGGTTCAACTGGCAGGTGTGGCGCCAGCCTGCCGATGAGCGCGCCATTGGCCTGGCAGATTACCGCGTGACCCTGGAAGGCCAGGTGATCGAAGGGCTCGACGATGATGTCTCGGCCCTCACCTACGATCCGGTGCGCAAAAGCCTGTTTACCGTCACCAATAAAAACGCTGAGCTGGTGGAGCTGTCCCTGGAGGGCAAGATCCTGCGGCGCATTCCACTGGTGGGGTTTGGCGATGCAGAGGCTGTGGAGTTTATCAGTGACAACATTTACGTCATCAGCGATGAGCGCCAGCAGCGGCTGATCAAGGTGCATGTGGACGACGACACAACCTTCCTCGACGCCGCCGACGCGGAGCAGATGACCCTCGGCGTACATATCGGCAGCAACAAGGGGTTCGAGGGCCTGGCCTATGATTCGGTGGGCAAGCGTCTGTTCGTCGCCAAGGAGCGCGACCCGATGCTGATCTATGAAGTGCATGGCTTCCCGCATTTCAAGGCGGAAAAAACCTACTCGGTGCACGTGATCAACAACCCCAAGCGCGATGCCGGACTGTTTGTGCGCGACCTGTCGAGCCTGCAATACGACGAGCGCAGCGGCCATCTGCTGGCGCTGTCGGATGAATCGTTCCTGGTTTTGGAGCTGGACATCGACGGTCGCCCCTTAAGCAGTTTGTCGTTGCTTAAAGGGCGCCATGGCCTGAGCAAGCGCGTGCCTCAGGCCGAAGGGATTGCCATGGATGACGAGGGCACGCTGTATATGGTCAGCGAGCCGAACCTGTTTTACGTGTTCAAAAAAACCTGATCAGAACATCCATTGCACGCCCAGCGTATAGCCGGTCTGGCTGCCTTCGGCATGACCCAGGCGGCCATTGACCTCGGCATACACCCCCAACTGCGGGGTGATCGCCAATTGGCTGCCGATTTGTGCGCGACCAAAGCTCTTGTCTGCTGAGCCGAGCCGAGCGGTGCGCGCCTGGCCATCGGCGCGGGCTGTCAGTTGCAGGTCATCCAAGCGGCCATCGGCCATTTCCTTGACCCAAGCGATGTCTGCATACGGCATCAGGCTCAGGCTGTAGGGCAGGGCGACAGCGCCACGCACGCGCCAGCCGAGGCTGGCTTGCAGGGAGTCGAAAGACTGCTCTTCATACTGCAGGGCGGTGCGCAGGTTCTGTTTTTCGTGGAACGTGTCGATGCGGTAGTGGCTGTAGTCCAGGCCGGCGAAAGGCCCGCTCTTGAGCGCACCGAAGTCAAAGTCGTAGCCGCCCAGCACCCGCGCGCCCAACGCCAGGGCATCAGTCTCGCCCGTCAGTTGCTGATTGAGCAGGATCGGCCCGCCATTGGCCTGGATGATCAGGTTGCGTTTGGAATCAAAACGCGTGTGGCCGATGCTCAGGTCACCGGCCAGCCAGCTTGGCCCGCCATCATTGAGCAGCGCATAGACGGCTGCCTGCCAGGTATCGCTGTCCAGTTTGCCGCGATGCTCCAGTTTGTCGCGCCCGTTGAGGTAGCTCAGGCTGGCACCGATATTCAGGCTTGGGGTCAGCTGATAATCGCCAAGGGCGTGCAGGCCCAGGCGTCGGGCTTCGGGGTTGGGGGCCGTGTCGAAACCGCTGTCCGGGCTATATTCGCCGTCCACGCCGAACTCGCCATCAAAGCTGCCCACCTCGCGGCTGGCGGCCTGCAGGGTCAGCCAGCGGCGATCGTGCAGGCGCACCATGGCTTGATGCTGACGTTGCAGGTTGTCCTGCATGTTGCGTGCGACGGCACCGCCGGACGCCGTCGAGGCCATCAGGTCGGCTTTGGTCAGTTCCAGCACCAGGCGGCTGAGCAAGCGTGAATAGTCACGCAGGCGCTGGTCGATGCGCGCCTGGCCGAAGGCGTCGGTGAGTACGCCTTTGTTGTCTTCGCTCGGGTCGTGCCAGGTCGAGCCGCCTGGGATTTTCGGGTTGTCGGTCTGGGTATAACCGTCCAGATCGCCCAGTTCCCAGTTGGTGGCTTCTACATAAAGGATCGGGATATTCAGCGGCTCGAAAGGTTCACCATCACTGCAGCAGCCTGTGCCTTTGGGGTATTGCGGGTCCAGGCCGGGGTTGGTGAATAGCGGGATATTCAACTCCTTGGCGATCTGAAACGTGTGCTCGCGCAATGACGCCAGGGCCGGGTTGTCGGTGCTGTTCTGGCCGGCGTGGGCATACATCATGTCGCCGGTGATCAGGCTGTCGAGATTGATCATCGCAAGCATATTGGCGCGCTGGCTGGCGCTCAGCGAGTCAACAAAGGCCCGGGAGCCGCGCAAACCTTCTTCTTCCGCGCCGAATCCGACGATTTGCAGGCCATTTTCCAATGACAGGCCGCCGAGGTTCTTCGCCACCTCGGTCAGCACGCTGGCACCGGAGCCATTGTCATCCAGGCCTTGCAGGGTCGGGCGGCCGAAGTAGGTGTCGAAATGCGCGCCAATCACCACGTACTGCGGCTTGGTGCCGGCGGCGTAGGCCACCACGTTTTGCGCAGCACGGCTGCCGCTGCTCCAGGTGAAGTCCTGGCGGCTGATGGAATAGGCCGCGCCCATCTGGCTCTGCATCCAATCAGCAGCGCCGGCAAAATTGGCCGTGCCGCGATAACGACCGGGGTAGTCATTGATCAGTTTTTCCAGGGTGGTGTTGGCGTGCTGGCCGTACTCGTAAGCTTGGGCTTGCGCGGACAGCAGGGCAGCGGCAACGCTGATGGCGAGGGCTAGGGGCTTTATCACAAGGTCTTCCTTGAGGTGATGGGAATGTTCAAAGCCCAGACCCTTTGCACAATGCGCGCCTCATTCCGTGGGCGGCTGCAAATTGGCGCATTGTTAAACGCGTGGGTCGCGTGGCTGTAATTTGTATCCGATTGGATACCAGGCGGGGCAGGGGATGCCGTGACAGAGCGCACGGTTTTGGATAGGAGTGCTGCAAATGTGGGAGGGGGCTTGCTCCCGATTGGGTGTATCAGTACCAGATATTCTGACTGACACACTGCTATCGGGAGCAAGTCGAATCGTCGCACCGCCCCTCCCACATTGGAGTTGTGGTGTCGTTAAGCCTTGAGGGTTTTCACGCCTTCCGGGGTGCCCAGCAGCAGCACATCCGCCGGGCGTGCGGCGAACAGGCCGTTGGTGACCACACCGACGATGGCATTGATCTGCGTCTCCAGCTCCACCGGATTGGTGATCTGCATATTGAACACATCAATGATGATGTTGCCGTTGTCGGTCAGTACACCTTCGCGGTACACCGGGTCGCCGCCCAGTTTCACCAGTTCGCGGGCTACGTGGCTGCGAGCCATTGGGATGACTTCCACCGGCAGCGGGAACGCACCGAGCACAGGCACCAGCTTGCTCGCGTCGGCGATGCAGATGAAGGTCTTGGCCACGGCCGCGACGATTTTCTCGCGGGTCAGGGCCGCGCCGCCGCCCTTGATCAGGTTCAGGTGTTCGTCGCTTTCATCGGCGCCGTCCACGTAGAACTCCAGGTCGCTCACGGTGTTGAGCTCGTACACTGGAATGCCATGGCCTTTAAGGCGGGCGGCGGTGGCTTCGGAACTCGCCACGGCGCCGTCGAACGCGCCCTTGTGCTGGGCCAGCGCGTCGATAAAGCAGTTGGCAGTGGAGCCGGTGCCGACACCGACGATGCTCTTGTCGTCGAGTTTGGGAAGGATTAAATCGACGGCGGCCTGGGCCACTGCCTGTTTGAGTTGATCCTGGGTCATGCGGGCTCCGGAACGGGCGGGGAGTTATCGAGGGGCGCGAGTATAACCCAACAAAACCTCCGGATTCGTGTGGTCGCCCGCCCAAACGCTGGGTTAGACTCCTTGGCCCTGCCCAACTCGTGAAGTAGATGCCTGCCGATGCTTGAAGACTACGTCAAAAAGATCCTCACCTCGCGCGTGTATGACATCGCCGTGGAAACTCCCTTGCAGACTGCCCGCCAGCTCTCCGAGCGGTTGGGCAACAAGGTCTGGCTCAAGCGCGAAGACTTGCAGCCGGTGTTCTCGTTCAAGATTCGCGGCGCCTACAACAAGCTGACCCAATTGAGCAGCGAGGAACGCGCCCGTGGCGTGGTCACGGCATCGGCGGGCAACCATGCCCAGGGCCTGGCCCTGGCGGCCAAGGTGCTGGGGGTCAAGGCCACCATCGTGATGCCCAAGACCACCCCGGAGATCAAGGTCGAAGGCGTGCGCTCGCGGGGCGGCAAAGTGGTGCTGCACGGTGATTCCTTCCCGGAAGCCCTGGCCTACTCGCTCAAGCTGGTCGATGAAAAAGGCTACGTCTACATTCACCCCTACGATGATCCACACACCATTGCCGGGCAGGGCACCGTGGCGATGGAAATCCTGCGCCAGCACCCGGGGCCGCTGGACGCGATTTTCGTACCGGTGGGCGGCGGCGGGCTGATCGCCGGTATTGCGGCGTATGTGAAATACCTGCGTCCGGAAATCAAGATCATCGGCGTCGAGCCGGACGACTCCAACTGCCTGCAAGCCGCCATGGCGGCAGGCGAGCGCGTGGTGCTGCCGACCGTGGGAATCTTTGCCGATGGCGTGGCGGTGGCGCAGATCGGTCAACACACCTTCGACATCTGCAAGGATCATGTGGATGAAGTGATCACCGTCAGCACCGATGAAATCTGCGCGGCGATCAAGGATATCTACGACGACACGCGCTCCATCACCGAGCCGGCAGGCGCGTTGGGCGTGGCCGGGATCAAGAAGTACGTCGAGACTCGCGGCGTCAGCGGCCAGACCTTTGTCGCCATCGACTCTGGCGCCAACGTCAACTTCGATCGCCTGCGCCATGTGGCCGAGCGTGCCGAGCTGGGTGAAGGCCGCGAAGCCATCATCGCGGTAACCATCCCCGAGCAGCCGGGCAGTTTCAAGGCGTTCTGCGAGGCCGTGGGCAAGCGCCAGATCACCGAATTCAATTACCGCTACCACTCTGGCAGCGAAGCGCACATCTTCGTCGGCGTGCAGACCCACCCGGAAAACGATCCGCGCAGCGCACTGATCGCCAGCCTGACCAGCCAGGGTTTCCCCGTGCTGGACCTGACCGAAAACGAACTGGCCAAGTTGCACATTCGCCATATGGTGGGCGGCCATGCGGCCAAAGTCAGCGATGAGGTGGTGTTTCGCTTCGAATTTCCGGAGCGTCCGGGCGCCTTGTTCAACTTTTTGCACAAGCTGGGCGGGCGCTGGAACATTTCGATGTTCCACTATCGCAACCACGGTGCAGCGGACGGGCGTGTGGTCGCCGGGCTGCAAGTGCCGGCGGACGAGCGTCACCTGGTGCCGGCAGCCCTGGCTGAAATCGGCTACCCGTACTGGGATGAAAGCGAAAACCCGGCCTACCAGTTGTTCCTCGGTTGAGCGACTACGCTGACTGAGCGGCCTTTAAGGAATCGAGACCATGGAAACACTGACCACCCTCAAGGTTATCCACATCACCGCCACCGTGTTGCTGCTGCTCAGCGGCCTCGGCCTGGCCGTACTGGCCTGGCGTAAACGCAGTGCCGGCCCGGCGGTCATCGTGCAACGCCCATGGGCGTTCGTGTGGCTGCTGATGGGCATTTGCCTGGTCAGTATGCCGTTCACCGGTTGGTGGCTGGTGCACCTGATCGGCTGGCCCCTGGGGCAAACCTGGATTTTAGGCTCCAGCATCCTCTACACCGTGGCGGCGCTGGCGTGGTTCTGGCTGGTGGCGCGCCTTAATCGCCTGCGCAAAGGTGAGGGCGGCAGCCTGAATTTTACCCTGGTGCTGGCGGTGGTCAGCCTGGTGGGGTTTGTGGCGATTGCAGGGCTGATGGGCGCCAAGCCGGTTTAAAGCGTTAGATCGCGTCGCCTTCATCGCAGGCAAGCCAGCTCCCACAGGGGAATGCATTCCAAATGTGGGAGCTGGCTTGCCTGCGATAGCGTCATCAGCTGCGCAGAGTGATCACCGGCCAGCCCCGCTTCTGCGCTTCAGCGCGCAAATTCGGATCCGGATCCACCGCCACCGGATGCGTCACCTGCTCCAGCAACGGCAAATCATTCATCGAGTCGCTATAGAAGTAGCTGTCTTCCAGGCTGTACCCAGTCTCTTCCAGCCAGCGATTCAAGCGCGTCACTTTGCCTTCTCGAAAGCACGGCACATCAGTGCTGCGCCCGGTGTAGCGGCCGTTTTCCATCTCGCATTCGGTGGCGATCAGGGTGTCAACGCCTAGCCGTGCGGCAATTGGCGCAGTGACGAAGCGGTTGGTGGCGGTGATGATCACCAGCTTGTCGCCCGCGGCGTGGTGCTGGGCCAGCAGTTCCACCGCCTTGGGCAGCACGATCGGCTCGATGCAGTCGCGCATATAGTCGTTGTGCCACTCGTCCAGTTGGGCCATCTCGGTGCGGCCGAGGATTTCCAGGCAGAAGTTCAGGTAAGCGGCGTTATCCAGCTTGCCGGCCAGATAGTCCTGGTAGAACTCGTCGTTGCGGGCCTTGTAGGCCACCGGGTCGAGAATCCCACGCTCACACAGGTAATCGCCCCAGGCGTGATCGCTGTCACCGCCGAGAAGGGTGTTGTCCAAGTCGAATAAAGCCAGGCGCATTGCAGTTACTCGCTGAAAAGTCTGTAAAAAGGCGTCCAGAATACGGTCTTTTCACAAGAGTGCACATAAGGTAAGAAGCCTCGTTGCCGCTGGAACAATCTTTGTGGAACAATGCGGCGACATGCGTTTGCGAGGTTGTTGCCGTGATCGACCCCGATGGTTTCCGTCCTAATGTCGGGATTATTCTTACGAATGATGCCGGACAGGTGCTATGGGCTCGCCGAATCAACCAAGATGCCTGGCAGTTTCCTCAAGGTGGGATAAACCCCGACGAAACCCCTGAAGACGCCTTGTACCGTGAGTTGAACGAAGAAGTCGGCCTTGAGCGTGAAGATGTGCAGATTCTGGCCTGTACCCGTGGCTGGTTGCGCTATCGTTTGCCGCAACGCCTGGTGCGTACCCACAGCCAACCGCTGTGCATCGGCCAGAAGCAGAAATGGTTTCTTTTGCGCCTGATCTCCAACGAGCAGCGGGTGCGGATGGATTTGACCGGTAAACCGGAGTTCGATGGCTGGCGCTGGGTCAGCTATTGGTACCCGTTGGGCCAGGTGGTGACATTCAAGCGCGAGGTTTACCGCCGCGCTCTCAAAGAGCTTGCCCCGCGCCTTTTAGCGCGCGACTGACGACGGAGTTCGACCCCGAGCCATGCTCAATACGCTGCGCAAGATCGTCCAGGAAGTTAACTCCGCCAAGGATCTCAAGGCGGCGTTGGGGATTATTGTGTTGCGCGTCAAGGAAGCCATGGGCAGCCAGGTCTGCTCGGTTTACCTGCTGGACCCCGAGACCAACCGTTTTGTGCTGATGGCCACGGAGGGCTTGAACAAGCGCTCCATCGGCAAGGTCAGCATGGCGCCCAATGAAGGTCTGGTGGGCCTGGTGGGGACGCGTGAAGAACCCCTGAACCTCGAACATGCGGCCGACCACCCGCGTTATCGCTACTTCGCCGAAACCGGTGAAGAGCGCTACGCCTCGTTCCTGGGGGCGCCGATCACCCACCACCGCCGTGTTGTCGGCGTGTTGGTCATCCAGCAAAAAGAACGTCGCCAGTTCGATGAAGGTGAAGAAGCCTTCCTGGTGACCATGAGCGCGCAGTTGGCCGGGGTTATCGCCCACGCCGAAGCCACCGGCTCGATCCGCGGCCTGGGGCGCCAGGGCAAGGGCATCCAGGAAGCCAAGTTCGTCGGCGTGCCCGGTTCGCCGGGTGCTGCAGTGGGTACGGCGGTGGTCATGCTGCCGCCGGCCGACCTCGATGTGGTGCCGGACAAGACCGTCCACGACATCGAAGCCGAAATCAAACTGTTCAAGACCGCCCTGGAAGGCGTGCGCGCCGACATGCGCAACCTGTCGAACAAGCTGGCCACCCAGCTGCGCCCTGAAGAGCGTGCGCTGTTCGACGTGTACCAGATGATGCTCGACGACGCGTCCCTGGGTAACGAAGTCAAAACCGTGATCAAGACCGGCCAGTGGGCCCAGGGCGCGTTGCGCCAGGTGGTCACCGATCACGTCAACCGTTTCGAAATGATGGACGACGCCTACCTGCGCGAGCGGGCTTCGGATGTGCGCGACCTGGGTCGCCGCTTGCTGGCGTACCTGCAGGAAGACCGCAGCACCAACATGGTCTTCCCCGATAACACCATCCTGGTCAGCGAAGAGCTGACGGCCACTCAGCTCGGCGAAGTGCCTGAGGGCAAGCTGGTGGGCCTGGTCTCGGTATTGGGCTCGGGTAACTCCCACGTCGCGATCCTGGCCCGGGCCATGGGCATCCCGACGGTGATGGGCCTGGTGGACCTGCCGTACTCCAAGGTCGACGGCATCGACATGATCGTCGATGGGCATCGCGGCGAGGTATTTACCAACCCCAGCGACGTGCTGCGCAAGCAATACGCCGAAGTGGTGGAAGAAGAGAAGCAACTGGCCCAGGGCCTCGATTCGTTGCGCGAGCTGCCGTGCGTCACCCTCGACGGCCACCGCGTGCCGCTGCTGGTCAACACCGGCCTGCTGGCGGATGTGGCCCGTGCGCAACAACGCGGCGCCGAAGGGGTGGGGCTGTACCGCACCGAAGTGCCGTTCATGATCAACCAGCGTTTTCCGAGCGAGAAGGAGCAGCTGGCGATTTATCGCGAGCAACTGCAGGCCTTCCACCCGCTACCGGTGACGATGCGCAGCCTGGACATTGGCGGCGACAAGTCACTGTCGTATTTCCCCATCAAGGAAGACAACCCCTTCCTTGGCTGGCGTGGCATTCGCGTTACCCTCGACCATCCTGAAATCTTCCTCGTCCAGACCCGCGCCATGCTCAAGGCCAGCGAGGGGTTGAACAACCTGCGTATCCTGCTGCCGATGATCTCCGGCACCCATGAGCTGGAAGAAGCCCTGCACCTGATCCACCGCGCCTGGGGCGAAGTACGCGACGAAGGCGCCGACGTACCGATGCCGCCGATTGGCGTGATGATCGAAATTCCCGCAGCGGTATACCAGGCCAAGGAGTTGGCGCGGCAGGTGGACTTCCTCTCGGTGGGCTCCAACGACCTGACCCAGTACCTGCTGGCGGTGGACCGTAACAACCCACGGGTGGCCGACCTCTACGACTACCTGCACCCGGCGGTGTTGCAAGCGTTGCAACACGTGGTGCGCGACGCCCATGCCGAAGGCAAGCCGGTGAGTATCTGCGGTGAGATGGCTGGTGACCCGGCCGCTGCGGTGTTGCTGATGGCGATGGGCTTTGACAGCCTGTCGATGAACGCCACCAACTTGCCGAAGGTGAAGTGGATGTTGCGCCAGGTTGACCTGGGCATGGCCAAGGATTTGCTCGCGCAGTTGATGACCATCGACAACCCGCAAGTTATCCACAGCTCGTTGCAGTTGGCGCTGAAGAACCTCGGGCTGACCCGGATGATCAACCCGGCCTCGGCGAAAACCCTCTAGACCGAGGCGCCTTCATCGCAGGCAAGCCAGCTCCCACAGGGAACTGCATTCCAAATGTGGGAGCTGGCTTGCCTGCGATGACGTCAGTCCAAGCGCCGTCAGATTTCCAGTTCGACCTCGCCCAGCCGCCCGCCGTGCGGGCCAAAACTACGCTCCAGCATCCTGCGCGTCCCATCGGCATTCACAATCAGCGCCGTGCTGGCCCGTGTCCCATAACTGGGGCTGGCGATAAACACGCTCGATAGCAGGTTTTCGGTCGCCAGGCCTACGCCGGTGTCCGGCAGTTCAGCGAACGGGGCAGTCTGCGGATCGCTCAAAATCCCCAGCAAGGCTTCCGGCTGTGGGTCTTCCAATAACGCGCTGAGCGCAGCCTTGGCTTTGAGCAACTTCGGCCACGGCGTATCCAGCCCGGCATTGGACAGCCCATAGACTCCCGCTGCCAGCAACGTCGGCTCGGTATCATTGGCGTTGTAATGCCACAGCTCATCCCGCGTACCCACCAGCAGGTTAAACCCGGCATATTCAATCGAGCGTCCGTTAACGTCGGCTAAATAGTCATCAATGGGCAGCGATCCACTGAGAAAGCGCGCCACCAGTTCACCCCGCGACTTGCGTGCCGGTGGCTGGTGCGGGTCGCGGATATTGGTCAGCGCAGCAAAACGCCCATCCGCGTTTACACCCAACCAAGTGCCCCCTGCCTCCTGATCGCGGCCAGCGTAGACCTGCGGCGCATCCGGCCACTGGGCCAGCGGCAGGCTGGGGCGGGCATAGAACTCATCGCGGTTGGCCGCGACGATCAGCGGTTGGGCATGGCCCGGTCGCCAGGCGAAAACAATCAGGCACATCGGGTGACCCCTTTTGTGTTTTTGCCACTTTACCCACAGATGTGCAGGCGTTCCATCGTAACGAAGTTGGGCCGTTCACCTTCCATCCGTTAACATGCCGGGCTATTTGGCGTGTATGTGAACTTCTTAATTTGATCTCGCCGCTGTAACGCAGGCTTAATCGCACATCGGCATGGTCCGGTGCGTCATGACTAAATGTTTTAACGAGGAGTCGCAATGCTGCCTTACCCGCAGATCGACCCGGTGGCCCTGGCCATTGGTCCGCTGAAAATCCATTGGTACGGGTTGATGTACCTGATCGGCATCGGCGGCGCCTGGCTGTTGGCTTCCCGGCGCCTGAACCGTTTCGACCCGACCTGGACCAAGGAGAAGCTCTCCGACATGGTGTTCTGGATGTCGATGGGGGTGATCGTCGGCGGGCGCCTGGGGTATGTGCTGTTCTACGACCTGTCTGCGTATATCGCCAACCCGACGCTGATTTTCGAAGTGTGGAAGGGCGGCATGGCATTCCACGGCGGGTTTGTCGGCGTGATGATCGCTGCGTGGTGGTTCGGGCGCCGCAACGGCAAGTCGTTCTTCCAGTTGATGGATTTTGTGGCGCCGTTCGTGCCGATCGGCCTGGGTGCCGGGCGCATTGGCAACTTTATCAACGCCGAGTTGTGGGGCAAGCCAACCGACGTGCCGTGGGCCATGGTGTTCCCGCCGTTCAGCGACCCGGCGCAACTGCCGCGCCACCCGTCGCAGCTGTATCAGTTCGCGTTGGAAGGTGTGGCGCTGTTCCTTATTCTTTACCTCTTCTCGCGCAAGCCACGCCCTACCATGGCCGTGTCGGGCATGTTCGCGCTGTTCTACGGGATTTTCCGCTTTATCGTCGAGTTCGTTCGGGTGCCGGATGCGCAGTTGGGCTACCTGGCGTGGGGCTGGCTGACCATGGGGCAGGTGCTCAGCCTGCCGATGATCCTGGCGGGCCTGGGCATGTTGTGGTGGGCTTACAACCGCCCGCAGCCGCTGAAGAACGCCGCGCTTTAAATTCGAACGCCGAGGTTTGCCCGCCTCGGCTTCAACGATACAGGTACTCAAATGAAGCAATATCTCGAACTGCTGCACGACGTCGTGACCAATGGCCTGACCAAGGGCGACCGCACCGGCACCGGCACCAAGGCCGTGTTCGCCCGTCAGTATCGGCATAACCTGGCCGACGGCTTCCCGCTGCTGACCACCAAGAAACTGCACTTCAAAAGCATCGCCAACGAGCTGATCTGGATGTTGAGCGGCAACACCAACATCAAATGGCTCAACGAAAATGGCGTGAAGATCTGGGATGAGTGGGCCACCGAAGACGGTGACCTGGGCCCGGTGTACGGCGAGCAGTGGACCGCCTGGCCTACCAAGGACGGCGGCACGATCAACCAGATCGACTACATGGTGCACACGCTCAAGACCAACCCCAACAGCCGCCGCATCCTGTTCCACGGCTGGAACGTCGAGTACCTGCCGGACGAAACCCAGAGCCCGCAGGAAAACGCGCGCAACGGCAAGCAAGCCCTGCCGCCGTGCCACTTGCTGTATCAGGCGTTCGTGCATGACGGCCATCTGTCGATGCAGCTGTATATCCGCAGCTCTGACGTATTCCTGGGGCTGCCGTATAACACCGCCGCGCTGGCGTTGCTGACCCATATGCTGGCCCAGCAATGCGACCTGATCCCTCACGAGATCATTGTCACCACTGGCGACACCCACGCTTACAGCAACCACATGGAACAGATCCAGACCCAGTTGGCGCGCACGCCGAAAAAGCTGCCGGAGCTGGTGATCAAGCGCAAGCCTGCTTCGATCTACGACTACAAGTTCGAAGACTTCGAGATCGTGGGCTACGACGCCGACCCGAGCATCAAGGCCGACGTGGCTATCTAACGGCCCATCGCGGTAAAAAACTGTGGGAGCTGGCTTGCCTGCGATAGCGGAGTGTCAGGCGACATCAATGTCGCGGGCCCGCCGCTATCGCAGGCAAGCCAGCTCCCACATGGGTTGCGTGTTCGCTTGAGTTTAGTGGCCGTGGCTTCGGCCCACATGCGAAGGCTCGGCCTCACTGGCCGCAATCCCGCCGCTGACTTCCAACTGCTGCAAGATCCCGCACTGGTTCCCACCGCCGCAACGTTGGCGCAGGTCCAGCAGTTGTTCCTGCAAGGCCAACAATCCGTCGATCCGCGCTTTCACGTGGTGGATATGTTCGTCGATCAACGCATTCACGCTTTCGCACTGGTCCTGGGGGCTGTCGCGTAGCCCTAACAGGCTGCGGATTTCTTCGAGGGTCATGTCCAGGCTGCGGCAGTTGCGAATAAAGATCAGCCGCTCGGTGTGCGCCTGGGTATAGACCCGGTAGTTGCCCTCAGTGCGCGCAGGCGGTGGCAGCAGGCTTTCCTTCTCGTAATAACGGATGGTTTCCACCGGGCAGTCGGTGAGTTTGGCCAGTTCGCCGATCTTCATCGCAGCAATCTCCAAATGGGTGCTTGACCCTATAGTGGCTACAGGGTCTTTACTTGGCAACAGGCACCTTTACGGACGCGACCTGATGAGCCACTCCATTCACACCCCGCACAAGTACGACCACAAGCACGATCATGACCATGCTCATGACCACCCGCACGATCATGGTCACGATCACCCACATGATCACGCCCCGGCAAAACTCACGCCGGTGGATAGCCACGGCCACTCAGGCTCCTGCTGTTCCGGCGCTGCCGGGCCTGCCGTGGTGACCCTGAGCGAAGCGCCCACCGCGGGCTCGCGCCTGAGCACTTTCCGCATCGAAGCCATGGACTGCCCCACCGAGCAGACGCTGATCCAGAACAAACTGGGCAAGCTCGCCGGCGTGCAGCAACTGGAATTCAACCTGATCAACCGCATCCTCGGTGTCACCCATGACCTGCCGAGCACGGCGCCGATCATTGCGGCGATCAAGTCCATCGGTATGCAGGCCGACCCTATCGAGGAAGGCAGCCCCACCGCCGCGCCGCCGGCCAAGAAGCATTGGTGGCCATTGGCAGTGTCGGGCGTGGGCGCCCTGGGTGCCGAAGTGCTGCACTTCACCGGTGTGGCACCGACTTGGGTGATCGCACTGGTGGCGCTGGTGTCGATCCTCAGCGGCGGCTTGACCACCTACAAAAAGGGCTGGATTGCCCTGAAAAACCTCAACCTGAACATCAACGCGCTGATGAGCATCGCGGTGACCGGCGCCATCCTGATTGGTCAGTGGCCGGAAGCGGCGATGGTGATGTTCCTGTTTACAGTGGCCGAGTTGATTGAGGCCAAGTCCCTGGACCGGGCGCGCAATGCCATCAGCGGCTTGATGCAGATGACCCCGGAGCAGGCCACCGTGCGCCAGGCTGACGGTTCATGGATGGAACAAGAGGTCAAAAGCATTGAGCTTGGTGCGATCGTTCGAGTAAAACCCGGCGAGCGTATCGGCCTGGACGGTGAAGTCACTGCCGGTCAATCCACCATCGATCAGGCACCTATCACCGGGGAAAGCCTGCCGATTGAAAAGACCATCGGCGATAAAGTCTTCGCCGGCACCATCAACCAGGCCGGTTCCCTGGAGTACAAAGTCACTGCGGCGGCCAACAACTCGACCCTGGCGCGAATCATCCACGCCGTGGAACAAGCCCAAGGCGCACGGGCGCCGACCCAGCGCTTTGTCGACAGTTTTTCCAAGGTCTACACCCCGGCGGTGTTCCTGTTTGCCCTGGGTGTGGCGGTGATTCCGCCGCTGTTCATGGCGGGCGTGTGGTTCGACTGGATCTATCGCGCCCTCGTGCTGCTGGTGGTGGCATGCCCGTGTGCCTTGGTGATCTCCACACCGGTGACCATCGTCAGCGGCCTGGCCGCCGCAGCGCGCAAAGGCATCCTGATCAAGGGCGGCGTGTACCTGGAGGGCGGTTACAAGCTCGACTACCTGGCGCTCGACAAGACCGGCACCATCACCCACGGCAAACCGGTGCAAACCGATTACCTGCCGCTGTTCCCGAATCTTGAAGGCAGCGCCCCGGCCCTGGCCGCCAGTTTGGCCGGGCGTTCCGACCACCCGGTGTCCCTGGCGATCGCCAACGCAGCTGTGGATAAAAACCTGGCGCTTCACGTTGTGGATAACTTCGAGGCCCTGGCCGGGCGCGGTGTGCGCGGCGACATCAACGGCCAGACCTATCACTTGGGCAACCACCGCCTGGTGGAAGACCTCGGCCTGTGCTCAGAGGCGCTGGAAGAAAAACTCTTCGCCCTGGAAAAACAAGGCAAGTCCGTCGTGCTACTGCTGGACAAGTCCGGCCCCCTGGCGCTTTTCGCCGTGGCCGACACGGTCAAGGACAGTAGCCGCGAAGCCATCCAGCAACTTCACGACCTGGGCATCAAAACCCTGATGCTTACCGGCGACAACACCCACACCGCCCAGGCGATTGCGACCCAAGTCGGCATCGACCAGGCCCAGGGTGACCTGTTGCCCACCGACAAGCTGCAAGCCATCGAAACCCTCTACGGCCAAGGCCATCGGGTGGGCATGGTCGGCGATGGCATCAACGATGCTCCAGCCCTGGCGCGGGCCGAGATCGGCTTTGCCATGGCAGCGGCGGGCACTGACACGGCTATCGAGACTGCCGACGTGGCGCTGATGGATGATGATCTGCGCAAGATTCCGGCTTTCATTCGGCTGTCGCGGCAAACGTCGAGTATCCTCAAGCAGAACATCGCCCTGGCGCTGGTGATCAAGGCGATTTTCCTGGCCGTGACCTTCATGGGCATGGCGACCATGTGGATGGCGGTCTTCGCCGACATGGGCGTGAGTTTGCTGGTGGTGTTCAATGGCCTGCGCCTGTTGCGCAAATAGAGGATGAGAGGGTGGTGTGCTGAGTGCTGAGTTAAAGGCGTTTTTCATGGTCGCCCGCCTGGGCAGTATCACCCAGGCGGCGAAAAAACTCGGCCTGAGCCAGCCCACGGTGACCACCCAGATTCGCAACCTGGAAAGCCAATACGGCGTTGAGCTGTTCTATCGCGGCGGCCGTCGCCTGACGGTCAGCGACGAAGGTGCGCGGCTGTTGCCGATGGTCAAGACGCTGTTGCAGCAGGAAGCGGATATCGAGTTTTTCCTGCGCAACAATGGTCAGGTCCAGGGCGCGCTGCGGATTGCCGCGACGGCGCCGTATTACATTCTCGACCTGGTCAAAGCCTTTCGTGAACGCCTGCCGCACGTGGAAGTGTCGGTGGAAATCGGCAACTCCCAGCAGGTGCTCGAAGCGTTGGATGATTACCGCGTCGACGTTGCGGCCTCTTCGCAATTGCTGGACGACCCGCGCCTGATCCGCCGCGTGCTGGGCACCGACCCGCTGGTGCTGGCGGTACATCGCAATCACCCGTTGGCCAAGCTTGAGCATGTGTCGTTGAGCGCGCTGGCCGGGCATACGCTGTTGATGCGTGAAGCCGGCTCCACCACCCGCAGGCTGACCGAAGAGCTTTTGAAGAGCGGCGGCGTAGGGTATGGGCCGTTGCTGGAGATTGGCAGCCGTGAGTCGATTCGCGAGGCGGTGCTGCGCAATATCGGCATCAGCATCATTGCTCGCCAGGAAGTGCCCCATGATCCGCAATTGCGTGTGCTGACCATCGAGAATGCGCCGCAGATTCCGGAGTATCTGTATTGCCTCAAAGAGCGTAAAGGTGCACGGCTGCCGGCGGCATTCCTTGGCCTGGCTCAGGAAATGTCGCCAATTTAAGTTCTGCGGCTGGCTTGAGGGCCAATCGGGAGCAAGCCCCCACCCACATTTTGACCGCATTCTCATGTTGGAACCCGGTCACTGTGGGAGGGGGCTTGCTCCCGATTGCGGTAGGCCAGGCAACTCAGCTCCATGAGTCCTACACAAATCCACCAATACCACTATCACCCCGTTTTGCCTTTCTGCCACACCAACTACGCATTGCCTCCCTAGCATGGCCTTCATCCGTTCGATGAGGTGCCTTGCATGAACACAGCCCTGACCCAACCCGGCGCGCCCATGAAGGTGCGCGGGATCCAGAAACGCTTTGGCGCTTTCACCGCGCTGGACAACGTGTCCCTGGACGTCGCCGCCGGCGAGCTGGTGTGCCTGCTGGGCCCGTCCGGTTGCGGCAAGACCACGTTGTTGCGCTGCATCGCCGGCCTGGAGCGTCAGGACAGCGGTGAGCTTTACCTGGGCGAGCGGGACGTTTCCCTGCTGCCGCCCCAGGCGCGAGACTACGGCATCCTGTTTCAGTCCTACGCGCTGTTCCCCAATCTCACGGTTGAAGCAAACATCGGCTACGGCCTCACAGGCAGCGGCCGCGATGAAGTGCGCAAGCGCGTCGGGCAGATGCTTGAACTGGTCGGTTTGGTCGGCAGCGAAAAGAAATACCCCGGCCAACTCTCCGGCGGCCAGCAGCAGCGCGTCGCTCTGGCCCGTGCATTGGCGCCGGCCCCTTCGTTATTACTGCTGGATGAACCGATGTCGGCCCTCGACGCCCGTGTGCGCGAGCATTTGTGCACCGAGCTGCGCCAATTGCAGCGGCGCCTGGGTATTACCACCTTGATGGTGACCCACAACCAGGACGAAGCCATGTTGATGGCCGACCGCATTGCCGTGATGAATAACGGTAAGGTTGAGCAGTACGCCACGCCCCAGGAGATCTACGACCGCCCGGCCACGCCGTTCGTGGCCGAGTTTGTCGGCCAGGGCAACTGGTTGCCGTTCAGCCGTAGCAGCGCCAGCCATGCCCAGGTCGGCGGAATGAATATGCGCCTGGCCGACGATGCGGGTGTGGCCCGGTCCGGCCGCCTGTTCTGTCGCCCGGAAGCGATCAGCGTCAACCCGACGGTGCATGAAGAGAACCTGTTCCCGGCCAAGGTTCGCGAAATTACCTTCCTCGGCAACCGCTGCCGCATGAGCTTTGAGCTGGAACAGTTGCCGGGCCATCCGTTGCTGGCCGAACTGGCACCCGAAGCCATGCCGCGCCTGGGTGCCCAGGACATCTGGGTGGCCTTGCCGCCGCGCAGCCTGCAGGTGTTTGCCTGAGATGGCCGCCGTCATGACATTGCCGGTACCGCGTCAGGTGTCCCGCGCCGAGTGGGGCGACCGTCTCTTTGTGGTCGGCGGCAAATGGCTCTGGCTCGGCCTGTTGGTGGTGGCGGTCCTGCTGCCGTTGCTGGCGATCTTCTGGCGCGGCTTCAGCAGCGAAGCCGGGCAGGGCGGTGGCCTGGTGGCAGCGCGGGAACTGTTGACCAGCGCCAACTTCCACTGGTTGCTGGGAAATAGCCTGAAAGTTTCCCTCAGTGTGGCGGCCATCGTCGTACCGCTGGCTTACCTGTTTGCCTACGCCCTGCAACGCACGTTGATTCCCGGCAAGACCGTCTGGCGCGGTTTGTCATTGCTGCCCTTGATGGCGCCGTCGATGCTGCCGGGCATTGCCCTGGTCTATCTGTTCGGCAACCAGGGCATGTTGCGCGGTTTGCTCTCGGACAATATCTACGGCTTCTGGGGCATTGTGCTCGGTGAAGTGATCTACACCTTTCCCCATGCCTTGATGATCTTGCTCTCGGCGCTGTCCCTGGCGGATGCACGCTTGTTCGATGCGGCGTCGAGCATGGGCGCCAGCCCGGCCCGGGCGTTTCGCAGCATCACCTGGCCGGCCACGCGCCAGGCGGTGTTCGCCGCGTTCTGCCTGGTGTTTACCCTGACCATCACCGACTTCGGTGTGCCGGTGGTGGTGGGCGGTGATTACCAGGTGTTGGCGCTGGAAGCCTACAAGGCGGTGGTCGGTCAGCAACAGTTCGGGCGCGGCGCGTTGATCGGCATGGTGTTGCTGCTGCCGGCACTGTTCAGCTTCGGCGTGGATGCCTGGTTGCGCCGTCGGCATGGCGACTCGATGAGCGGTCGCGCCCAGGTGTTTCTGCCCGCGCCATCGCGGCTGCGCGACGGTTGCTACCTGGCCATCGTGTTGCTGATTTGCGCGGTGTTGCTGCTGGTGTTCGGCATGGCGGTGTATTCGTCGCTGGTGAAGTTCTGGCCGTACAACCTGTCGCTATCGCTCAACCACTACCAGTTCGAAGACACCGCCGGCGGCGGCTGGCTGGCCTACCGCAACAGCCTGACCATGGCGCTGTGCACGGCGTTGATCGGCAGTGTGTTGATCTTCACCGGTGCCTACCTGATGGAGAAGACCAAGGGCCAGAAGGGCCTGAACCTGGCGCTGCGCATGCTCAGCTTCGTACCGATGGCGGTGCCGGGGCTGGTGCTCGGCTTGGGCTACGTGTTCTTTTTCAACCTCAACGGCAACCCGCTGCACGTGTTCTACGGGAGCATGGCGTTGCTGGTGGTGTGCACCATTGCGCACTACCTGACCACCGCGCAGATGACCGCGACCACCGCCCTGCGCCAGCTGGACGCCGAGTTCGAAGCGGCGGCGTTGTCGCTCAAGGCGCCGTTGTACCGCCACTATTGGCGCGTCACGGTGCCGATCTGCCTGCCGGCGCTGCTGGATATCCTGCGCTACCTGTTTGTGTCGGCGATGACCACCGTGTCCGCCGCGATCTTTCTCTACAGCCCCGACACCATCCTCGCCGCCGTCGCCGTGCTGAACATGGACGACGCCGGCAACGTGGGCGGCGCGGCGGCCATGTCGACCCTGATCCTGTTCACCTCAGTCGGCGTCTCGCTGTTGCTGGCGTGGGCCTCACGTGGTGCGCTGCGTCGCTCCCAAGCCTGGCGCCAGACCGCGCCCGGCCAATAAAACATCCCTGAAGGAGGTGCTCCATGTTCAAGCCCCTGGCGCTGGTCGCTGCGGTACTCACGGCATTCAGCCTGAATGCCTTCGCCAAGACCGAGTTGACCGTGTACACGGCCCTCGAAGCCGAGCAATTGAAGACCTACAAAAAAGCCTTCGAGCAGGCCAACCCCGACATCGAGATCAAGTGGGTACGCGATTCCACCGGCATTATCACCGCCAAGCTGCTGGCTGAAAAAGACCGCCCGCAAGCTGACGTGGTGTGGGGCTTGGCCGCCTCCAGCCTGGCGATCCTCGACCAGCAGGGGATGCTGGACAACTACGCGCCCAAGGACCTGGACAAGATCGGCCAGCACTACCGCGACGCCGCCAACCCGCCCGCCTGGGTCGGCATGGACGTGTGGGCCGCGACCATCTGCTTCAACACCATCGAAGCCGAAAAGCTGGGCCTGACCAAACCGGTGAGCTGGCAGGACCTGACCAAGCCTGAATACAAGGGCAAGATCGTGATGCCTAACCCGGCATCGTCCGGCACGGGCTTTCTGGATGTCAGTGCCTGGTTGCAGACCTTCGGCGAGAAGCAGGGCTGGCAGTACATGGACGACCTGCACCAGAACATCGGCCAGTACGTTCACTCCGGCTCCAAGCCGTGCAAGTTGGCGGCGTCCGGTGAGTTCCCGATTGGTATTTCCTTTGAATACCCGGCGGTTCAGCTCAAACGCCAGGGTGCGCCGCTGGACATCATCCTGCCGAAAGAGGGCCTGGGCTGGGAGATCGAAGCCACCGCCGTAGTCAAGGGCAGTGCACACGCCGATGCGGCAAAAAAACTCGCTGACTTTTCCGCCAGCCCAGCGGCGATGGAGCTGTACAAGGCTAACTTCGCCATCCTCGCCCAGCCGGGTATCGCCAAGCCGCAGACCGAATTGCCGGCCGACTACGAGCAGCGCCTGATCAAGAACGACTTTGCCTGGGCCTCGAAAAACCGCGACAGCATCCTGACTGAATGGCGCAAGCGCTATGACGGTAAGTCGGAGAAGGTGGCGGGTCAGTAAGGTTTTCGTTAGGGCTTATGGCCCCTTCGCAGGCAAGCCAGCTCCCACATTTGAAGGTATTCACACATCAAAATGTGGGAGCTGGCTTGCCTGCGATAGCGGCTTCGAATTCAGGACATCATTCCATGACACACCACAGCGACCTGCTGATCATCGGCGCCGGCATTCTCGGCCTGTCCCACGCTTATGCCGCCGCCAAACGCGGCCTCAAGGTCAAGGTGTTCGAGCGCAGCGCCACGCCATTGGGCGCCTCGGTGCGCAACTTCGGTCAGGCGCTGGTCACCGGTCAACCGCCGGGCCAGATGCTCGACCTGGCGCGGGAAAGCCGTGATATCTGGGCACAGTGGGCGCAGTTGGCTGGTCTGCAGCTCAAACGCAACGGTTCATATCTGTTCGCCCGCACCGAAGCCGAAGAGCATCTGTTGGAAGCCTTCTGCAGCGCTCGTGCGCAGGAACACGGCTATAACGTGGAGCTGCTGCAAGGCGCTGCGATGAAGGATCTGTACGCCGGCCAGTTCCGCCATCACCGCGCCGCGTTGCATGGCAAAGACGACCAGCAACTGTATTCCCGCGAGGCGATCCCGGCGCTGATCCAGTACCTGAGTCAGGCGTTGAAGGTGGAGTTTCACTTTTCCACTCTGGTGCGCGACGTCGAACCGGGCCAATTGCACAGCACGGCCGGCAGCTTTCGCGGCGAGCAGATCATCGTCTGCTCCGGCCACGACTATCAGACCCTGTTGGCCGAATCCATCGCCCCGCTCAACCCGCAAACCTGCCGCCTGCAAATGCTGCGCGCCCGGCCGGCGGTCAACCTGAACCTGCAACACGCCCTGCTCACCGGCCTGAGCTGCGTGCACTACGGCGCCTTCGCCGACCTGCCGGAGGCTGCCGCAGTGCAGGCGCAGATCCTGCGCGAAACACCGTACCTGCAGGAGCACGGCATTCACCTGTTGATCAGCCCTACACCCCATGGCGAACTGATCATTGGCGACTCCCACCATTACGACAGCGACCCGTCGCCCTTCAATGCCGAGCGGGTAGATGACTGGATGATCGAGCTGGCCGAACAGACCCTGGGCTGCAAAATCCAGGTGGTCGAACGCTGGCAAGGCGTCTACGGCGCTCGCGGGCCCGGGCCGTTCTCGTTTGTGCAGGCAGCACCCGGTGTCAGCGCTGCGTTGATGCACACCGGCGTGGGCATGAGCGTGGGGCCGGCGATGGCCGAGCGAAATATCAGTACCTTGTGGGGAGAGACGTGATGAGCCCGGTGCTCGACCTTGATGTACTCAAGGCCAAGGCGGCGAGGCTACTGGCAGCGAAGATGGGCCTTACACAATAAGCCGATACGCCGCCTGGAGCCCTTGTTGTTACCTCACTAAGGTGCTTGCTTCACCCATTAAGAGAGCAACACTGATGCACTATTTGAAAGCCATCGCCCAAGACCTGCAAGGCAACGGTCATGCCGATACGGTCATTTTGCATTTCTATCAGCAACGGCCGGGTCGTCCCGATGAGCTGATCCACGATATCGTCGGACAGGAAATGACCTCGAATGCAAAATGGGGAGGGCATAGTAAACCCGGTTCGCTGGACCTGGATAAGCGCCGGATCGCGACTTTCGCCGACAGCTTCGTGAAACTCAATTGGTTTAACCCGGCAAGCCATTGGCAGTGTGCGCTCGTCATCTATGTGGATGATTTCAGCGACGCGGGACGGCCGGATTCGGTGAGGCTGGAGTTCCGTGAGAGCAAGGTGTCCGAGGGGAAAACATTACTGGTCTCCAGAACCATGGACTATGACGTCGACAGCGACAGCGTGTTGGAAACCGCTACCACCAATAGTGATATCGACCGCAACGGGGTAGCTGAAAACGCTGATAAAGAACTGGTTCGCTCGCTATGCAAGGCGTTCCTGGGGTTGAATTGGTGAGCGCTTTAAGCGCGTCACGCTTCGTTGAGCTGTTCAGCCAATGTTTCGACCTGTTCCTGACGCTCGGCCTGGCTCAGCTTGGCGTGGGGGTTGAGGGATGACCATTGCGGATAGGCGCGGGCCTTGTGCAGCGCGTCGGGCAGCTTGCCCTCGCGCCAGGTTTTGTCCTGGGGCGTGTCGACCTTGATGCTATGCATCGCCGCATGCCCGCGCAGACTAAGGGCCTTGAGCAACTGACGTTGGCGCAAGGCAAGCAGGCGCAGCACGCTGTCGTCGACGGTCAGCTCGCGTTGGCCTTTGATCTTGCCGAGCAGGCGGCTGCCGTAGCTGCGTGCGGTTTGCAGGGCGCCACCGGCGATAGCGCCGGCCAGGGCCGCAGCGCCAAGGGTCAGGCCGCCGACCAAGAGATCCACGCCCGCACCGGCAGCGGCACCGGCGGCGATTCCGCCACCGACCCGCACGCCAAGTTGCTTGAGGGTTTCGGGGTTGAACAAGTCATCGCCCCAGCGACCGTCGAGCAATGGCAGGTCGCTGGCGGCGGCATCCTGTGGGCGAAAGCCGAACAGTTTGAGCAGGGCTTCAACACACTTTTGTTCCCGTTGGCGCACCGCTTTGCGCAGATCGCCGATGGCTTGCTGTTCATCTTCGGTGACGACGCTGCGACGGCAGGCCGCGCAGTCGATCAGCAGTTCGGCGATCAAGCGTGCGGCGCTTTGCTGGCGGGCCTGGCGTTGGGCCTCTTGATCGAGGATCAGGCGTTCCAACTGCGGGCGGGAGTTTTCCAGCAGCAGGGCCAGGCTTTCATACAGGCGACGTTCACCGTCTTCCGGCGGCGCCACGCTGTCGAAGCGCACCAGCGCGTGCAGGCCGAGGCGGGCCAGGGCTTCGCGCCAGTCCGGCTCGCGCTGGTCGCTGCTGGTGACGAAGTTGAGCACCGGCAACAAGGGTTTGCCGCAACTGGCCAGCACTTGCAGCTCATCGCGGTACTTGGCCAGCACCGGCTCGCGGGCGTCGATCACATACAGGCCGGCGTCCGAGGCCAGCAATTGGCGTAACACCTTGGCTTCCTGTTCGAAACGCTGGCGCGCTTCGCTGCCCTCCAGAAAACGCGCCAGGCGAGCGGGACCGTCCAGGCGTTCACCGGGGCGATCCAGGCGCTCCAGATAGTCGAGCAGGGCGATGGCGTCTTCCAGGCCGGGCGTGTCGTACAGCTCCAGCAAGGCTTCGCCATCCACCGACAAGCGCGCGCCTTCGACATGCCGCGTGGTGCTGGGGCGATGGGAGACTTCGCCGAAGCCCACGTCACGGGTGAGGGTGCGCAGCAGTGAGGTCTTGCCGACATTGGTGTGGCCGACCACGGCGAGTTTCAGCGGTTTAGTCATGCCCGGTCTCCAGCCAGTTCAGCGGTGCGCAATCGGCAAACGGCAGCTCAAGTTGTTGCAGTGCGGTGTGCCAGTCACCCAGGCGTTCGGCGTCCAGCGCCTGGCCGGGCGGCGCTTGCAGCAGCCATACACGGGTGGCGGTGGCGCTGCGCGCCAGTTCGGCGATCAACGCCAGGCTGCCACGGTCCGGCGAGCGGCGCGGGTCGCAGACGATGACCAGACGTGCGGGCGGGAAACGGCTGAGTTGTTCCAGCAGCTTGTTCCGCGATTCACGGCTGTCGAGGATGCCGGCGTTTTTAACGTTGCTGGGCAGTTTGGGTGGCCACGGGTGGTGATCGTCGAGTTCGATGGCCACCAGCAAGGCGCCGTCGCTGTCCATCTCGCTGACGCCGCCGCTGACGTGGTGCAGCTGTTCGGGCGCGGCATCGTTGACCCCAAGCCGTTCGCTGCTGGGCATCAGGCGTTCGCGCAGTTGGGCGTAGCCTTGCAGGTTGAGGTCCAGGCGCAACGCCGCATGCCCGATTTTCCAGCGCCACAGGCAGAACAGGGCGAGGATCAGTCGGGGCAGCAGGCCGTAGACCAGTAACACGCCTACCAACCAGGCCGCCCAGGCTTGGCGGGCGCTTTCGATATTCAGGGCTGAATCGCCGCTGGCGCGGATCATGTCGACGGTTGGCACATTGAAACCCAGCAAAGCGGGCAGGCTGCCGAGGGCCTGGGTCACGGCGACAAACGTGTCGGCGCCGAGAATGGTGGTTTCCCACACAAAACCGTAGCGACGGGTGGCGAGCAGGGTCAGCAGGATCACCATGGCGCTGAGCAACGCCAGCAGCCACAGGCTGTTGACCAACACACCCACCGCCCAGCGATTGAGTTTTTGCCGTTGCAACAACAGCAGCAACGCTGGCGCCAATTGTGCGGCTTTGGCGTCACGCGCCAGTTTCTCGCTGAGCCATAACCACAGGCGCCCAAGGCTGGCGCTGTGTTCGCCAGCAAACAGCAGCCCCAGGGCCCAACTGACCAGCAGGATCAGGTTCAACCCGAGCAGGCTGCCCAGGGCCCAGAACACGTTCACCGGCGTCAGGCCATTGCCCAGCGCAGCGAATGCCAGGCCGGCGCCACTGATCACGGCCACGACCGCCAGTAAGATCAGCGCCAGGCGCGCGCCTTGCAGCCAGCGCGTGAGGGCACCGGTCAGGCCATCGCGCTCGGCCAGGTGCAAGGCGCGTTGGGTAATACGCGTCGACAGGTCGCCCCCGGCCGTGCGGGCCAGGCGGTTGGCTTCCAGGTCTTCCAGGGGGCCGGCGTGTTCTTCACGCAGGCGCACGGCTTCTGTCAGCCAGAGTGTGTGCAGAGGAGTCAGTGCAGTCACGCGCCATCCTGTTGTTTCAGTGAAGGTGGAGCATAACCGCTGACTCGCGGCTCTGGTATTCTCGTCGCCATGAAAAAAACTCTCCCTTTAAGCCTGATCGCAGCCCTCGGTGAAAACCGCGTGATCGGCGTCGACAACAGCATGCCCTGGCATTTGCCGGGGGATTTCAAGTATTTCAAGGCCACCACGCTCGGCAAGCCGATCATCATGGGGCGCAAGACCTGGGATTCCTTGGGTCGACCGCTGCCAGGGCGCTTGAACATAGTGGTCAGCCGTCAGACCGATCTGACGCTTGAAGGTGCGCAAGTTTTTCCGTCATTGGAAGCGGCGGTGGAGCGTGCCGAGGAGTGGGCCAAGGCCCAAGGCGTGGACGAGTTGATGTTGATCGGCGGTGCGCAGTTGTATGCGCAGGGACTGCAGCAGGCCGATCGCCTGTACCTGACGCGGGTGGCGCTGAGCCCGGAAGGGGATGCGTGGTTTCCAGAGTTTGATAGGAACCAGTGGAAGCTGGTGTCGAATGTCGAGAATCCGGCCGAAGGTGATAAACCGGCCTACAACTTCGAAGTGTGGGAAAAAGCCTAAAGCATCGCAGGCAAGCCAGCTCCCACATTTTGATGTGTGAATACATTCAAATGTGGGAGCTGGCTTGCCTGCGATAGCGGTCTATCAGACCTGCGCTAACTCGGCATGCTCATCGGCATCCAGCAACGCTTTATCCGTCTGCCCCATGATCTGGCTGGTAATCGCCCCCGCCGTCATCGAACCATTCACGTTCAACGCTGTACGGCCCATGTCGATCAGTGGTTCCACCGAAATCAGCAGCGCCACCAGTGACACCGGCAAGCCCATGGCCGGCAGTACGATCAGCGCGGCAAAGGTCGCACCACCGCCCACACCGGCGACGCCCGCCGAACTCAAGGTCACAATCGCCACCAGCGTCGCGATCCACAGCGGATCCAACGGGTTGATGCCTACGGTCGGTGCGACCATCACCGCCAACATCGCCGGGTAAAGACCGGCGCAACCGTTCTGGCCGATGGTCGCGCCAAACGAAGCGGCGAAACCGGCGATCGACTGGGGGATACCCAGGCGGCGGGTCTGCGCTTCAATACTCAAGGGGATCGAGGCGGCGCTGGAGCGGCTGGTGAAGGCAAAGGTCAGTACCGGCCACACCTTGCGGAAAAAGCGCAGCGGGTTGATCCCGGCCAACGACAGCAGCAGGCCGTGCACCACAAACATCAGGCCCAAGGCCAGGTACGACACCACCACGAAACTGCCCAGCTTGATGATGTCTTGCAGGTTGGAACCGGCGACCACCTTGGTCATCAGCGCCAACACGCCGTACGGGGTCAGCTTCATCACCAGGCGCACCAGGCGCATCACCCAGGCTTGCAGGGTGTCGATGGCGTTGATGACCTTCTGGCCCTTTTCCACATCATCCTTGAGCAGTTGCAGCGCGGCTACCCCGAGGAACGCGGCAAAAATCACCACGCTGATGATCGACGTCGGCTTGGCCCGGGCCAGGTCGGCGAACGGGTTGGCCGGCACGAACGACAGCAGCAACTGCGGGATATTCAGGTCGGCGACCTTGCCTGCGTAATCACTCTGGATCACTTGCAGGCGCGCCATTTCCTGGGTGCCGGCCACCAGGCCCTCGGCGGTGAGGCCGAACAGGTTGGTCAGGCCGATGCCGATCAGCGCCGCGATGGCCGTGGTAAACAACAGCGTGCCGATGGTCAGGAAGCTGATCTTGCCCAGGGACGAGGCGTTATGCAGGCGCGCCACGGCACTGAGGATCGAAGCGAACACCAGCGGGATCACGATCATTTGCAGCAACTGCACATACCCATTGCCGACCAGATCAAACCAGCCGATGGAGGCTTTGAGCACTGGATTGCCGTCGCCATAGATGGTGTGCAAGGCCGCACCGAACAGCACGCCCAGAACCAAAGCGAACAGGACCTTCTTGGCCAGGCTCCAGTTAGTCCGACGGGTTTGTGCCAGGCCCAGCAAGAGGGCCACGAACACCAATAAATTGAGAATCAGGGGCAGATTCATTGAAGCTCCGTTGAGAAGGCAGCCAATCGCGTCAGCCTGCGATTGCGAACCGGCAAGCCTAACAGCTTGAAATATATTGATTTAATACCAATATGGAATGGTGACTGTCGTTTTTGGAATAAGCGCTTGGCGCTCAGGCGTATGCCCTTGGCGCAATCACGACGTCAGCGGTCGTGCCCGGACGCTAACTGTCATACCGATTTGTTAGCGTCGATGTCTTTCACTTGAGGGAGACAACGCCTATGAAGCTCGCGCCGAAACTACTCTTATCCGCAGCCTTTTGCCTCGGACTCGCCAGCCAGGCGTTTGCCGCCACCGAGTTGAAACATTGGCCGGCACCGGCCGCCAAGCAACTCAACGAAATGATCGCCGCCAACGCCAACAAGGGTAACTATGCGGTGTTCGACATGGACAACACCAGCTACCGCTACGACCTTGAAGAGTCGC
Organism: Pseudomonas sp. B329; assembly: GCF_023127835.1. Classification (NCBI taxonomy): domain Bacteria; kingdom Pseudomonadati; phylum Pseudomonadota; class Gammaproteobacteria; order Pseudomonadales; family Pseudomonadaceae; genus Pseudomonas; species Pseudomonas sp. B329. The sequence continues at coordinate 165,457 of NZ_SPKP01000005.1, read as the reverse complement.
TGCTGCCGTACATGGAAAACAAGGGCCTGATCACCCGCGAAACCATGGACCCATCGCTCAAGCTTATCCCCTTCAAAGACACCGCCGACCATAAGGAAAGTCTGTTCAGCTACTACTACCGCCTGTGCGAAGTCGACGACATGGTCTGCTACCCCTGGGTTGCGCAGATTTTTTCCGGCTTCACCCTCAAGGAACTCAAGGTGCAGGTCGACGAGCTGATGGCCTCCGGCAAGCCCGTACCCGTCAGCTATTTTGAAGGCGACGTGGTGAAAAAAACCGAGATACAGCCGCCGAAAGTCTTCACTGGCCAGGCCGAGTTGTACAACAAACTGATGGAAAACGGCATCGAGGTGTATGTGATGACCGCCGCGTCCGAGGAACTGGTGCGCATGGTCGCGGCCGATCCGAAGTACGGCTACAACGTAAAGCCCGAGAACGTCATCGGCGTGACCACGATGCTCAAGGACCGCAAGACCGGCGAGTTGACCACCGCACGCAAGCAGATCACCGCGGGCAAATATGACGAGAAGGCCAACCTCGGCCTGGAGCTGACGCCCTACCTGTGGACCCCGGCGACCTGGATGGCCGGCAAGCACGCGGCGATTCTCACCTATATCGACGAGTGGAAAAAGCCGGTGATCGTCGGCGGTGATACCCCGACCAGCGATGGTTACATGCTGTTCCACGATGTGGATGTGGCCAAGGGTGGCATCCATTTGTGGATCAACCGTAAAGACAAATACATGACCCAGCTTAACGGCATGATCGCCAAGCACGCGGCGGCGCAGGCCAAGGAAGGGCTGCCGGTGACTGCGGACAAGAACTGGGTGATCGTTAAGCCCGAGGACATTCAATAACAGACTGAATGCGGTCAAAAATGTGGGAGGGGGCTTGCCCCCGATAGCGGTGAGTCAGCTACAAATTGACTAACTGAAATACCGTCATCGGGGCAAGCCCCCTCCCACATTTTGACTTTCATTGTTCCTAGGGTTATCTCCAGGCAAAAAAATGCCCCGCATCTGGCGGGGCATTTTGATGCGCGGGGCTTACAGGCCGTCGAGCATTGCCTTGTTACGTACAGCACCCTTGTCGGCACTGGTGGCCAACAATGCGTAAGCCTTCAACGCAGTAGTGACTTTCCGCGGGCGTTTTTCTACCGGCTTCCAACCCTTTTTGTCCTGCTCAACCCGGCGTGCCGCCAGTTCTTCATCGCTGATCAACAGGTTGATCGAGCGGTTCGGAATGTCGATCAGCACCTTGTCACCATCCTGCACCAGGCCAATCGCGCCACCGGCAGCGGCTTCCGGGGAAGCGTGGCCGATGGACAGGCCCGAGGTGCCGCCAGAGAAACGCCCGTCGGTCAGCAGCGCGCAGGCTTTGCCCAGACCTTTGGATTTCAGGTAGGACGTGGGGTAGAGCATCTCCTGCATACCCGGGCCGCCTTTGGGGCCTTCGTAGCGGATGATTACGATGTCGCCTTCCTTGACTTCGTCAGCGAGGATGCCGCGTACCGAGCTGTCCTGGCTTTCGTAGATCTTGGCGCGGCCTTCGAAGACGTGGATGGACTCATCCACACCCGCGGTTTTCACTACGCAGCCGTCGAGGGCAATGTTGCCGTACAGCACGGCCAGGCCGCCTTCCTGGGAGTAGGCGTGCTCGACACTGCGGATACAGCCGTTTTCACGGTCGGCGTCCAGAGTGTCCCAACGGGTCGACTGGCTGAATGCGGTCTGGGTCGGGATGCCGGCCGGGCCGGCCTTGAAGAAGGTGTGCACGGCTTCGTCGTCAGTCTGGGTGATGTCCCATTTGGCGATGCCTTCGGCGATCGACTTGCTGTGCACGGTCGGCAGGTCAGTGTGCAGCAGGCCGCCACGGGCCAGGGAACCGAGGATCGAGAAGATCCCGCCGGCGCGGTGCACGTCTTCCATGTGGTACTTCTGGATGTTCGGCGCGACCTTGCACAGTTGCGGCACATGGCGGGACAGGCGGTCGATATCGCGCAGGTCGAAGTCGATCTCGGCTTCCTGGGCGGCGGCCAGCAAGTGCAGGATGGTATTGGTGGAACCGCCCATGGCGATGTCCAGGGTCATGGCGTTCTCGAACGCCTTGAAGTTGGCGATGTTGCGCGGCAGCACCGACTCATCGTTCTCGGTGTAATAGCGTTTGCACAGCTCGACGATGGTGCGGCCGGCCTGCAGGAACAGTTGCTCGCGGTCGCTGTGGGTGGCCAGTGTGGAACCGTTACCCGGCAAGGCGAGACCTAAGGCTTCTACCAGGCAGTTCATCGAGTTGGCGGTGAACATGCCGGAGCACGAACCGCAGGTCGGGCAGGCGCTGCGCTCGTATTCCGCGACCTTCTCGTCAGAAGCGCTGGAATCGGCGGCGATCACCATGGCGTCGACCAGGTCGAGTCCGTGGGACGCGAGCTTGGTCTTGCCGGCTTCCATCGGGCCGCCGGAGACGAAGATCACCGGGATGTTCAGGCGCAAGGCAGCCATCAACATGCCGGGGGTGATCTTGTCGCAGTTGGAGATGCACACGATGGCGTCGGCGCAGTGGGCGTTGACCATGTACTCCACGGAGTCGGCGATGATCTCGCGGCTCGGCAGGGAATACAGCATGCCGTCATGGCCCATGGCGATGCCGTCGTCCACGGCAATGGTGTTGAATTCCTTGGCCACGCCGCCGGCCCGTTCGATCTCGCGGGCGACCAGTTGGCCGAGGTCCTTGAGGTGGACATGGCCCGGTACGAACTGGGTAAAGGAGTTGGCAATCGCGATGATCGGCTTCTTGAAGTCGTCATCCTTCATCCCCGTGGCACGCCACAGTGCGCGGGCGCCGGCCATGTTGCGGCCGTGGGTGGATGTTTTCGAGCGGTAATCTGGCATGGAGCACTCCGGGCGGCTAATCACTTATTAATCAGGTGCAAAGGGGAGTGAGCTTCTAATTGACGACTGGAACACCCGAAAAATGGCCGTGTGTCCGGAAGTTGCCACTCGCATCGCGGGATCGCCGCTTGCTTGGGCCTCGAGCTCATAAACCCGCCGGGGGATGACTGGCGATGAATAGGGCCGATTCTACACCGCTGGCGGCTGGAGGGAATGGCCGTAACCTTGAAGATAGCCGCTACAGGACATGTGGGCGCTGCTTGATCAGCGCATTCAGGGCGAGCCCGGCGGCACTCAGGGTTAGAAAGCACAGGGCTAGCGCGGTGGTCAGGTTGGCGGTGGCCAGGTTGATCACCAGGCTGATCAGGCCGCCGCACATGAAAATCAGCAAGCTACCGGCAGAGGTCGCCGTGCCAGCCAGTTGCGGGTAGAGGCTCATGGCCTTGGAGTTGGCGATGGGTCGACAGATGGTGGTGCCGGCTGTGCAGATCAACATCGGGATCAGCACCGTGGCGGCCGACAGGCCGAACTGCCAGGCCAGCCAGAGCATGACCAGACCTGAAACAGTGATCAGCAACAGGCCAGTGTTGATTTGCCGGTCGGCGTCCATTTTGCGATGCAGGATACTGGCAATCACTCCGCCGCAGACGTAGGCCGCGCCATATAGCAGCAATGCCCAGGCGAATTGATACGTCGACAGGTTCAAGCGCTCCATGAAGATCAGGGGCGACATCACGATAAACGAGAAATGGCAGGCAAAGGCCAGGGCGGAAATCAACCAATAGCTGACGAAACGGAGGTCGGAAAACAGCAGCCAATAGCCGTTGAAGAACTGTAGCGGTGAGGGGCGATGGCTGCTGCGCGAGTCGTGCAGCAGGCGTGCGGACCAGAGCCACACCACTGTGGCTAACACGATAAACACGTAAAAACTCGCCTGCCATCCGCCATAAATTTGCAGCCAGGTGCCCATCAGTGGCGAGCTTGAGATGAACACTCCGCCGGCGGTGGTCATCCAGATTCGAATCCGCTGCAGCTCCCGTCCTGTAAACAAGTCCTGGATAAGCGCCTGCGACAGGGCAAACGCCCCGCACCCTACGGCCTGAACCACGCGAAAGCCGATAAACCAATTGAAATCCGGGGCCAGCAAACAACCGGCTGCACCCACCGCCGATAAGGCAATACCTGCCAGCAGCAGTTTTTTGCGGCCGAACATGTCAGACAACGGGCCTATCAGCAGTAACGAGACGGCCAGGCCAATGGCAAAAATACTGACGGACTGGGCGATTTCTGAAGGCGTGTGGCCAAAGTGATTGGAGAGGGCGGGAAAGGATGGCAGGACTACGTCGAGGGGGAAGACTGCGAGCAGGGTCATGGTCATCAACAGTACGATGAAATATGACTTGTTTGGTGTGGCTGTACTAATAGGCATCAACCGGACCGCTCTATCCTTCCTTGCTGGGGGGAGGAGAGTCGGTGTGACGGCAAGGGAAGTCAATGGAAATGGCAGTGGGAAACAGCTGAAAGGCCCGTAGGATCAGTCGTTGACTGTTCCTACGGGGAGCATCCCGCTGTCAGCTATTAGGCAGCAAGCGACAAGTAATGCTCTTGATATACCGCGTCTCGACAATCGCCGGATGCACCGGGTGGTCCGGGCCCTGGCCGCCGCGTTCGAGCATCTGGATATTGCGATCCAGGTGACGGGCGCTGGTCAGCAGGATGTTTTGCAGATCGTCTTCCGGCAGGTGCATCGAGCACGAAGCGCTGACCAGGATGCCGTCCTTGCTGAGCAGGCGCATGGCTTGCTCGTTGAGGCGGCGGTAGGCGCCTTCGCCATTCTTCATGTCTTTTTTGCGTTTGATGAAGGCCGGTGGATCGGCGACGATCACGTCGAAGCGCTCTTCGCTGGCTTTCAGTTCTTTCAACGCTTCAAAGACGTCGCCTTCGATGCAGGTCATCTTCTCGGCAAAGCCGTTCAGCGCGGCGTTGCGCTCTACGCCGTCGAGGGCGAAGGCCGAAGCGTCGACGCAGAACACTTCACTGGCGCCAAAGGCTGCAGCTTGCACGCCCCAGCCGCCGATGTAGCTGTACAGGTCGAGCACGCGCTTGCCTTTGGCATACGGGGCCAGGCGGGCGCGGTTCATGCGGTGGTCGTAGAACCAGCCGGTTTTCTGGCCCTGGATCACCGGGGCTTCGAATTTCACGCCGTTCTCTTCCAGCGCCACCCACTCCGGCACCAGGCCGAAAACCGTTTCGACGTAGCGGTTGAGGCCCTCGGCGTCGCGTGCGGCGGAGTCATTCTTGAACAGGATGCCGCTGGGCTTGAGCACCTGGGTGAGGGCCGCGATCACGTCTTCTTTATGCGCTTCCATGGTCGCCGAAGCGATCTGCACCACCAGGATGTCGCCGAAACGGTCGACCACCAGGCCCGGCAGCAGGTCGGAATCACCGTAGACCAGGCGGTAGAACGGCTTGTCGAACAGGCGATCACGCAGGGACAGCGCGACGTTGAGGCGGTGCACCAGCAGCGACTTGTCCAGCGGCAACTTGATGTCGCGCGACAGCAGGCGGGCGCAGATCAGGTTGTTCGGGCTCATGGCCACGATGCCCAGGGTCTTGCCACCGGCTGCTTCCAGGATAGCCTGGTCGCCTGCCTGGAAGCCGTGAAGTGGGGTGGCGGCCACGTCGATTTCGTTGCTGTAGACCCACAGGTGGCCGTTGCGCAAACGACGATCGGCGTTGGCTTTGAGACGCAGGCTTGGCAGGGACATGACGTCGCTCCGGAAAAAAGAGCGGGAGTATACCCTTTGCGCACTCTTTCATGTGGGAGCTGGCTTGCCTGCGATGCGGGCGGTGCGGTGTATCAGACGTACGGTGGTGATGCTATCGCAGGCAAGCCAGCTCCCACATTCGATCGGGTTTCACTTGGGTTTTTGGGTGTCGGTCACGGCTGCATAAGGGGTAGAATTCGCGCCTAGTCCAGAGTGTGTATTTATGTCCCAAGAGCTTTCCGCCGAGCAGATTCAACAGGCCCTGCAAGGCATCAGCGTGCCGCCCCAACCGCAAATCATGGTGGATTTGCAGATGGAGCAGTACATGCCCGACCCGGACCTGGAAGTGATCGCACGGTTGATCTCCCAGGACCCGGGCTTGTCTGGTGCGCTGCTCAAGATCGTCAACTCGTCGTATTACGGCTTGAGCAACAAGATCGCCTCGATCCAGCGTGCAGTTAACCTGCTGGGCAGCCGGTCGGTCATCAACCTGATCAATGCCTTGTCGATCAAGGGCGAGATGAGCGACGACACCATCGTCACCCTCAACCGCTTCTGGGACACCGCCCAGGATGTGGCCATGACCTGTCTCACCCTGGCCAAGCGTACTGGTTCCCAGGCCGTCGATGAAGCGTATGCATTGGGCCTGTTCCACGATTGCGGCGTGCCGCTGATGCTCAAGCGTTTCCCCAACTATATGGCAGTGCTGGAGCAGGCTTATGCCAGCGCCGGCCCCGAGCGCCGCGTGGTCGACACCGAAAACAACGCGTTCCACACCAACCATGCAGTGGTCGGCTACTACACCGCCAAGTCCTGGCGCCTGCCGGAGCATGTCACCGACGCCATCGCCAATCACCACAACGCTCTGGCGATTTTCAGCGATGAGTCGTCGCGCAACCCGCAGCTCAAGAACCTGCTGGCTATCTTGAAGATGGCCGAGCATATCTGTTCGTCGTTTCGCGTACTGGGGAGCCAGGCGGTGGACCATGAGTGGAATGCAATCGGGCACCTGGTGCTGGATTACGTGGGCCTGTCGGATTACGACTTCGAAAGCCTGAAGTTGTCAATCCGCGAGCTGGGTGCGCACTGAACCGTCATTCAAGAGGTACACATGCCCGAGTTACCTGAAGTCGAAACCACCCGACGCGGCATTGCCCCGCACCTGGAAGGCCAACGCGTCAGTCGCGTGGTGGTGCGTGAGCGGCGCCTGCGCTGGCCGATCCCGGAAGACCTGGATGTGCGCCTGTCCGGGCAGCGCATCGTGCTGGTGGAACGGCGGGCCAAGTACCTGTTGATCAATGCCGAAGTGGGCACCTTGATCAGTCACTTGGGTATGTCGGGCAACCTGCGTCTGGTTGAGGTCGGTATGCCCGCGGCCAAGCATGAACATGTGGATATCGAGTTGGAGTCGGGGATGGCCCTGCGCTACACCGACCCTCGGCGTTTCGGCGCGATGCTCTGGAGCCAGGATCCGCACAACCACGAACTGCTGCTGCGTCTGGGCCCGGAGCCGTTGACCGAGCTGTTTGATGGCGAGCGTTTGTTCCAGCTGTCACGCGGCAAGTCCATGGCGGTGAAGCCGTTCATCATGGACAACGCGGTGGTGGTGGGCGTGGGCAATATCTATGCGACAGAGGCGTTGTTTGCGGCGGGGATTGATCCGCGTCGCGCCGCTGGTGGTATTTCACGCGGGCGCTATTTGAAGCTGGCGATTGAGATCAAACGGGTGCTGGCCGCCGCTATCGAGCGGGGCGGCACCACGCTGCGCGACTTTATCGGCGGTGATGGGCAGCCGGGGTATTTCCAGCAGGAACTGTTCGTGTATGGCCGTGGCGGCGAGGCGTGCAAGGTCTGCGGGAGCGAGTTGCGCAATGTGGTGCTGGGGCAGCGGGCGAGTGTGTTTTGCCCCAAGTGTCAGAGCTGATAGCTTTGTGATGGCTGAGATTGTCATCGGGGGCTTGCCCCCGATGAGGCCCTCACAGGCACTAAAAAACTCAGGCCTTACCGGTAATCTTGCGGTACTTCTCCATCAACTGCTCTTCAGTCTCCGGGTGCGCTTCATCCAGCGGAATGCAATCAACCGGGCAAACCTGCTGGCACTGCGGTTCGTCGTAGTGGCCGACGCACTGGGTGCACAGGTTGGGGTCGATCACGTAGATCTCTTCGCCTTGGGAAATAGCAGCGTTCGGGCACTCGGGTTCGCAGACGTCGCAGTTGATGCAATCGTCGGTGATGATCAGGGACATGGAAACTCCTGCCAGGGCACTCTGCCAAGGCATCTGAAAACTAATGCGCGCAATTGTGCCGCATTGGCGCCCGCAGTGCGAGCAGGCACCGATTGAGCGGTCTTACTTCTTGAAGCGCAATGTCAGTGCGTCCGCCACGGCAGGATGCACGAACTTGGTGATATCTCCGCCCAAAGCCGCGATTTCACGGACTAACGTCGAGGAAATGAACGAATAACGCTCCGACGGCGTGAGGAACAGGCTTTCTACGTCCGGCGCCAGTTGGCGGTTCATGTTGGCCAGTTGGAATTCGTATTCGAAATCCGACACCGCCCGCAAGCCGCGCAAGAACACATTGGCGTTCTGCTCCTTGGCGAAATGCGCCAGCAATGTCGAAAAGCCCACTACTTCCACATTCGGCAGGTGCTTGGTGACCTCTTGCGCCAGCTCCACACGTTGTTCCAGGGGAAACAGCGGGTTTTTCTTGGGGCTGGCTGCGACCGCGATGATCACATGGTCGAACAGGCGAGAGGCGCGTTCGACCAGATCGCCATGGCCTTTGGTAATCGGGTCGAAGGTACCTGGGTACAACACTCGGTTCATCGCGTCGTCCTGGCGGAGTCCGTTGGGGAACCGGATGGTATCGCAGCCATCCCGGTCGGCCAAGTCGACTTACGTAGATAAATGCCGTGAATCGAACGGTTTTTCACGCTGTTTTCAGACGTTCGGCCAAGGCTGACGCCAGTTGGGCGCTCAATCCATACACCGACAACTGGGGATTTGCCCCGATGCTGGTAGGAAACAGCGAGCCGTCATGAATCGACAGGTTACGCAGTTGGTGGTGGCGACCGAGGCTGTCGGTTACCGCATGCTTCGGATCTTCGCCCATGGCACAGCCGCCCATCACATGGGCGCTGCCGAGTGTTGTGCGGTGCAACTCCAGGTTCAAATCGTCAATCATGCTGCGCGCTTCGGCCAGGCTGTTCACGTACCGTGCGTCGTGATGCAAAGGCTTGACCGATTTGGCCCCTGCCGCGAACTGAATCTCGGCCATGCTGTGGAAGGCCCGGCGCAGGCCGTCCCAGGCGTAGGGCGAAACCTGATAATCGAGCACGGGTGTGCCATCGCCGCGTAAATCCACGCTGCCGCCCGGGCTGTCGGGGTGAAAGCCGTCGCGCAGCAGGGCGAGCATGGCGTGGGTGTGAGGCAGTTGGCTCATGTCCAACGCGTTCTGTTTGCCGTAGCCGCCAAACAAGGTGCTGGCCAATCCTGGGTGTAAGGGTGGCGCTTCGAGCTTGTAGGACATTTTGCCGGTAGTGCCGTCCTGCCATTGGAAATGGTCGGAGTAAATCGATTGCGGCGCACCGTAGAACGGGTTGATCACTTCGTCGAACAGCCCCGCCGAGAAGTTGACTAGGTGCAAGAAGGTCCGCTTGCCCAGCCGCGAATGCGGGTCGGGCGCGTCCGAGCGCATCAGCAGGGCCGGGCTATTGATACCGCCGCCCGACAGCACGTAATGCCTGGCTTTTACGGTGATCTTGCGCCCGGTCGGCGCCACGCAGCGCTCGTCCATGGCCACGCATTCCAGGCTGCTGATGGTGTCGCCGCTGTATTTGAGCTGCTCGGCGCGGGCGAGGTACAGCAGTTCGCCGCCTTTCTCCAGGGTGGAGGGGATAGTCGTCACCAGCATCGATTGTTTGGCGTTCACCGGGCAACCCATGCCGCAATAACCCAGGTTGAAGCAGCCGCGCACATTGCGCGGGATCACATGCCAGCTGTAGCCAAGCTTTTCGCAGCCTTTGCGGATCACATCGTTGTTGGCATTCGGTGGAAGCGCCCAGGGTGCGATGCCCAGGCGCTGTTCCATTTTTTCGAACCAGGGCGCCATCTCGGTGCTGCTGTGGCCCTTCACCGCGTATTCGCTGGCCCAGTGGGCGAGGGTGGCGTCGGGTGTACGAAAGCTGGAGGTCCAGTTGATCAAGGTGGTGCCGCCCACCGCCCGGCCTTGCAGGATGGTGATGGCGCCGTCCTTGCTCATGCGGCCGATGCCTTCCTGGTAGAGGCTGGCGTAGGCTTCGTCTTCGAGCAGCTTGAAGTCACTGCTGGTCTTGAGTGGGCCCTCTTCGATCAGCAACACCTTGTAGCCAGCGGCGCTGAGGATTTCGGCGGTGGTGCCGCCGCCGGCGCCGCTGCCGATGATGGCCACATCGGCTTCCAGGGTCAGGTCGTTGTCGAGGGCGGCGCCATTGTGGGTTTTCCAACCACGGGCCAGGCCATCGCGGAACAGATCGGGTACGGGCATCAGGGTCGTCTCTGGTTTTTATTGTGAGGGATGCGAATCAGATCTTCGGTGGGCCGGGATAACCGCAATGGGCCCAGGAGGCGGGCCGAAAATACCAGGCCATGATCACCAACTTGAGCAGCGAGCCCTGTCCCATGCGCAGCAGGTTCAGGTAGCTGTTTTCCCAGCGGTGCAGGAAGTTGCGGATCTGCTCGCTGCTGGCATTTTCCCAACTGCCCCAGATACCGGTCAGCGGGCCGCGGGTGATGCCCATGCCCAGCACGTCGAATAACTGCTGGGTGAGCTTGAACATCTCCGGCGACAAGTTTTGCAGGCTGTAGTCGAGTTTTTTCAGGGTGTCTTCAATGCCTGCGACCACTGTCTCGGCGCTGGCCGCACCCTCCAGCAGCACTGGGATCACCGCGCGCAAGAACGGCAAATCACTGGCGCGCAACATCGCGAAGCCGCTGGCCGGCGTACTGCTGGAGCAACCGCTGAGACTGGCGCCAAGCCCGGCCGTTGCGAGGAAAGCGCTGGCGCACAGGCCGATTTTCAAGACGCCGCGCCGAGACAGTGCGGGTGAATCGTTCAGGCTGGGGTTCATTGTTTTTATCGTCCTGAAGGTGACGGTTATCAGCGGATAAACAACTTCTGGATCAATTTCTGAATCGATTTGCCGTAAGGGGGGTAGATCAACTTCGCCGCGTTCAGGCGCTGTTTAACCAGCACGCCCTTGGCCTTGCTGAATGTCAGGAAGCCTTCATGGCCGTGGTAATGGCCCATGCCCGACGGGCCGATGCCACCAAAAGGCATGTCGTCCTGGGCAACGTGCAGCAAGGTGTCGTTCAGGCATACGCCGCCGGAATGGGTTTCGTGAAGCACACGCTCCTGCTCGTTCTTGTTGTAGCCGAAGTAGTACAGGGCCAGTGGGCGTGGACGCTGGTTGATGTAGGCAAAGGCTTGGTCAAGGCCGCGATACGGCACGATGGGCAAGAGCGGGCCGAAAATCTCGTCCTGCATGACTGTCATGTCGTCGCTGACATTCAGCAGCAGGCTGTGGGCCATACGTCGAGCCTGGCCTTGCTCGTACAGTGGGACCAGGGTGGCGCCCTTGTCGGTAGCGTCCTTGGCGTAGGCATTGAGCCGGGCCAGTTGCCGCTCGTTGATGATGGCGGTGTAGTCCGGGTTGTCGGCCAGGGTCGGATAAAACCCACGCACGGCCTTGGAATATGCCTCGACAAACCCTGCGACGCGGTCCTCCGGCACCAATACATAGTCTGGCGCCACACAGGTTTGCCCGGCATTCAAGGCTTTGCCGAAGGCGATGCGCTCGGCGGCGTCCTTGAGCGGTACATCGGCCGAGACGATGGCTGGTGACTTGCCGCCCAGTTCCAGGGTGACCGGCGTGAGGTTTTCGGCCGCCGCACGCATCACGTGTTTGCCAATGCTGGTGGCGCCGGTGAACAGCAGGTGATCGAAGCGCAATTTGGAAAACGCCATGCCCACTTCGGCTTCGCCCAGCACCACGCACACCAGGTCCTCGGGAAAGATCCTGGCCAGCAGCGCCTTGAGCAGTTCGCCGGTGGCCGGTGTGGACTCGCTGAGCTTGAGCATCACCCGGTTGCCGGCGGCCAAAGCCCCGACCAACGGGCCGATAGCCAGATACAACGGGTAGTTCCACGGCACGATGACGCCGACGACGCCCAACGGTTGATAAATGACTTTGGCCGAGGCGGGCTGGAAGGCAATGCCTACAGCGCGGCGGGAGGGGTTCATCCAGCCCTTGAGGTGTTTGCTGGCATAGTGAATGCCATGCAGGCTGGGCATCAATTCGGCGAACAGGGTTTCGTCTGCGCTGCGATGGCTGAAGTCCTGGCTGATCGCAGTGATCAGCGCCTGGCGTTCGTCGCTGAGCACATCGCGCAGGGCCTTGAGCCATTGTTGGCGTTGCGCAGCCGGTGGCATCGGGTTGGCGGCGTAGGCGCGACGCTGGGCTTCGAACAGCTCCTGGAGGTGGTCCAAGGCCTGGGCATCTTGCAGGTAGGCAACGTTGGCAGACATGGCGCAGTTCCCGATTGTTATAGGTCTGCCTGGATTTTTAGAGTCATTGCTCTAAATTGTCAAATAACATTGCAGTAACATCCAGATTTAACCTGGCCGGCATAGGCCGTAAGATGCCCCATCCCGTGTTTGGAAGCTGATCCCCCATGGCACCACGAGTAAAGACCAGCGAGCGCATTGTGCAAACCAGCCTGGAGCTTTTTAACCAGCAGGGCGAGCGCAGTGTCAGCACCAACCATATCGCCGCCCATATGGAGATTTCTCCGGGCAACCTGTACTACCACTTCCCCAACAAGCAGGCGATCATCGCCGTGCTGTTTCGCGAATATGAAGCCCTGGTGGACAGTTTCCTGCGCCCGCCCCAGGGGCGCACGATGGTGGTGGAGGACAAGCGCTTTTATCTGCAAGCCGTGCTGGCGGGCATGTGGCGCTATCGTTTCCTGCACCGCGACCTCGAACATCTGCTGGAGAGCGATCCGGAACTGGCCACGGGCTATCGGCGGTTTTCCCAGCGTTGCCTGATCCAGGGCGGTGCCATTTACCAGGGGTTTGTCGATGCCGGCATTCTGAATATGGACCCGGTGCAAACCGAAGCCCTGACCCTGAATGCCTGGATCATCCTGACCTCCTGGGTGCGGTTCCTGTGCACCACCAACGAAAAGTCCACCCACCTGAGCGCCGAGGCGATCAAGCGCGGGGTGTACCAGGTGCTGGTGTTGGAGGCGGGGTTTGTCACGCCCCAGGCCAAGGATGCGGTGGATGCTTTGTTCAAAGAGTTTTACGTGCCGTTGAATCAGGCACTGGAAGAAGTGAAGTAAGACCTTTCCCCTTTGTATTCACAGGAGTCAGTCATGCCGCTTGCCCAACTGATCAGCCCCCCGCAATTGGCCGAGCGCCAGAAGTCGGCAGAGCTGGTGATCCTGGATTGCCGCTTTGCCCTGGAGGACCCGGATTACGGCCTGTGCAGCTACACCGAAGGGCATATCGAGGGCGCGCAATACGCCGACCTGGAGCGCCATCTGAGTGGCCCGGTGACCAAGGGTGTGACCGGCCGCCATCCTTTGCCTGCGGCGGACACCTTCGCCAAACAGCTGCGAGCTTGGGGCATCAGCGCCGACACCGATGTGGTGCTGTATGACGATGGCCCCGGTGCCTATGCCGCCCGTGCCTGGTGGCTGCTGGCCTGGCTGGGCAAGCGTGATGGGGTGTTTATTCTCGATGGTGGCCTCAAGGCCTGGCACAGCGCCGGCTTCCCCTTGAGCCTGGATGCGCCGGTGACCGAGCCGGGCACCTTCACTGGTACGCCGGATAATCGGTTGGTGCTGGATGCCGAGCATTTGCAAAAACGCCTGGGTCAGCCCGGCCTGACCTTGATCGACGCCCGCGCCCAGCCGCGTTTTCGTGGCGAAGTAGAGCCCATAGACCCGATTGCCGGGCATATTCCCGGCGCGCAGTGCGCAGCATTCAATGAAAACCTGGGCAGTGACGGGCGCTTCCTGCCGGCCGAGCAGCTCAAGCAACGCTTTGCTGCGCAGTTGCAGGGGCGCCCGCCGGAGGAGTTGGTGGCGTACTGCGGTTCGGGGGTGACGGCATGCCATAACCTGTTTGCCCTGGCGTTGGCGGGATATCCGTTGGGCAAGTTGTATGCGGGGTCGTGGAGTGAGTGGATTACGGATCCGGCGCGGGAAATTGCAACAGGCGACTGAGCAATTGGCCCTGTAAACCCAATCAAAATGTGGGAGGGGGTTTGCCCCCGATTGCAGTGTGTCAGTCTCAGTATCTGTAACTGATCCACCGCTATCGGGGGCAAGTCGAATCGTCGCACCGCCCCTCCCACATTTTTAACTGCGTTGTGTCAGTAACCACTGTGGGATGCGGCGTTCCAAGTAATAGCCGGGACGTTTCAGTGAACCCTCCACAAAGCCCACATGCCCACCCTTTGTCAGCAATTCAAACTCGGTGCACTCCGACAGCTCACTCGCTTCCGGCAGGCTATGAGCAAACACAAACGGATCATCGGCGGCCTGGATGATCAGTGTTGGTGTGCGGATATCGCCCAGGTAGTAGCGACTGGATGCGCGGCGATAGTAATCCTCAGCACTCAAGAAGCCATGCAACGGCGCAGTCACTCGCCCATCGAAGTCCCAGAACGTGCGCATCTTCTCCAGGGAGCCCAGTGCCTCCAGGGTTTTCAGTCCTTCCTCACGTCCATCTTGCAAAAACTGGCGTTGCTTTACGCGAATGTACGCCAGCATCTCGCGCATGAAATGCTTCTGGTAAATCCGCGAAAACCCCAGACCGATGCGATCAGCGCATTGGTCCAGGCGAAACGGTACCGAGACCGCCGCCGCGCCTTGCAGCCCCGAAGTCACGCCGGTTTCGCCCAAGTGCTTGAGCAACACATTGCCGCCCAGGGAATACCCCACGGCATACAGCGGTGCCAGTGGCCGTTTGGCGCGCAGATGGGCAATCGCCGCGGCCAGGTCTTCGCTGGCCCCGGAGTGATAACTGCGCGCCAGAAGGTTGGGCTCGCCCGAGCAGCCGCGCCAGTTCAACGCAACGCTGGCCCAACCTTGGCCGGCGAGGGCTTGTTGCAGGCCGGCCACATAGGGCGAATTGGACGAACCGGTCAGCCCATGCAGCACCAGTACCAACGGTGCGTGCAGGTCATGGGGACCATGCCAGTCGAGGTCGAGGAAGTCGCCGTCTTCCAGCCATAGACGTTCGCGTTGGCGTTCGATATGGGTCGTTGGGCGCAACAGCGGCCCCCACAGTGTTTGCAGGTGAGGGTTGCCGAGGCCGAAGGCGGGTTTGAACAGATCGGAAGAGGGGGTCATGAAACTCTCGGTAGCCAGTGAGCTCGCCGTGGCAAGCTCCCCTGCCACAGGTTAAGCGGCGTTTTCGACCAGGCGATGCCACAACGCGTAATACACCCGTCCGGACTTTTGCTCCCGATGCAGGCGCCAACTGCCCGGCAGGCCGAGCGTTGACGGCGCGGTCTCGCTTTCAGTGTAGATCCAGGCATCCGGTGCCAGCCACTGGCGCTCTTCGAGCAAAGCACACACAGTCGGCAGCAGGTTCTGGTTGAACGGCGGGTCGAGGAACACCACGTCGTATTCAGTCACCGCCTGGGTTTCCAGGTAGCGCAGCGCGTCGGCCGTCTGCACCTGGCCGGTGGTGCAACGCAGCGTGCCCAGGTGTTCCTTGAGGCTGGACACCGCCACATTACTGGCATCCAACGCCTGGCCCTGGGCCGCGCCACGCGACAGCGCCTCCAGGAACAGCGCGCCACTGCCGGCGAACGGGTCCAGCACCTTGGCCCCGCCGATGTATGGCGCAAGCCAGTTGAACAGGGTTTCACGCACGCGATCCGGCGTCGGGCGCAGGCCTACGACGTCGGGGAAGCTCAGCTTGCGGCTGCCCCATTCACCGCCAATGATGCGCAGTTGGCCCACACCGTTATGCACGTTGTGGACAGGTTTTTTCGGGCGAGATGAACTGGCCATTAATGCTCCGGAACCCCGAGCGGCTGCTCGGCAGGTTTATCAGTGGGGGGCGGTAGTGGCTTTTGCGCAATCGTCGGGCCGGCGGTCACGATGACCATCTTGTCGGCGCTCAAGTGTTTGTTCATTGCAGCCTTGACCTGCTCTACGGTCAGGGCCTGGGATTGTTTCATGAAATCTTCCAGATAGCTCAGCGGCAGGTTGTAAAAACCCATGGCGCCCAGTTGCCCGACAATATCGGCGTTGCTGGCGGTGGACAGCGGGAAGCTGCCGGCCAGTTCGCGCTTGGCGTCGTCCAGTTCTTTTTGCGTGGGGCCGTTCTTGAGGTAGTCAGCCAGTACATCCTCAACCAGGCGCAGGGTGCCGCCGCTCATTTCGGCGCGGGTCTGCAAGTTGATCATGAACGGGCCGCGCACCTGCATTGGCGAGAAACCGGAGTACACGCCGTAGGTCAGGCCGCGTTTCTCGCGCACTTCGCTCATCAAGCGGGTGCCGAAGCCACCGCCGCCAAGGATCTGGTTGCCCAGGGACAGAGCTGCGTAGTCCGGATCGGCGCGGTCGATGCCCAATTGCGCAAACAGCAGGTGGGTTTGCTTGGAGGGAAACTCAATACGGCTCAGGCCGGCTTTTGGCTCGGTCGGTTGAGCGATCTTGGCCATGGCGGGCCCTTTGGGCAGCGAGGCCGACACTTTGGCCGTCATGGCCTCGGCCTCAGCGCGAGTCAGGTCGCCGACCACCGCAATCACAGCATTACCCGCCGCGTAGGCTTTGGCGTGGAATGCCTTCAACTGCGCCAGGGTGATCTTCGGCACACTCTCGGGGGTGCCTTCGCTCGGGTGCGCGTAAGGGTGATCGCCGTACAGGCGTTTGAACAGTTCGATGCTCGCCAGCTTGGCGGGGTTCTGCTTCTGATACTCGAAGCCGGCCAGGATCTGGTTCTTGATCCGCGCCAGGGAGTCTGCCGGGAACGTCGGTTGGCCAATAACCTGGTCGAACAGTGCCAGGGCTGCGGTGCGCTTATCGCTGTCGCTGAGGCTGCGCAGGGTGACCAGCGCCATGTCGCGGTAGGCACCATTGCCGAAGTCGGCGCCGAGGCCCTCAAAGCCACTGGCGATCTGGCTGACATCCTTGCCCGGCACGCCTTCGTTGAGCATGGCGTTGGTCATCAGCGCCAGGCCCGGTGTGTCGCCATCCTGGCTGCTGCCGGCGGCGAACAGGATGCGCATGTCGAACATCGGCAGTTCATGGGCTTCGACAAACAGCACCTTGGCGCCTTCGGCGGTGGTCCAGGTTTGCACATCGAGCTTGCGGTTGGTTGGCGCCTTGCCGTCCAGTTCCGCCAGCGACTGCAGGGTGCTGGCCGATTGGGCCTTTTCCAGAGCCTGGCTGGCGACCGACTCGCTCGGGCGCAGGAAATACACGGCACTGGCCGCAACCAGGGTGACTGCGATCAGGCTGGGCAGGATCAGGCGGCTGCTTTTACGATCACTCATGAGCGGTCTCCTCAGGCAAAACATGGGCGACGCTCAGACGTTCGCGGGTGAAATAGGTGCGCGCGGCTTTCTGGATATCTTCTGGCGTCACGCTTTGCAGGTCGGCCAGTTCGGTGTCCATCAGCTTCCAGGACAGGCCGACGGTTTCCAGGGAGCCGATGGCCGTGGCCTGGCTGGTGATGGAGTCGCGTTGGTACACCAGGCCGGCGATGACCTGAGCACGGATGCGCTCCAGTTCTTCAGCGGTCGGCGGCTTGGCTTTCAACTCATCAAGCAGGCGCCACAGGCCGGCTTCGGCTTGGGCGACGGTCTTTTGTTTCTGCTGGTTGGGCGTGGCCGAGAGCATGAACAACGTATCGCCACGGGTATAGGCGTCGTAGTTGGTGGACGCGGCGGATACCAGCTCCTCACCACGCTCAAGTTGCTCGGAGATACGTGCACTGTAGCCGCCGTCCAGCAGGGCCGAGATCAGGCGCAAGGCTTGCACCGAGCGTTTGTCTTCGGCGGTGGCCAGGCCCGGTACGTTGAAGCCCAGGAACACGCTTGGCAGTTGGGTCTGCACCCGCAGGGTCAGCAGGCGCTCGCCGGGTTCGGCCAGCTCCAGCGGGATCTTCGCCGGTGGCACATCACGCTTGGGGATCGGGCCGAAGTAACGTTGGGCCAGGCTTTTCACCTCGTCCGGGGTCACATCGCCGACCACTACCAGGGTAGCGTTGTTGGGCACATACCAGGATTGGTACCAGTGGCGCAGTTCCTCGACCTTCATGCGCTCAAGGTCAGCCATCCAGCCGATGGTCGGCGTGTGGTAGCCGCTGGCCGGGAAGGCCATGGCCTTGAAGCGCTCGTAGGCCTTGGACATCGGGTTGTCGTCGGTGCGCAGGCGGCGTTCTTCCTTGATTACCTCGATTTCGCGGCTGAACTCGTCGGCGGGCAGGCGCAGGCTGGCCATGCGGTCGGCTTCCAGCTCAAAGGCCACGCCCAGGCGGTCGCGGGCCAGCACCTGGTAATACGCGGTGTAGTCATCGCTGGTGAACGCGTTTTCTTCGGCGCCCAGGTCACGCAGGATCAGCGAGGCTTCGCCGGGGCCGACCTTGGCGCTGCCTTTGAACATCATATGTTCAAGGGCGTGGGACAAACCGGTCTGGCCCGGGGTTTCGTAGCTTGAACCAACCTTGTACCAGACTTGGGAAACCACCACTGGCGCGCGATGGTCTTCGCGCACGACCACTTTAAGGCCGTTATCCAGAGTGAATTCATGAGTGGGTTGTGGGTCGGCAGCGAAGGCTGAAAGGGGCAGACAAACTGTGCTGAGCAGCAGGCCTGCGGCGCGGCGGGCTAGAGCATTCATTCGTTTTTTAACCTGTTGGGCTGCCCGCTTGGTCTTAGCGTCGGCGGGCGAGGAGGTGCTAGGATACTGATCCGATTTAGGGACGGCCACTGCGGTCGTCATCTAGTCCTGGGTTCAGTCGTAGGAAAGTTGGAGTAGTTGGCGTTTTTCCCCGACAATCTTCCACGTTTCGCCGATTTTATCGCTTCAGTCCCATATTGAAACGATTTGCCAAGGCACTTATTTACGCCTTACAAAATGTTGCGCATGAACAAGCGGGCGTTAAAGCAGTCTGTTCTGCATCGAATTTATTTACCGAGGCGCCCTGGCGCATCGCTACTTTGAGATAGCCGTCCTCCATGTTTGGTTCCAACGACGACAAGAAGAGCCCAGCTGCGGCTGGCGAGAAAAAAGGCCTGTTCGGATGGCTGCGCAAAAAGCCGCAGGAAACCGTCGTCGAACAGCCGCAGGTTCAAGCTGAGCCTATTCCAGAGCCTATAGTAGAAGCCGAGCCGGTTGCCGAGACGCCGGTGCCGGTGGTGTTGCCCATCGCGGAGCCGGTATTGCAGCCGGTGGTCGAGGCAGAACCCGAGCCGGAGCCCGAGCCGGAGCCCGAGCCCGAGCACAAACCGTGGCTTGCGCTACCGGTAGCCGAAGAGCCGGTGGCACTGGTTGAAGATGTGCAGGCTGAACACGTGACGCCGCCCATTCCGGTGGCGCCACCGGTAGAGGTAGTGGTCCAGACGCCGCCAGCGGTCGAAATCCCGGTTGAAGTGCCTGCTGTCGTTGCCGCGCCTGCGGTGATCGAAGAGCCTGTCGCGCCTGCCGAAACCAGCAAGAGCGGCTTTTTCGCCCGCCTCAAGCAGGGTCTGAGCAAGACCAGCGCCAGCATCGGCGAAGGTATGGCCAGCCTGTTTCTGGGCAAGAAGGTCATTGATGATGAACTGCTGGAAGACATCGAAACCCGCCTGCTCACCGCCGACGTGGGTGTCGAAGCCACTGCCGTGATCATCCAGAGCCTGACTCAGAAGGTCGCGCGCAAGCAACTGACCGACGCCGATGCGTTGTACAAATCCTTGCAGGCCGAACTGGCTGCAATGCTCAAGCCCGTGGAAGCGCCGCTGGTGATCACCCCGAACAAGCCGTTCGTGATCCTGGTGGTCGGCGTCAACGGCGCGGGCAAAACCACCACCATCGGCAAGCTGGCCAAGAAGCTGCAGGGCGAGGGCAAGAAAGTCATGCTCGCCGCCGGTGACACCTTCCGTGCCGCCGCCGTCGAGCAGTTGCAGGTATGGGGCGAGCGCAACAAGATCCCGGTGATCGCCCAGCACACCGGCGCCGACTCCGCTTCGGTGATCTTCGATGCCGTGCAGGCCGCCAAGGCGCGTAATATCGACGTGTTGATCGCCGATACCGCCGGGCGCCTGCACACCAAAGACAACCTGATGGAAGAGCTGAAGAAAGTGCGCCGTGTGATCAGCAAGCTCGACGCCGATGCGCCGCATGAAGTCTTGCTGGTGCTCGACGCCGGTACTGGTCAGAACGCCATCAGCCAGGCCAAACAATTCAACCAGACGGTGCAGCTGACCGGCCTGGCATTGACTAAGCTCGACGGCACGGCCAAGGGCGGGGTGATTTTCGCCCTGGCTAAACAGTTCGGGTTGCCGATTCGTTATATCGGTGTCGGTGAAGGTATCGACGACCTGCGCACCTTTGAAGCCGAACCCTTTGTACAGGCACTGTTTGCCGAGCGGGAGCGTTCATGATTCGATTCGAACAGGTCGGTAAACGCTATGCCAACGGGCATGTGGGCTTGCATGAGCTGAGCTTTCGAGTGCGTCGCGGCGAGTTCTTGTTTGTCACCGGTCACTCGGGCGCTGGCAAAAGCACGCTGTTGCGCCTGTTACTCGCCATGGAGCGCCCGACCACCGGCAAGTTGCTGCTGGCGGGCCAGGACCTGGCTACCATCAGCAATGCGCAAATTCCGTTTCTACGCCGCCAGATCGGCGTGGTGTTCCAGAATCACCAGCTGCTGTTCGATCGCACGGTGTTCAACAACATCGCGCTGCCGCTGCAGATTCTCGGGCTGTCCAAAGCCGAAATCGTCAAGCGCGTGGATTCGGCGCTGGAGCGCGTGGCATTGTCGGACAAAACCGACCTTTACCCGGGGGACCTGTCCACCGGCCAGCAACAGCGCGTCGGTATTGCCCGCGCCATCGTCCACCGCCCGGCCTTGCTGCTGGCGGACGAACCCACCGGTAACCTCGACCCGCGCCTGGCGGCCGAGATCATGGGGGTGTTCGAAGACATCAATCGGCTGGGCACCAGCGTATTGATCGCCAGCCACGACCTGGCCCTGATCGCCCGTATGCGCCATCGTATGTTGACCTTGCAACGTGGCCGCTTGATCGGTGATGGGGAGGCTGGCGTATGAGTGCTACCCGTAGCCCCAAAGTATCCGAACGCGTGGCACCCAAGCCTGCCGATCCGCAACCGCCGAAGAAAAAGCGTGACGAAGACGATGGCCCGGACTTCGGCACCTTGCTGCGCGCCTGGATCGAAAGCCATCGCGCCAGCCTGCTTGACAGCCTGCGTCGCCTGGGCAAACAGCCGATCGGCAGCTTTTTCACCTGCCTGGTCATGGCCGTAGCCTTGAGCCTGCCGATGGGCTTGTCGCTGCTGCTTAATAATGTGGAGCGCCTCGGCGGTTCCTGGCAGCGGGCGGCGCAGATATCGCTGTACCTGAATCTGGACACCAGCAGCAAGGACGGCGAAGCGCTACGCGACGACATCAAGAACATTCCGGGCGTAGCGGATGCCGAATACATAAGCCGCGATCAAGCCCTTGAAGAATTCCAGCAGCAGTCCGGCCTGGGCGAGGCGCTCAAGGAGCTGCCGCAGAACCCGCTGCCGGGCGTGGTGCTGGTGACGCCGAACGAGGTCGACAAGCCGGCGCTGGAGGCCCTGCGACAAAAACTCGCAGAGATGCCCAAGGTGCAACAGGCCCAACTTGATCTAGTCTGGGTAGAGCGCCTGGCCGCGATCCTCAAGCTGGGTGACCGCTTTGTGTTCGGCCTGACGGTGTTATTAGTGTCTGCATTACTTTTGGTGATAGGTAATACCATTCGTCTTCATATTGAAAACCGTCGCACCGAGATAGAAGTGATTAAACTGGTCGGCGGCACGGACAGCTATGTACGCCGTCCTTTCCTGTACATGGGCGCGCTTTATGGCCTGGGTGCCGGGGTCTTGTCCTGGGGCGTGCTGGCGTTTGGCCTGAATTGGTTGAACGACGCGGTTGTCGGGCTGGCGGGTTTGTATGGCAGTGATTTTGCCCTGGCCGGGGTGCCGGTAGCCGATGGTCTGAGTCTCTTGCTTGGCGCGGTGTTGTTGGGGTATATCGGTGCCTGGATTGCGGTAGCACGGCATTTACGTGAACTGGCGCCGAAGTAGTTAATGCCAGATTAATGTGGTTTCGTTTGTATTGACCGTATCAGTGGTTTAGGGAACTTGTCCTACGGTTCCCAGGTCAATTTTCGCAGTGCTGAACTGCACGAGTTATGTGAGTCGGAGGTTTTTTCGTATGACCACTTCTTTGCAACCTGCTTATGCCTTGGTCCCGGGTGCGAACCTGGAGGCCTATGTGCACACGGTCAACAGCATTCCATTGCTGACACCCGAGCAGGAGCGTGAACTGGCCGAGAGTCTCTACTATGAGCAGGATTTGGGGGCGGCTCGGCAGATGGTGCTCGCCCACCTGCGTTTTGTCGTACATATCGCCCGTAGCTATAGTGGCTACGGCCTGGCCCAGGCTGACCTGATTCAGGAAGGCAACGTTGGCCTGATGAAGGCTGTAAAGCGCTTCAACCCTGAAATGGGTGTGCGCCTGGTGTCGTTCGCCGTGCACTGGATCAAGGCGGAAATCCACGAGTTCATCCTGCGCAACTGGCGCATCGTGAAAGTCGCGACCACCAAGGCCCAGCGCAAACTGTTCTTCAACCTGCGCAGCCAGAAGAAACGCCTGGCGTGGCTGAACAACGAGGAAGTCCACCGCGTGGCTGAAAGCCTCGGTGTGGAGCCTCGTGAAGTGCGCGAGATGGAAAGCCGCCTGACCGGCCATGACATGGCCTTTGACCCAGCCGCCGAAGCGGATGACGACAGCGCCTTCCAATCGCCTGCCAACTACCTGGAAGACCACCGGTACGACCCGGCGCGTCAACTGGAAGACGCCGACTGGAGCGATAATTCCAACCACAACCTGCACGAAGCGCTGGAAGTGCTGGACGACCGCAGCCGTGACATTCTCTACCAGCGCTGGCTGGCAGAAGAGAAAGCCACGCTGCATGACCTGGCGCAGAAGTACAACGTGTCGGCCGAGCGGATTCGTCAGCTTGAGAAAAGCGCGATGAACAAGCTGAAGTTGTCGATCGCCGCCTAATTCAGCTGGCAATGCTAGTTTGAAAATGTGGGAGGGGGCTTGCTCCCGATAGCAGAGTGTCAGTCAACATCAAAGTGACTGATCTATCGCTATCGGGAGCAAGCCCCCTCCCACATTTGTTTTGTGTTGTGTCAGTTGGACCAGGGGGCTTTTCGAGAGTTGTTCAGCTCAGTCAGGTAGCCATCCCCACCCAACTGACTCATCTGCTGACGAATCCACGCCGCCCGCCGTGCTACATAAGCTGTCGGGTGGCTGGCACTCCACACCCGTGGATTAGGCAACACCGCCGCCAGATAACTGGCCTGTTGCCGCGAAAGCCCCTTGGCGCTCACGCCAAAGTGATGCCGCGCCGCCGCTTCGGCACCAAACACGCCGTCATCCCACTCCACGCTGTTGAGGTACACCTCAAGAATCCGCTCCTTGGGCCACAGCACCTCGATCAACCCGGTGAACCACGCTTCCAGGCCCTTGCGCAAATAGCTGCGGCCGGCCCACAGGAACAGGTTTTTCGACACTTGCTGGCTCAGCGTACTGGCGCCGCGAATCGAGCCGCCGCGTTCGTTGTGCAGGATCGCGGCCTGGATCGCGCCAAAATCAAAGCCCCAATGTTGCGGGAAGCGCTGGTCTTCACCGGCCATCACCGCCACTTTGAGGTCATCGCTGATTTCATCCCACGGTACCCAGCTGCGTTGCAGGTCAATGGGTTCGCCGTCGATCCAGGACTCGACCTTGCGCTCCACCATCAACGCGGTAAACGGGGGCGGGACCACACGAAACAGCAGCACCAGCAACACACTGCCGATGGCGAACCATTTCACGACGTTGAGAAAGCGTTTGAAGAGGACACGCAGCATAGAGATGGCTTGGCCGAACCCGTTGAGCGGGCCATTATACAGACCCTGCCCGATGAGTCTGACTGGAGTTCCCCATGCTGCGTAGCTTTCTGATGCTGGCTGCCTTTTTCGGTTTTACCGGTGTCGCCCTGGGTGCGTTCGCCGCCCACGGCCTGAAAAACCGCCTGAGCGCCGACTACCTGGCGATCTTCCATACCGGCGTGACCTACCAACTGGTGCACGCCCTGGCGTTGTTCGGCGTGGCGTTGCTGGCGGCGCATATTCCCGGTCGATTGGTCAGTTGGGCGGGTATCTCGTTTACCGTCGGTATTCTGTTGTTCTCGGGCAGCTTGTATGCGCTGACGATGACTGGCATCAGCAAACTGGGGATCATCACGCCGTTTGGCGGGCTGGCGTTCCTGCTTGGCTGGTTCTTCCTTGGCCTGGCAGCGTGGCGCTTGCAGCTTTGACCGCTTGACGCTTGGAGCTGACCGGCAGGTCCCAATCGCGCTAGAATGCGGGCCCCTAAAAACGATGGCGGCCCGTGGCATGCGCATTCAGTTGAACGGCGAACCCTTTGAACTGCCCGACGGTGAAACCGTCGCGGCCCTGCTGACCCGCCTGGACCTGACCGGGCGTCGTGTCGCAGTGGAGCTCAACCTGGATATCGTCCCGCGTAGCCAGCACGCCGAGACCTCGCTGAAGGAAAACGACCAGGTCGAAGTGGTCCACGCCATCGGTGGCGGTTAGCCCGCCACGGCGGTAACGCATTCTGCAGAACCTCATCCAAACAGAGGATTTCCCATGAGCATCGTTCGTAACGACAAGCCTTTCGTCCTGGCCGGTCGTACCTACCAGTCCCGCTTGCTGGTCGGCACCGGCAAGTACCGCGACATGGAAGAGACCCGCCAGGCCATCGAAGCCTCGGGTGCCGAAATCGTGACGTTCGCCGTGCGCCGCACCAACCTGGGCCAGATTGAAGGCGAACCGAACCTGCTCGAAGTGCTGTCCCCAGACCGCTACACCTTCCTGCCGAACACCGCCGGTTGCTACGACGCCATTGAAGCCGTGCGCACCTGCCGCCTGGCCCGTGAGTTGCTGGACGGCCACAACCTGGTGAAGCTGGAAGTGCTGGCCGACCAGAAAACCCTGTTCCCCAATGTGATCGAAACCCTCAAGGCCGCCGAGACCCTGGTCAAGGAAGGCTTTGACGTGATGGTCTACACCAGCGATGACCCGATCATCGCCCGGCAGTTGGCAGAAATCGGCTGCATCGCGGTGATGCCACTGGCTGGCCTGATCGGTTCCGGCCTGGGCATCTGCAACCCGTACAACCTGCAGATCATCCTTGAAGAAGCCAGGATCCCAGTGCTGGTGGATGCGGGCGTGGGCACTGCCTCCGACGCGACCATCGCCATGGAACTGGGCTGCGACGCGGTGCTGATGAACTCGGCCATCGCCCACGCCCAGCAACCGATCATGATGGCCGAAGCCATGAAACACGCGATCGTCGCGGGCCGCCTGGCCTACCTCGCCGGGCGCATGCCGAAAAAACTCTATGCCAGCGCCTCTTCGCCGCTGGATGGTCTGATCAAGTAAGAGCTATTGATGACTGAATCAAACGAAACGCCGAACACCGTGGAAGCGGGCGACGAGTCCAAGCACCGCCGCATCAAGAGTTTTGTGATGCGCGCCGGCCGTATGACCGAAGGCCAGCAAAAGGGCCTGGAGCAAGGCACGCCGCTGTTCGTTTTGCCCCTGGCCGATGCGCCGGTTGATTACGACCAGGTGTTTGGCCGTTCGGCCCCACGCTCCCTGGAAATCGGTTTCGGCATGGGCCACTCCCTGCTGGAAATGGCCGCGGCCGCGCCGGAGCAGGATTTCATCGGTGTGGAAGTCCACCGTCCAGGTGTCGGCGCATTGCTCAATGGCGTGCTGACCCAGGGCCTGACCAACCTGCGAGTTTACGACTGCGACGCGATTGAAGTGCTCAACCGCTGCATCGCCGACAACAGCCTCGACCGCCTGATGCTGTTCTTCCCCGACCCGTGGCACAAAGCCCGTCACCACAAGCGTCGTATCGTCCAGGCGTCCTTTGCGGAGTTGGTGCGCAGCAAGCTGAAAGTGGGCGGTATCCTGCACATGGCCACCGACTGGGAACCGTACGCGGAATACATGCTGGAAGTGATGAACGTTGCCCCTGGCTACCGCAACCTGGCCGAAGACGGCAAATGCGTGCCACGCCCGGCCGAGCGGCCGATCACCAAGTTCGAGCGCCGCGGCGAGCGATTGGGGCATGGAGTGTGGGATTTGAAGTTCGAGAAGTTGGCTTAAACAGTCATCAGCATTGAAATGCAATCAAATGTGGGAGGGGGCTTGCTCCCGATAGCAGGGTGTCAGCCACCAAATCTTTGGCTGATACACCGCAATCGGGAGCAAGCCCCCTCCCACATTTGTATCTGTGTTGGGCCTGGGATCAGCGGCGGTCTGCCACTACCCCAATCAACACCAGCACCACGATCAACACCGGCGCCAGGCTGTAGTTATTGAATTGGCTCAGCCCCCGCACAATCCACGGCGTGGCATAGATCAGCGCTGCACCGCTGCCGATCATGCACAGCAGGGCCATCAAGGGCACGCGCAGGGCGCCGGCGATGCTGCCCAGGCGCGCTTCGACCCAGCCCTTGATATCGGCGCCGAACAGCACCAACAAGCAGCCCACGAGGGCCAGGGAGATTTCCGACAGGTTGCTACGGCTCCAGCGGGATACGGTGGCGAGCAGGTCGAGTACCAGATCCATTCGATTTCCTTAAGAGCGATCAGCTCAAAAACGTCTGCAACAGGTCATTGAGAAAGAGTTGCCCGCGGTCGGTTGCCGCCAGGCGTGACGGTTCGACCTGCATTAATCCACTTTGTTCTGCCTCGCGGCGGCCTTCATCGAGGCTCGCCAGATCAAGGCCGGTGCGTTCGGCGTAGAGCTTGGCATCGACCCCTTCGGTCAGGCGCAGAGCGTTCATCAGGAACTCGAACGGCAGTTCGTCGTTGGTCAGCTCTTTCGCTCCGGCCTGGAAGCTTTTGGCCGGGTTGAGGTAGTCCTTGGGGGCGCGGGTTTTCCAGGTGCGTACGATGCGCCCGTCCGGGTGGCTGAGCTTGCCGTGGGCGCCGGCGCCGATGCCGATAAAGTCGCCAAAGCTCCAGTAATTCAGGTTGTGTCGCGCCGGGCGGCCGGGCTGGGCATAGGCCGACACCTCGTATTGCGCGTAACCGTGTTCGGCGAGCAGCGCCTGGCCGGCTTCCTGGATGTCCCACAGTGTGTCGTCTTCCGGCAGCGCGGGCGGCTGGTTCCAGAAGACGGTGTTGGGCTCCAAGGTCAGTTGGTACCAGGACAGGTGTGTCGGCTTGAGCGCAATGGCCTGGCGCAGGTCGCTCAGGGCATCGTCGAGGGATTGATTGGGCAGGCCGTGCATCAAGTCCAGGTTGAAGTTATCGAACCCTGCCTGGCGCGCCATGCCAGCGGCGCGCACGGCTTCATCGCCATTGTGAATACGGCCCAGGGCTTCAAGCTTCTCTTGCTGGAAGCTCTGGATGCCGATGGACAGGCGATTGATCCCCAGTTTGCGGTACGCCACGAACTTCTCTTGCTCGAAGGTTCCGGGGTTGGCTTCCAGGGTGATCTCGATATCCGCGGCGAACCGAATACGGGCTTCCACGCCTTTTAACAAGCGGCCCAAGGCGGCGGCGCTGAACAGGCTGGGCGTGCCGCCACCGAAGAAAATCGAACTCAGCTCCCGGCCATAAACGGCGTGCAGGTCTTGATCCAGATCCGCCAGCAATGCATCTACATACTCTTCTTCCGGCAGCACCTTGCTGGCGGTGTGGGAGTTGAAGTCGCAATACGGGCATTTGCGCACGCACCAAGGGATGTGGATGTACAGCGCCAGGGGCGGCAGGTGGGGCAGGGCCGCCCGTGGTGTTTGCGCGCCACCGTGGATCAGCGGCTGCGCAGAGGTGTTCTGGGTCATTTCAAGCCCAGGCGCTGGCGCAGCAACACCATGGCGCGGGCGCGGTGGCTGATCTGGTTCTTGTCGGCCGGGCTCAGTTCGGCGCTGGAGACATTGCGCTCCGGCACCCAGAACAAAGGGTCGTAACCGAAGCCATGCTCACCGCTGGCGGCGTGCAGGATGCGCCCGTGCCACAAGCCTTCGCACAGGATCGGCAGCGGGTCATCGGCATGTCGCACCAGGGCCAGCACGCAGACGAACTGTGCACCACGTTCGGCGTCGGGCACGTCCTTGAGCGCGTCGAGCAGCTTGGCGTTATTGGCTGCGTCGCCCTTGCCATCAGCGTAACGGGCCGAATAAATGCCGGGCGCGCCGCCGAGAAAGTCCACCGCCAGGCCCGAGTCATCCGCCAGGGCCGGCAGGCCGGAGATGCGTGCTGCGTTGCGGGCCTTGAGGATGGCGTTCTCAACGAACGACAAGCCGGTTTCTTCCGGTTCGACCTGGCTGAACTCGCCAATCGAACGCAGTTGCACGGATTCGCCGAGCATGGCCTGCAGTTCTTTGAGTTTGCCGGTGTTATGGCTGGCCAGTACGAGTTGGGTAAGGTTCATCATTCGGCCGGAAACAGTTCTTGGTTGAATTGGAAACCATGGGCTTTGCCGCCGGTTTCAACGTTGATGGTAAATGTCTTGTATTCCCGCTGGGTCACCGAGTAGGGCGCGAGGTAGCTGATGCCGCCTTTCTCTTCGATTTGCTTGAACGTCAGGATCTCGCTTTTGCCGCCCAAATCCTTGATGGTGCCGGTCACCTGGGCCGCGACCGGGGCCACGCCCTTGATTACAGTCACATTGATCAAACCCTTCTCCTTGCTGCGCACTACGCCGACTTTCTGAGCGGTCTCGGGTGGCAGGAAGCTGGAGGTGAAGGTGTTGTAGTGAACGGTGATATCGCCGAAGTCTTTCTTGCGATTAGCGTCGATAGCGTCGGCGGCCATGGCGCTGGCGCCCAGGCATGCGGTCAATAGAAAAATAGCCAAACGACTCATGAACGTCCCTCTTGAAGATGATTAGACGGCAACTTTGTGGTCGGTCAGGCCAGGACTGCTGACCCGGTAAATACCGATTTCGCCCAATAGATTGGGCCATAGCTTACTCGCCCAGCCGTGGCGGTGCTGTTGATCGACGGCAAGGCGGTTGATGACCTTGGCTTCACGCTCGCCACACAACGCTTCGAAGTCTTCGAAGGTGCAGAAGTGGATGTTGGGCGTGTTGTACCACGTGTACGGCAGGAAATCCGAGACCGGCATACGGCCCTTGGTGGCCAGGTACCAGCGGCAGCGCCAGTGGCCGAAATTGGGGAAAGTGATGATGCATTGGCGGCCAACGCGCAGCATTTCGTCGAGGATGCGGTCCGGGTAGTGCACCGCTTGCAGGGCCTGGGTCATCACCACGATATCGAAGCTGTTGCTGGCGAAGTTGCCCAGGCCCTTGTCCAGGTCCTGCTCGATTACGTTGATGCCCTTGGCCACGCACTGGGCGATGTTGTCCGGGTCGTTTTCCAGGCCGTAGCCGGTGACTTGCTTGTTGTCGCGCAGCCAGCTCAGCAGTTCGCCATCGCCGCAGCCCAGGTCGAGCACGCGGCTGCCGGCGGGGATCCAGTCTTGGATGATTTCCAGGTCGGCTCTCATGGCGTTCTCACAGTGCGATTCGGTTCATGTAGTTGCTAAAGGCCTGCAGATAACGCGGGATCGGAATCAGGAAGGCGTCGTGGCCTTGCGGTGCATCGATCTCCAGGTAGCAGACGTCTTTCTTGGCGGCCATCAGCGCATCCACCAGCTCACGGGAGCGGGCCGGCGAGAAGCGCCAGTCGGTAGTGAATGACATCACGCAGAACTTGGCCGTGGCGTGCTCGAAGGTTTTCGCCAGGTCGTCGTCGTGGTTGGCCGCCGGGTCGAAGTAGTCCAGGGCCTTGGTCATCAACAGGTAGGTGTTGGCATCAAAACGCCCGGAGAATTCTTCACCCTGATAGCGCAGGTAGCTTTCCACCTGGAACTCGACGCTGTGGAAGTCGTAGTTGAGCTTCTCGCTCTTGAGGCCGCGACCGAATTTTTCGCCCATGGAATCATCGGACAGGTAGGTGATATGCCCCACCATCCGCGCCAGCATCAGGCCGCGCTTGGGGATCACGCCGGCTTCCTGGAACGAACCGCCGTGGAACTCGGGGTCGGTGAGGATGGCCTGGCGTGCCACTTCGTTAAACGCGATGTTCTGCGCCGACAGCTTGGGCGCCGACGCGATAGCCAGGCAGTGGCGCACGCGGTCCGGGTAGCTGATGGTCCATTGCAGCGCCTGCATACCACCCAGGCTGCCACCAATTACCGCGGCCCACTGGCGGATGCCCAGCAGGTCGGCCAGGCGTGCCTGGCTGTGCACCCAGTCTTCTACGGTCAACACCGGGAAGTCCGCGCCGAATGGCTTGCCGGTGTCCGGGTTGAGGCTGCTGGGGCCGGTGGAGCCATTGCAGCCGCCGAGGTTGTTGAGGCTGACGACGAAGAACTTGTTGGTGTCGATGGGCTTGCCGGGGCCGATGCAACTGTCCCACCAGCCGGGTTTGCGCTCGTCAACGCTGTGGAAACCGGCGGCGTGGTGGTGGCCGGACAGGGCGTGGCAGATCAGCACGGCGTTGCTCGCCGTGGCGTTCAGTTGGCCGTAGGTTTCGTAGATCAGGTCGTAGGCAGGCAACGAACGGCCGCAGGCCAGGGCCAGCGGTTCGCTGAAGTGCGCCACTTGAGGCACGACCAGTCCAACAGAATCGGGGGGGAAGGCAGCTGGCATCGACCCTGCTCTCGTTTAAATGAGGCGTAAGTCTAAAGAGCGGGGACCCTAGCGGCAAGCAATGGTCTGTACCAGTACGCAGATACAAAATGTGGGAAGGGTTGATGTGGGAGCCGGGCTTGCCCGCGATGCAGGCACCGCGGTTTTCAGACACACCGAGGTGATGCTATCGCAGGCAAGCCAGCTCCCACACAAGCCAGCTCCCATAGGGGCTACGGCATTCAGATCAGGCCGAACAGCTCTTTGGGCATGTAGGCAAAGTACGCCAGGCGTGGAATCACCCAGCTCTGCAGCAACTGAATCACGATAAACGCAAAGATCGGCGAGATATCCAGGCCACCCAGGTTCGGGATCAGGCGACGGAAGGGTGCCAGCACCGGTTCGGTGATCTGA
Organism: Pseudomonas sp. B329; assembly: GCF_023127835.1. Classification (NCBI taxonomy): domain Bacteria; kingdom Pseudomonadati; phylum Pseudomonadota; class Gammaproteobacteria; order Pseudomonadales; family Pseudomonadaceae; genus Pseudomonas; species Pseudomonas sp. B329. The sequence goes on along the minus strand of NZ_SPKP01000005.1, from coordinate 134,412 downwards.
GCCACCAGTTCGGCACCCGGGCTACGGCTACCGGGTGCGACCCACGAGAGAATCACGCTGATGATCATCGACCAGAAAATGATCTTCAGGAACAGCGAGAAAATACCGATCAGGCCCCACGGCAACAGCAGCACGGTGAACGCCTGGTAGCCGTTGAGCATCAGGATCACCACGAACAGCAGGATCTGCAGCAACAACGCCAGCACCAGCGACGACATGTCCAGGCCGAACAGGCTCGGGATCACCCGGCGCAGTGGCTTGAGCAGCGGTTGGGTGGCCTTGACTACGAACTGGCACAACGGGTTGTAGAAGTTCGCCCGCACCAGTTGCAGGATAAAGCGCATCAGCACGATCAGCAGGTACAGGCTGCCCAAGGTCTGAATGATGAAAATGGCAGCGTCATTGATTCCGAGCATGTTTGATTACCTTGGTAAGGGACGACTATTTGCCCAGTTGCTCAGCCATCTCGGCCGAACGATGTGCCGCGGCACCCAGTGCTTTTTCCACCAGGGCCTCAAAGCCCCCGGCCTGGAACGATTCAATGGCGGCTTGCGTGGTGCCGCCCGGCGACGTTACCCGCCGGCGCAGTTCGGCGGCATCGACATCGCTGCCGACAGCCATTTTCGCGGCGCCCAGGGCCGTTTGCTCAGCCAGTTGTTCGGCAACCTCGTGGGGCAGGCCCAGCTTGACGCCCGCGGCGGTCATGGCCTCGATCAGCAGAAAGAAGTAGGCCGGGCCACTGCCGGAAACGGCGGTGACCGCATCCAGTTGCTGCTCCTGCTCCAGCCATACGGCAAGGCCCACCGCAGACAGCAACTCCTGAGCCTGGTCACGCTGCTGCGCGCTGACTTCAGCGGTGGCGTACAAACCGCTTACGCCCTGGCGCAGCAACGCTGGGGTATTGGGCATGCAACGTACGATCGGCTGGTCACCGAGCCAGGCTTTCATGCTGGCACAGGTGATGCCGGCGGCAATGGACACCACCAATTGATGCGGCTGCAGGCTTGGGCGCAGGCTTTCGCACACGGCCTTCATGGCCTGGGGCTTGACCGCCAGCACGATCACATCGACGCCGTGGATGGCTTCGGCGTTATCGGCAAAGGTTTCAATGCCGTGTTCGGCGCTGACCCGTTCGCGGGTTTCGTCACCCGGGTCGCTGGCGCGGATCTGTTCGGCGTCCAGGCCCTTGGCCCGCAGGCCACCGATCAGGCTGGCCGCCATGTTACCGGCGCCGATAAAGGCAATACGCGTGTTGCTCATGACAGGTCCTTATTTTCGAGGGAAGTCAGCCATTTTGCGGCTGGCCGTAGTCGCGGGCGCCAAACAGGGCGGTACCGATCCGCACCCAGGTGGCGCCTTGGGCGATGGCCGACTCAAGGTCATGGCTCATGCCCATGGAAAGTGTGTCCAGCGCCAGGTTCAAGCTGGCTTGCAGGTCGCGTACGCTGGCAAACGCCGCATCCTGTGCGGCCCGGTCTTCAGTCGGCTCGGGGATCGCCATCAGGCCGCGCAGCTTCAAGCGCGGCAGGGCGCTGATCGCGTTGGCCAGGGCTGGCAGGTCGGCCGGCGTACAGCCGGATTTGCTGGCCTCGCCACTGACATTGACCTGGATGCAGATATTCAGCGGCGGCAGGTCGGCCGGGCGTTGTTCGGACAGGCGTTGTGCGATTTTCAGGCGGTCCACGGAATGCACCCAAGCGAAGTTCTCGGCGATGGCGCGAGTCTTGTTCGATTGAATGGGGCCGATGAAGTGCCAACTCAAGGGCAGGTCGGTTAAATCCGCCTGTTTGCCCAAGGCTTCCTGCAGGTAGTTCTCGCCAAAATCGCGCATCCCGGCGGCATAGGCGTCGCGCACGGCTTGTGCGGGTTTGGTCTTGCTCACGGCCAGCAGGTGGATGCTGCTTGCGTCACGTTGCACGGCGTCGGCTGCGGCGCGGATGCGCTGGCTAACCAGGCCGATGTTGTCTGCTATCGTCGACATTCAAGATGCGCCCGTGGATATGGAGTCCGCGGCATTCTACTGGAAATGGAAAGCCCTATGGATATCACGCAATTGCTGACGGCCAGCGTAAGCCGTGGCGCCTGTGACCTGCATTTATCGGCCGGCCTGGCGCCGATGGTGCGAGTTGATGGCGAGGTCTGGCCGATGGATGAGCCGGTGCTGAGCGCAGCGCAACTGGTCGATCTGGTGAGCCCTTTGTTGAATAAACACCAACAAAAGGATTTCGAAACATCTCTTGAAACGGATTTTGCCTTCGAATTGCCGGGAGTCGCACGCTTTCGGGCGAACGTGTTCCGCCAGAATCGCGGTATAGGCGCGGTGTTTCGTGCCATCCCGACCGAGGTCCAGAGCCTGGAAGACCTTGGGTTGGGCGAGGTATTCCAGCGTATGGCTCAGTTCCCCCGTGGCCTGGTGCTGGTCACCGGGCCTACGGGTTCGGGCAAGTCCACGACGCTGGCGGCGATGATCGATTATCTGAACCGGCACCGGCGCCAGCACATCCTCACGCTTGAAGATCCCATCGAATTTATCCACAGGCCGAAACTGGCCCTGATCACCCAACGCCAGGTGCACCGCGACACCCACAGCTTCTGCGTGGCCCTGCGCTCGGCCCTGAGGGAAGACCCGGATGTGATCCTGGTGGGCGAATTGCGCGACCTGGAAACCATCCGCCTGGCCTTGACGGCAGCTGAGACCGGGCATCTGGTGTTTGGCACCCTGCACACTTCATCGGCTGCAAAGACTGTAGACAGGCTGGTGGACGTCTTTCCGGCCGGGGAAAAGGCCATGGTCCGCTCGATGTTGTCGGAGTCGTTGCAGGCGGTGGTGTCTCAGGTACTGGTGAAGAAGGTCGGCGGCGGCCGTGTGGCCGCCCATGAAATCATGCTGGGCACGCCGGCGATTCGCAATCTGATCCGTGAGGACAAGGTGGCGCAGATGGTTTCGGCAATTCAGACCGGTGGCGCGTTGGGGATGAAGACGCTGGATATGAGTTTGAAGGCGTTGGTCGGCGCGGGGCTGGTCAGCCGGGAAGAGGCGCGGGAGAAGGCGAGGGTGCCTGCAGATATCTAAAACGCACAGATACTCAATGTGGGAGCTGGCTTGCCTGCGATAGCGGGCTGTCAGGCGCTCTCTCTGCCAACTGACACACCGTCATCGCAGGCAAGCCAGCTCCCACATTTGATTGCATTTCAAATGGGGAGCTTCAGTGGCGCCTGGCTTAGCGCTGCACGATCCGCAGGTTGCTGTTCTGCTCTTTAGGCAGCACACGCTTGGCAATCACGTAGTTCTTGTCCCAGAACGGCTTTTTCAGCGTGTCGATGCTCACCGACTTGCCACGACGCGGCGCGTGGATAAAACGGTCGTTGCCCAGGTAGATGGCAACGTGATTGACCTGGCGGCTCTTGAGCTTGAAGAACAACAAGTCGCCGGGCTTCAGGTCTTTGCGATCAACCTTCAAGCCGTGACCAGCCGCCATGGCGTTGGAGGTGCGCGGCAAATCCACGGCTTTTACATCGTTGAATGCATATTTCACCAGGCCGCTGCAGTCGAACCCTTTACTTGGGCTGCTACCGCCCCAACGATAAGGAGTACCCAGCACGTTGACGGCACGGCTGAGGACGTTGCTGCTTTGCTTGGTGTTGACAGCCATCAGGCCGGGTGTTGCTTTACCGTGTGCCTTGCTCAGTTGAGTCGGGCGGTTGACGGTCAGCTTTACCGATTTGGCCTTGGTGGTTGTGCTGTGGACTTTAGGGGTGAAACCATTGACGTTCGGAAGTCGTTGCTCACGATTGGTGGCGTGGGCGGCCAGTGGCATTAATAGGCAGATGGTCAGCCATGTCTTGAAAAATGGTCGCATTAGGCGTGGCTCTTATGGGTTTGCGCGCAACTTTATAACAGCTTTTTGTGTCGTTCTCAGGCCGTTTGTCGACTGAACCTTGGGGTCAAATCCAGGAAAAACGCGACGAATTGCCGCAATTGTCCTACACAAGTCAGGTGGCATAAGGCTTTGAGGACAGGAAGATACCATTTGCCGTACGTCGGGCGCTCGTAAAAAAGTCACAAAGAAAATGAAAAAATTTATCTATCGAAGCAAAAGAGGTACTCCATGAACACCTATCAACAGGTTGGTCAGCAGCAAGATACCCATAGCAAGGTGATCGGTTACCTGCTGTGGATTTTCGGTTTTACCGGGGCGCATCGCTTTTATTACGGCAAACCCGTGACCGGCACGATCTGGTTTTTTACCTTCGGCCTGCTGGGCATTGGTTGGTTGATCGACGTATTCCTCATCCCGGCCATGGACCGTGAAGCCGACCTGCGTTTTACCGCCGGGCCTATCGAATACAACGTCGCGTGGATCCTGTTGGCGTTCCTGGGCCTGTTCGGTGTGCACCGTATGTACCAGGGCAAATGGATCACCGGCCTGATCTACCTGCTGACCGGCGGTTTGTTCCTGATTGGGGTGCTGTATGACTTCTGGACGTTGAATACGCAGATCTCGATCCGCAATGCCGAGCGCAATAACGGCCGCTGATCTCTCGGCCCTATAGAGAACAAAATGTGGAAGGGAGCAAGCCCCCTCCCACATTTTTTACTGCGCTCACTCTAGACCGGTTTCAGGCCTGGTAAGTGATCCGCCCATCCATCAAGGTGTACCGCACCGTCGCCGGCAGGCTGTGGCCAATGAACGGGCAGTTTTCACCCTTGGACAACCAATGCTCCCCTGCCACCGTCGAGCTGCCCAGGTCAAACAGCACCAGGTCCGCTGGCGAACCGACTTCAAGCTTGCCCGCCGGCAAGCGCAGAGCGTCGGCCGGGCCGGCGCTCAGGCGGGCCAATAGCGTCGGCAGGTCGAGCAAGCCGTCTTCCACCAAGGTCATTGCCAGCGGCAACAACAACTCCACGCTACTGATACCCGGCTCGGTCGCGCCAAATGGCGCCAACTTGGCGTCACGCTCGTGAGGCTGGTGATGGCTGGAAATCGCTGACGCCACCCCCGACTTCACCGCCGCACGCAAACCGTCACGGTCGGCCTTGGTACGCAGTGGAGGCTGCACGTGATACAGGCTGGAGAAGTCGATCAGCGCCTCATCCGTCAGGATCAATTGGTACAGCGCCACATCCGCCGTCACCGGCAAGCCACGGGCCTGGGCCTGGGCGATCAGGGCAACGCCGCGGGCGCTGGTCAGCTGGCTGAAGTGTGCGCGTACGCCGCTTTGCTCCACCAGCAACAGGTCACGGGCCAGGGCCACGGTTTCGGCGGTTTCCGGGATGCCCGGCAGGCCGAGGAAGCTGGCGACTGCCCCTTCATGGGCCAGGCCGCCTTCGGCCAGGTCGCGGTCCTGGGAGTGGAAGATCACCGTCAGGTCGAAGGTGGCCGCGTATTCCAGGGCACGGCACAGCGTGCGGGTGCTGCGAAAACTTTCCAGGCCGTTGCTGAAGGCCACGCAACCGGCATCGCGCAGTGCGATCAGTTCGGCCAGTTGTTCGCCATCCAGGCCTTTGCTCAAGGCGCCGACGGGAAACACCTTGCAATTGCCGGCTTCACGGGCGCGGTCCAGGATCAGCTCGGTCACCGCCGAAGTGTCCAGCACCGGCTTGGTGTTCGGCGGGCAGCACAGGCTGGTCACGCCACCGGCCGCAGCGGCCTGGGTTTCGCTGTTGATGTTGCCTTTGCGGCTGTAGCCCGGCTCGCGCAGGGCGACGTTCAGGTCCACCAGCCCGGGCGCGGCCACCAGGCCCTTGGCGTCGATGCTTTCGATGGCGTTGAAGCCGGCAGGTGCGGCGCCAATGGCGATGATCTTGCCGGCGTCCAGATAAAGATCGGTAACTTGGTCCAGGCCACTGGCTGGATCGATGACTCGGGCGCCGAGAATGCTGAGCTTCACTGGGCCTGCTCCTGCTCGAATTGACGTTGCGCGGTCTGCCCGCTCATGGCCATGGACAGCACGGCCATGCGTACCGCGATGCCGTAGGTCACTTGGTTCAAGATCACCGACTGCGGGCCATCGGCCACCGCCGACTCAATCTCCACCCCGCGGTTGATCGGCCCCGGGTGCATCACGATGGCATCCGGCTTGGCCCCGGCCAAACGTGCGGTGGTCAGGCCGAACAGGCGGTAGAACTCGCCTTCGCTGGGCAGCAAGCCACCAGCCATGCGCTCGCGTTGCAGGCGCAGCATGATCACCACGTCCACATCCTTGAGGCCCTCGGCCATGTCGGTGTAGACCTTCACGCCATACTGTTCGATGCCGATGGGCAGCAGGGTTTTCGGCGCGATCACGCGGATATCCGGGCAGCCCAGGGCTTTGAGGGCCAGCATGTTCGAGCGTGCTACACGGGAGTGCAGGATGTCGCCGACGATGGCCACCGAGAGGTTTTCAAAGCTGCCCTTGTGCCGACGGATGGTGAGCATGTCGAGCATGCCCTGGGTCGGGTGGGCGTGGCGGCCGTCGCCGCCGTTGATGACCGCTACCTGCGGGCACACATGCTCGGCGATGAAGTGCGCGGCGCCGGAGTCGCCGTGGCGGACCACGAACATGTCGGCGGCCATGGCTTCGAGGTTGCGCAGGGTGTCGAGCAGGGTCTCGCCCTTGCTCGCCGACGAGGTGGACACGTTCAGCGTGATCACGTCGGCCGATAGCCGCTGGGCTGCCAGTTCAAAGGTGGTGCGGGTGCGGGTGGAGTTCTCGAAGAACACATTGCAGATGGTTTTGCCGCGCAACAGCGGGACCTTCTTCACCGCGCGGCCGCCGACTTCAAGGAACGAGTCGGCGGTGTCGAGGATTTCGGTGAGCAGTTCGCGGGGCAAACCGTCGAGGGACAAGAAATGTTGCAACTGGCCCTGAGCATTGAGCTGCAGCGGGCGCTTGGCATCTAGAGGCGTCATCGCGGGGACTCTGTACAAGGCGGTTTAAAGGGCAAGGTCTTGCAGTTCGAGTTCGAGCGGCGTGGGACCGGACAATTTTACCCGCTGCCGGGCTTGCAAAGACAGTGTTGCACCTACGACATCCGGGCTGATCGGCAATTCGCCAGCATCCAGGTCCAGCAGGCAGACCAACGTAATGCTGGCCGGGCGCCCGTAATCGAACAGTTCGTTCATGGCGGCGCGTATGGTACGGCCGCTCATCAGGACGTCATCGATCAGGATCAGGTGCTGGCCCTCAACCTCGAATGGCAGGGCCGAAGGTTGCACCTGTGGGTGCAGGCCGTTCTGGCTGAAGTCGTCGCGGTAGAAGGACACGTCCAGCGTACCCAGGGGCGAATCGCTGCCCAGTTCTTCCAGTAACGCCTGGGCTACCCAGACACCGCCGGTGCGGATGCCGATAAAGCGCGGTTCGCTGATGCCGCGGTGTTCCAGGTGCGCCTTGAGGCGTAATGCCATCTGGCTGATCAGTTCGGCGGGATTGGGCAGGCTCATGGGGGCTCCTTTTTAAGTGTGTAGGGGCAAGCTTGCTCGCGAAAAACTCATGGGTACCGCGTTCATCCAGCCTTCACGCGGTATCGTTAACGTTCTTCGCGGGCAAGCCCGCTCCAACAGGATCGCGGCGGGTCAGGATTCAAATAAAGCGGTGTTTTCATCCAGCCAACCCTGCAACAGCAAGGCGGCGGCGATGGCGTCCACGGGGTTGTCGCGGTAACTGCCCTTCTGCCCGCCGCGGTCACGACGCTCACCCTTGGCTTCAAAGGTGGTCAGGCGCTCATCGTGGGTATAGAAGGGCAGGTTGTAGCGGCCATTGAGGCGGCGCGCGAATTTTTCGGCGCGCAGGCACATGTCGCTGGGGGTGCCATCCATGTTCAGGGGCAGGCCGACCACCACAGCGTCGGGCTTCCACTCTTTGATAAGGGCTTCAACCTGGTTCCAGTCCGGTATGCCGTTCTGGGCCTTCAAGGTGCACAGCTCGCGGGCCTGGCCGGTAATAACCTGGCCGACCGCTACGCCGATCTGTTTAGTGCCGTAGTCAAAACCCAGGATCAGACGCAAGGCCATCAGGCGTGCCCCGCCTGGCTGGTCAACAGGCTGAGGTTGACCCGCAGCTTGGCGGCGGCAGCATCAAGGCGCAGTTCGCTGGCGGTGTTGAACAGGATGTCGGCGTCGAATGGGCAGGTCAGCCAGGCATTGCTCGCCAGCTCGGCCTCCAGTTGCCCGGCTTCCCAACCGGCGTAGCCCAGGGTAATCAGGCTTTGCTCAGGGCCGACGCCATCGGCGATCGCGAACAGCACGTCCTGAGACGTGGACAGTGACACGCCCTCAAGATCCACCGTGGCCTGGTATTGCGGCCCGGTGGGGTGCAACACAAAGCCGCGATCGGTCTGCACCGGCCCGCCGATATAGATCGGCACATCCTGGCAGCGGGTCGGTGGGTCGAGTTCCGGGCGCAATTGCTCAAGGATATCGGCCAGGCTCAGCTCCTGTGGACGGTTGACCACCAGCCCCATGGCACCATTGGCCGTGTGCTCGACGATGTAGGTCAAGGTCTGCGCAAAGTTCGGGTCGGCCATATGGGGCATGGCGATCAGGAATTGGTGCTTGAGGTAGGTCGGGCTGACGTTTTTCATGTCCGCTAGTGTGGCGTTGGAGGGGCGAACTGACAAGTGTAGGAGCGGTGTCAGTTGCTGGACAGCCGGTCGCCCTTGGCAAACTTCCAGGTGCGGATGATTTCCAGGCGGTCCACGTCATTCAAGTCGCCGCTGAACGGCGCAAAAGGCGCGGCCAGGCGCACGATGCGCTGGGCGGCCTGGTCCAGCAGCGGTTGGCCGGAGGACTCCAGCACCTGCACTTCATAGAGCGAACCGTCACGGTTGATCGATACCAGCAAGCGCAAGTTGCCATAAATCTGCTGACGCCGGGCTTCCTCCGGGTAATTGAGGTTGCCGATGCGCTCGACCTTCTTGCGCCACTCGTCCTTATACCAGGCGCCTTTGTCGCGCATGGTCGACGCGGCGTTCAGGCGGTAGATGCGCGGGCGCTTGGCATACAGCTGTTGTTCGTGGGCCAGTTCGGCTTCCAGGCTGGAGATTTCGTCGGACAGCGTCGAACTGTCGAAGGTTGGCGCGGGCTTCACCGGTTCAGGCTTGGGTTCAGTCCTGGTCTTTTCGCGCTGGGTCGGGGCCTTTTGCGGCTTGGGCGCAACGGTGGTCACGGCGGCCTTGGGCGTTGCCTGCTTGACCTCGGGCTTGGGCACCGGCGGCGGGGTGACCTTATTGACCTTGTTGTCCTGGAAGGGCGCGACTTCAGTGGTCTTGGGCACGGCTTTCTTGTCGAGGGTGCCGCTGCCCTGCTGGTTGTCCTGGGCGAGAAAGTCGGCCTTTTCGGGCTTCTTCTCACTTTTGAACGTAGCGAGGGTGATTTCCAGGGTCTTGGTGATCTGCTTGGGCTCGACCATGGTGAAGCCCACGCCCAGCAGCAAGGCGAGGTGAATCAATGCGGCGAGAAACAGGGTAAATCCGAGCCGATCAGCCGGGCGCACGCCTCTGTGGGTGAGTTCTGGGGGCAGATCGGACGGGAGTGTCATGACAAGAAAACCAACATCGCGCGTTTCACAGGTGGCGCATGATAACGCAATGTTGGTGTGTGTCCGGCTGTTCTATGTCACTTGGCTTGTAGCTTGCGCTCAATGGCGGCCATCAGCATTTCGCCGATGTTCGTGCCAAATGCATTGTCGATCTCGCGAATACAGGTAGGGCTGGTGACGTTGATTTCCGTGAGGTTCTCACCAATTACGTCGAGTCCGACAAACAGCAGACCTTTTTCGCGCAGGGTCGGGCCAACTTGAGCGGCGATCCAGCGGTCCTTGTCCGACAACGGCCGTGCTTCACCACGACCACCGGCCGCCAGGTTGCCACGGGTCTCGCCCGCTGCCGGGATGCGCGCCAGGCAGTAGTCCACCGGCTCGCCGTCGATCATCAGGATGCGCTTGTCGCCATCCTTGATCGCCGGCAGGTAAGCCTGGCCCATGATCTGCTGGGTGCCCAGCGCAGTCAGGGTTTCGAGGATCACCGACAGGTTCGGGTCGCCAGCGCGGTGGCGGAAGATCGAAGTGCCGCCCATGCCGTCCAGCGGTTTGAGGATCACATCGCCATGCTTGGCAGCGAATTCACGCAGTACATCGGCGCGGCGGCTGACCACGGTCGGCGGCGTGCACTGCGGGAACAGGGTGGCAAACAGCTTTTCATTGCAGTCGCGCAGGCTCTGCGGCTTGTTGACGATCAACACGCCGGCGCGTTCGGCCTGTTCCAGCAAGTAGGTGGAGTACACAAACTCCATGTCGAACGGCGGATCCTTGCGCATCAGGATCACATCGAGGTCGCTCAGGGGGCTGTCGATTTCATCCGAAAGCTCGAACCATTTCTCGGGGTTGGCGAATACCTGCAACGGACGCATCCGCGCCCGCGCCTCGCCGTCGCCCTGGTACAGGTCGCGCTGTTCCATATAGAACAACGTCCAGCCGCGGGCCTGGGCGGCCAGGAGCATGGCCAGCGAGCTGTCCTTTTTATAGGAAATGCTGGCGATAGGGTCCATGACAATGCCGACGCGAACGCTCATGGGGGGTTTCCTCTAGCAAATTAGGGCGCATAAAAGTGGCGTCAGAGTGGCGCTGTGGTTGTTGTGGGTCAAGGAAAAACCACCGGGTGGGTGCCTCGATAGATTGCGCCCGGAGACTGTGCTAAAAAGACTGCCACGGCGTAGCAGCCCTTGAATTCCAAGGCTTGCGGCGCTCATCCTGTGCAACATCAGGCAGTACACACCGAAAACCGATTCGCTGTGGCGATGGTAGAGCAGATATGGAACAGCATTCCAACGCCTTGAGAGTGATGGTGATCGACGATTCGAAAACGATCCGCCGCACCGCCGAGACACTGTTGAAGAACATGGGGTGCGAGGTCATCACCGCCATCGACGGTTTCGATGCCCTGGCGCGGATTGTGGATCATCACCCGCACATTATCTTTGTCGACATCATGATGCCGCGCCTGGATGGCTACCAGACCTGCGCCCTGGTGAAGAACAACCCGGCGTTCAAGGCGATCCCGGTGATCATGTTGTCCTCCAGGGATGGCCTGTTCGACAAGGCCAAGGGGCGCATCGTGGGTGTCGATCAATTTTTGACCAAGCCTTTCAGCAAGGAAGAACTGCTGGGTGCGATCAAGGCCTATGTGCCTGCCTTCGCCGCAGTAGAACAAGCACACTGACGCCACCTCACAAGGGCCGGCGCCGACCAATGTAGTGGGGAAAACCATGGCACGTGTTCTGATCGTCGACGACTCGCCGACCGAAATGTACAAACTGACCGGCATGCTGGAAAAGCACGGCCATCAAGTCCTGAAAGCCGAAAACGGCGCGGACGGCGTAGCGCTGGCTCGTCAGGAAAAGCCCGACGCCGTGTTGATGGACATCGTGATGCCGGGCCTCAACGGCTTCCAGGCCACCCGCCAGTTGTCCAAGGAGCCGGAAACCAACGGTATTCCGATCATCATCATCACCACCAAGGATCAGGAAACCGACAAGATCTGGGGTGCACGCCAGGGCGCCAAGGATTACCTGACCAAGCCGGTGGACGAAGACACACTGATCGCCACCCTGAACAAGGTACTGGCCGGCTAAAGGCTCGCGATCATGACCGAGTCGCAAACCGCCTTCGAGCTGCTGCTGGACATCGACCGCCGTTGCCGCCTGCTGGCCGCCGACCTGCCGTCCCAGGAAACCCGCCTGCAACGCTGGAGCGGTATCGGCTTTCGCCTGGGGCCACACTGGTACGTGGCGCCCATGGGCGAGGTCGCCGAGGTGTTGCATGAACCGCGCTGCACCTTGATGCCGGGGGTCAAACCCTGGGTCAAGGGCGTGGCCAACCTGCGCGGGCGCTTGCTGCCGGTGCTGGACCTGGGCGGTTTCCTTGGCCTTGAGTTATCCAAGGCGCGCAAGCAAAGGCGGGTGCTGGTCGTGGAGTTCAATGACGTGTTTGTCGGGCTGCTGGTAGACGAAGTGGTCGGTATGCAGCACTTCCCATTGGATGCCTGGATGGCCAGCACCGCGTCCGGCGCGCCGTTTATCCAGGGCCAGTTCGACGGCGACCCGCAGTGGCAAGTCTTCAGCCCCTTCGCTTTGGCCCAGGCCCCTGGCTTCATGGATGTCGCCGCATGAGCACCGTTACTACGCCCAAACCCCAGGCCGCTTCGCGCAGCCGTTCGCAGATCATTGTGCTGTTTATCGCCTTGATCGTGTTCATCATGTTGCTGTTCGCCAACTTTGCGTACCTCAACACCCAGTCCACCTACGACAAGCAGTACATCGGCCACGCCGGTGAGCTGCGCGTGCTGTCCCAGCGCATTGCCAAGAACGCCACCGAAGCCGCCGCCGGCAAGGCCGCCGCGTTCAAGCTGCTGGGCGAGGCGCGCAACGATTTTGCCCAGCGCTGGGGCTACCTGAAAAAGGGTGATCCGCAAACCGGCTTGCCCGCCGCACCCAGCGCGGTGCGCGCCGAAATGCGTGCTGTGCAGACCGACTGGGAAGCGCTGCTGAAAAACACCGATGCGATCCTCGCCAGCGAGCAGACCGTTCTGTCCCTGCACCAGGTGGCGGCGACCCTGGCCGAAACCGTGCCGCAACTGCAAATGGAGTCGGAAAAAGTCGTCGATATCCTGCTGCAACGCGGCGCCCCGGCCAGCCAGGTGGCGTTGGCCCAGCGCCAGTCGCTGCTGGCCGAACGGATCCTGGGGGCGGTCAACACCGTGCTTGCGGGCGATGAAACCGCCGTGCAGGCCGCCGATGCCTTCGGTCGCGACGCCAACCGTTTTGGCGTGGTGCTCAACGGTATGCTCAACGGCAACCCCGGGCTGCGTATCACTCAGGTCGAAGACCCTGACGCCCGTACGCGGCTGGTGGAGATTGCCGAGCTGTTCGAGTTTGTCTCAGGCTCCGTGGATGAAATCCTCGAAACCTCGCCGCAGTTGTTCCAGGTGCGGGCTTCGGCGAGCCATATCTTCAACCTGTCGCAAACCCTGCTCGATGAAGCCTCGCACCTGGCCACCGGTTTTGAAAACCTCGCCGGCGGGCGCAGTTTCGACACCATCGGCGGCTATCTGCTGGGCCTGCTGGCGCTGGCCTCGATCATCCTGATCGGCTTGGTGATGGTGCGCGAGACCAACCGCCAACTGCGTGAAACCGCCGAGAAGAACGAGCGCAATCAGAACGCGATCATGCGCCTGCTGGATGAAATCGAAGACCTGGCCGACGGCGACCTCACTGTCACCGCCTCGGTTACCGAAGACTTCACCGGCACCATCGCCGATTCGATCAACTATTCCGTGGATCAATTGCGTGACCTGGTCGCCACCATCAACCTGACGGCCGGGCAAGTCGCCGGTGCGGTGCAAGACACTCAGGCCACCGCCATGCACTTGGCCCAGGCGTCGGAACATCAAGCGCAGCAGATTGCCGAAGCGTCTACCGCGATCAACCAGATGGCGCAGTCGATCGACCAGGTATCGGCCAACGCCGCCGAGTCCTCAGCGGTGGCAGAGCGCTCGGTTGAGATCGCCAACAAAGGCAACGAGGTGGTGCACAACACCATCCATGGCATGGACAACATTCGCGAACAAATCCAGGACACCGCCAAGCGCATCAAGCGCCTGGGCGAGTCATCCCAGGAAATTGGCGACATCGTCAGCCTGATCGACGACATTGCCGACCAGACCAATATCCTCGCCCTCAACGCCGCGATCCAGGCCAGCATGGCAGGCGATGCCGGGCGCGGTTTTGCGGTGGTGGCCGATGAGGTGCAACGCCTGGCCGAGCGCTCGTCGGCGGCCACCCGGCAGATCGAAACTCTGGTGCGGGCGATCCAGGCCGACACCAACGAAGCAGTGATCTCCATGGAGCAGACCACCACCGAGGTGGTGCGCGGCGCACGCCTGGCCCAGGATGCCGGGGTCGCGCTGGAAGAGATCGAAGGCGTGTCGAAAACCCTGGCGGCGCTGATCCAGAGCATTTCCAATGCGGCGCAGCAGCAGACGTCTTCGGCCGGGCAGATTTCCCTGACCATGAATGTGATCCAGCAGATCACCACGCAGACGTCGTCGGGGTCGACCGCGACCGCCGAGAGCATTGGTAACCTGGCGAAGATGGCCAGTCAGTTGCGCAGGTCGGTGTCGGGTTTCACCTTGCCGCCCCCCAAGCAGGTGGACGATTGAAATACGACCTGAAGAACGCAACAGTCCAATTGTGGGAGCTGGCTTGCCTGCGATAGCGGTCTGTCAAATACAGATGTATTGCTGACCCACCGCTATCGCAGGCAAGCCAGCTCCCACATTGGATCTCCATTGTTTGTGAGATACCAGCAACCCACGAATTCTAAGCGGAGCAGTTATGGTTGATCGGCACGACTACGTGGCCCTCGAATGGGTCAAGGGCGACATTGCCGAAACCCTGAAACAGGCCCGTTCGGCGCTGGACGCTTACGTTGAAACCGGCGACGGCGACACCCTCGACAATTGCCTGGCCGGGATCCACCAGGTGCATGGCGCGCTGCAAATGGTCGAGTTCTACGGCGCGGCGCTGTTGGCCGAAGAGATCGAGGAACTGGCCCTGGCGCTCCAGACCGGTCGCGTCAGCCAGCGCGAAGAAAGCATCCGCCTGCTGCAACAGGCCCTCGGCCAGTTGCCGCTGTATCTGGACCGCGTACACAGCGCCCGCCGCGACCTGCCGCTGGTGGTACTGCCGCTGCTCAACGACCTGCGCACTGCGCGGGGTGAAAGCCTGTTGTCTGAAACCAGCCTGTTCAGCCCGCAACTGCTGTCGATCGCGCCGCTGCCTGATGAAACACTGGCCCAACGAGCAACGCCGCAGTTGCATGAGCAGTTGCGCCAATGGCACCCCTTGCTGCAACAAGCCCTCGCCGGGTTGCTGCGTGAAGACCACGGCCCGAGCAACCTGGAAGATATGGCGCGGGTGTTCGCACGCCTTGAGGCGTTGTGCCAGGGCGCGCCGTTGTTACCGCTGTGGCAGGTGGCCTCGGCACTGGTCGAGGGCATGTTGACCGGCGTGGTCGCCAACAGCCCGGCGCTGCGCAGCCTGCTCAAGGCCAGCGGCAAACAACTCAAGCGCCTGCTGGCCCAGGGCATTGACGGCATCAATCAGCCTGCGCCGGATGAGCTGCTCAAAAGCCTGTTGTTTTACGTGGCCAAAGTCACCCGACCGACGCCGCGCATGCAAAGCCTTAAAGAGCGCTATGGCCTGGATGAAGCTTTGCCCGACAGCGCCGTGGTCGACGCCGAGCGTGCGCGAATGGCCGGGCCGGACCGCAATGCCATGGGGTCGGTGCTCGGTGCCTTGTGTGAGGAACTGGTGCGGGTCAAGGAGCGCCTCGATCTGTTCGTACGCAGCGACCGCCAGCACATCGACGAACTCGACGCACTGCTGGCGCCCCTGCGGCAGATCGCCGACACCCTCGCCGTACTGGGTTTTGGCCAGCCGCGCAAAGTGATCATCGACCAGTTGGCCG
Organism: Pseudomonas sp. B329; assembly: GCF_023127835.1. Lineage (NCBI taxonomy): Bacteria > Pseudomonadati > Pseudomonadota > Gammaproteobacteria > Pseudomonadales > Pseudomonadaceae > Pseudomonas > Pseudomonas sp. B329. The sequence goes on along the minus strand of NZ_SPKP01000005.1, from coordinate 118,908 downwards.
TCGTGCTGAGCCTGGCCCAGGGGCAACGCGAACCCAATGACGCGGTGCTGATGGACGTGGCAGGCGCGTTGCTCTACGTCGAAGCCACGCTGGCGGGCATGATCGGCACGGTGGAGCCGCAAAGCCGCGAAGAAAGCCGGCTGCCCACCACCGACCTGACCCAGATCCATCAGTTGGTGATTGCTGAATCCTGCCAGTGCCTCAAACAAGCCAAGGAACTGGTGATCGACTGCGTCGAAGCCCATTGGGACCGCCAGCGTCTGGAATCCTTGCCGCAATTGCTGAGCCAGGTGCGTGGCGCGCTGGCGATGATCCCTTTGCCGCGTGCGGCGAGCCTGATGCGCGGCTGCACCGATTATGTCGACGAGCAGTTGATGATCAGCGATGTCGCGCCTTCGCCGGTGCAACTGGAGCAGTTCGCCGATGTGATCAGCAGCCTGGAGTATTACCTGGAACGCATGCTCCAAGACCCTGACGCCGCTGGCGAGCGTGTGCTGGAGCGGGCCACCCAAAGCCTGGCGGCGCTGGGTTATCTGCCGGCCGAAAAACCCTGGCGCCAGGCATTGGTCGCGCCCGATGGCGCACTGTCGACCGAACAGGCACCGAGCCAATCCCAATTTGACGCACTGGCAAGCCCCACGTCAGGCCTTAATCCTCCGGCCCTGCAACGCCCCGGCAGCCTGCTGCCACCGCCGGCAGGTGAAGAGCCGATTGACGATGAGCTGCGCGAAGTCTTCCTCGAAGAAACCGACGAAGTTCTCGACGTGCTGCACCGCAACCTGCCCAACAGTGCGGACAAAACCGCCCAGGGCGAAATGCGCCGTGCCTTCCATACGTTGAAGGGCAGCGGTCGCATGGTCCGTGCCCTGGTGCTGGCCGAACTGGCCTGGGCCGTGGAAAACCTGCTCAACCGTGTGTTGGAACGCAGCGTCGCCCTTGGCGCCGAGGTGCAGCAGGTGCTGGATGAGGCCGTGGCTGTGCTGCCGGAATTGATCGCCGATTTTGCCATCGACGACCAACGCCAGCGCGACGAAGTCGACGCCCTGGCCGCCCGCGCCCATGCCTTGGCCAGTGGCGCGGCAACAACCGCTGGCGAGCCCCATGATCCGATGCTGATGGAGATCTTCCGTAACGAAGCCCAGAGCCATCTGGACAGCCTCAACCACTTCCTGCACCACGCCGCCGAGCAGGTGCCGTTGCAGGTCAGTGATGAACTGCAACGCGCCCTGCATACGCTCAAGGGCAGTGCCTACATGGCCGGGGTGTCGCCCATCGCCGAACTGGCGCGCCCCCTCGACCACCTGACCCGCGAATACAAGGCCCATCGCTTGCCCCTGGACCTGGACGAAGTGGAGTTGCTGCTGGAAGCCGAAGGGCTGTTCCAGCGTGGCCTGCGCGACCTGGACAGCGATCCCCTGGCACCCATCCAGGGCGCAGCGGATCTGATCAGACGCACCCAAAGCCTGTTGGACCAGCAGCTTGCAGCGCTGCTCGAAGCCCCTGGCAGCGGCCTGCCGATCAAGCGCGATCGGCATCTGATCACCAACTTCCTGGCCCAGGGCATGGACATTCTGCTCGACGCCGACAACCTGTTGCGCCGCTGGCAGCAACATCCCGGCGAACGCCAGGAACTGACCGCCTTGCTGGATGAGCTGACCACCTTGGGGGAGGGCGCGCACATCGCCGACCTGCACGCCATCGACGCGTTGTGCGAGGCCTTGCTCGACCTGTATGGCGCTGTGGAAGAAAGCAGCCTGGCGGTCAGCGAGCGGTTTTTCCATGAGGCGGAACAGGCCCATGAGGCGCTGATCAACATGCTCGACCAACTGGCTGCCGGCCAGGAAATCAGCCCGGCACCTGCGCGGGTACAAGCCTTGCACGCGTTGCTGGATGACGCGCTGGACCCGTCCGCCACCGGCCTGATCAAAAGCGACGGCAGCCGCGCCCTGAGCATTTCGGAACTGGGTGCTGCCACTGCGCAGTTGGATCAGCAAACAGCCATGGATGATGAGATTGTCGACATCTTTCTTGAGGAGGCCGTCGATATCCTCGACAGTGCCGGGCAGTCCCTCAAGCGCTGGTTGCTGGAGCCCGAAAGCGCCGCGCCGTTGTCCTCACTGCAACGGGACCTGCACACCCTCAAGGGCGGTGCGCGCATGGCCGAAATCGACCCGGTGGGCGACTTGGCCCATGAGCTGGAGTGCCTGTACGAGGGCCTGGTGGACCGCCGCTACAGTTACACCCCCGAGCTGTCCCAGGTGCTGATGGCCAGCCACGAACGGTTGGCTTTGCAACTGGAAGAACTGCAACAGCAGCAGCCTTTGAGCGACGCTGCCGAGCTGATCGCCAAACTGCGTGAGCTGCGCCAGAACAGCGCGCCGGCGACTCCGGCTGCGGCGGCGCCGGCCTCGGGTGCAGACCCTGAATTGCTGGATATCTTCCTCGAAGAGGCCGCCGATATCCTCGACAGTTCAGGCAGCGCGTTGCTGCGCTGGCAGGCCGAGCCGGGCAACCGCCAGGAAGTCGAAACCCTGCTGCGTGACCTGCACACCCTCAAGGGCGGGGCGCGCATGGTAGAGATCGGGCCGATTGGCGATTTGGCCCATGAGCTGGAGTTTCTCTACGAGGGGCTATCCGCCGGGTTGCTGGCGCCGACCCCAGAGCTGTTTGCGCTGCTGCAAGGTTGCCATGATCGTTTGGCACAGATGGTCGACGCCGTAGCGGATGGGCTGCCGGTGGGGGCGGTGGACAAACTTATCGAGCGCATCAAAAGCCTGGTGCACCCCAGTGTAGAGCCGGTGGTGCCCGTGGCGTTGCCTGCGGGCAAGGCTGAAGCGGTGGTCGACCCCGCTGCCGACATGGTGAAAATCTCCGCCGAACTGCTCGACGACCTGGTTAACCTCGCCGGTGAAACCTCGATTTTCCGTGGCCGTATCGAGCAGCAAGTCAACGATGCGCGCATTGCATTGAATGAAGTGCAAACCACCATCGAGCGGATGCGCGATCAATTGCGCCGGCTCGACAGCGAAACCCAGGGGCGCCTGCTCAGTCGTCAGCAGGCCGAGGCCGAACGCCTGGGCTACGAAGAGTTTGACCCACTGGAAATGGATCGCCATTCGCAGTTGCAGCAGCTGTCCCGCGCGCTGTCCGAATCGGCCTCCGACCTGCTCGACCTCAAGGACACCCTGGAGCAGCGCCATCAGGATGCCCACGATTTGCTCCAGCAACAGGCGCGCATCAACACCGAATTGCAGGAGGGCCTGATGCGCACGCGCATGGTGCCTTTCGAGCGGATGCTGCCACGCCTCAAGCGCATCGTGCGCCAAGTGGCGCAAGAGCTGGGCAAGGACGTGGAGTTCATCGTCGGCAATGCCGAAGGCGAGATGGACCGCAACGTGCTCGAACGCATGGCGGCGCCACTGGAACATATGCTGCGCAATGCCGTCGACCACGGTCTGGAATCGCGTGAGGTGCGGTTGCAGGCGGGCAAGCCGGAAAAGGGGCGCATTACCCTGGACCTGACCCACGAAGGCGGCGACATCGTCTTCGACATGCGTGACGACGGCGCCGGCGTGCCCCTTGAAGCGGTGCGGCGCAAGGCGATCAAGCGCGGCCTGCTCGGCCCGGATCAAACCATCAGCGACCGCGACGTGCTGCAGTTCATCCTGCAGCCGGGCTTTTCCACGGCAGAAAAAATCACCCAGATCTCCGGGCGTGGCGTGGGCATGGACGTGGTGCACGAAGAAGTGCGTCAGCTCGGCGGCTCGATGGTGATCGACTCGACCCCAGGCGTGGGCGTGCACTTTCGTATTCGCCTGCCGTTTACCGTGTCGGTCAACCGTGCGTTGATGGTGCAATGCGCAGACGACCAGTACGCAATTCCCCTCAACACCCTTGAAGGCCTGGTGCGCGTACTGCCCCACGAACTGGCCGGGCACTACCAGCAAGATCCGCCGCATTATGAATACGCCGGCCAGCGCTACGAGTTGTTTTACCTGGGTGATCTGCTGCACACCGTCAGCCGCCCGAAACTGCTCGGCCAATACCAACCGCTGCCGGTGTTGCTGGTGCATTGCAATGAACGGCGCGTAGCGGTGCATGTGGACGCCATGGCCGGCACCCGCGAGATCGTGGTCAAGGGCCTGGGGCCGCAGTTTGCCGGGGTACAGGGCGTGCCCGGTGCGACCATCCTCGGTGATGGCCGCGTGGTGTTGATCATTGACCTGCTCGCGCATATCCGCGCCCGCCAACCGGCCTTGCCGGCCCAGGCAGTGGATGTGCCACTGGTCCTCAACGACCCGCTGAAAAAACGCCCGCTGCTGGTACTGGTGGTGGACGACTCGGTCACCGTACGCAAAGTCACCAGCCGCCTGCTGGAGCGCAATGGAATGAACGTGCTTACCGCCAAGGACGGCATCGACGCCCTGGCCGTGCTCGAGGAACACACCCCCGACTTGATGCTGCTCGACATCGAAATGCCGCGCATGGACGGCTTCGAAGTGGCCATCCAGATACGCAATGACCCGCGCCTGATGCGCCTGCCGATCATCATGATCACCTCGCGCACCGGCCAGAAACACCGCGACCGCGCCATGGCCATTGGCGTCAACGACTACCTCGGCAAGCCGTACCAAGAGTCGGTGCTGCTGGAAAGCATCGCCTACTGGAGCAAGTCCCATGCTTGACCACCGCGCCAGCCAACTCACCGGCCTGCTGCTGCCCCTGGCCGACCGCCACCTGGTGCTGCCCAACGTGGCCATCGCAGAGCTGATCGACTTCCAGCGCGGCGAACCGGCCAGCGATGCACCGCCGTGGTACCTGCGGCAAGTGACCTGGCGTGATCGGCAAATCCCCTTGATCAGCTTTGAAGCCGTGTGCGGTGAAGCCAGCGTGACCGGCGAACGCTCCCGGATCGTAGTGTTGAATGCCTTGGGTGGAAGGCCGACGTTGAAGTTTATTGCGCTGGTGATCCAAGGCATTCCCCGCTCTTACAAGCTCGATAGCGAATTGAGCTATGTGGACGTGCCGCTGTGCCCACTGGAACTGGCGGCGGTGCAGGTGGGCGAGCAGGTGGCGAAGGTGCCGGATTTGATGGGGCTTGAAGCGTTGTTGGTAGAGTCCGGTCTGGACTGATCCTAAGCCTTGTGAAATTCCAATGTGGGAGCTGGCTTGCCTGCGATGGCGGCTTGTCAGTCACTGCATCAACAACTGACCCACCGCTATCGCAGGCAAGCCAGCTCCCACACTGAATTGTGATTGGCCCAAGATCTCAATCAATCCGCGCAAACCGTTCAATCACTGGCTGCTCCCGGTGCTCGGCCTGCCATAGGTCGTAGGCACTTTGCATCGACAACCATAACTGGGCTTTACTCACGCCAGCCCGTTCCAACCGAACGGCAAGGTCCGGGCTGACCGGGGCGTGGCCATGCAAGATCCTTGAAAAAGTCTCGCGGGCGAAGCCAAGACGTCGCGCCATCTCGGTAATGGTGATGCCCAGGGCGGGGATCACATCTTCAAGCAATATTTCACCTGGGTGAGTTGGGTTGTGCATCGGCATGTTGGTACGTCCTTCGACTATGGGCATTCAACCGCGAAGGCTAGAAGGACCAGTTCCAAGCAACAACCCCAAAACGCTGTATGAAACTTCCTGCACGCACTTCGACATAAAAGGCTTCGGATTTTTCCTGCAAGATTTTGGGCCGCGCATGAACTTGTGGTGAGAGGTCCGCACGCCTAGTCTTCGTCCCGTCATCGCAAAAAACGGTGACACGGACGTGCAAGTCCGACGAAACTGTTTAGGCGTGCAAACGCCCAGCCATCCAACGGGCGTTTTTTGTGCTCGCTGCTTTATGGCGGCTGCGCGCAGGAGGTCTTCGGATCTGCTGGGTGTCCTAAACAGGCCCGGTCTTGCACACCTGCGCACGGTCGCCACCCTCATTCGCGTGCAAGCGAACGGTGGCGCTCCTTACTCACTGTTTAGGAGTTTCATCATGGTCAAACCTACTCCCAATCCACCCCTCTTCACCGTCAACCCCCACCAAACCACCGAAACCCTGCTGGTCAATGCCAGCGAAACCCTGTCCTCCCTCAACGCACTCACCTGCAACCTGGCCTTTGACCTGGACACTTCCCAGCGCGCCATCATGCTCGGGATTCAGCAAATGGCAGAGTTTGGTCAGTTGTTGGTCGATAGGGCACTTGAGCAAATCAGCCATTCGCCGGAATTTTCAAACGGTCCCAAATAGGGACTGATCGGTCCTGGTTTGGGACCGATATCTAACAAGCAACACTGAGCAAATGTGGGAGGGGGCTTGCTCCCGATTGCGGTGGGTCAGCAATAAGTTTGTCAACTGACACACCGCTATCGGGAGCAAGCCCCCTCCCACATTTTTAGCTTTGTTACTCCAGGCGTAACGGTCTGTCGCTGAGCTTGATTGATAGCACCTAAATTCACTCCTAAGGTACAGCCCCACGACAGCAAACCCCGTGGAGCGACCATGACAACAACCATCACCCCCGACTCGCGCTGGACGCGGCGGCGCGACGAGAAGCAGCGGCGGCTCGGGCTGGTCAAACAGTATGCAGACGGGGCGGTGTTGCCCAGCGACAGGATCGTCGAGGCCCTGGAAGCGCTGATCCTCCCCGGCGACCGCGTGGTACTGGAAGGCAACAACCAGAAGCAGGCCGACTTCCTCTCGCGCTCCCTGGCCAAGGCCAACCCGGCCAAGCTCCACGATTTGCACATGATCATGCCCAGTGTCGGGCGCGCCGAGCACTTGGACTTGTTCGAGAAAGGCATCGCCCGCAAGCTCGACTTTTCCTTCGCCGGCACTCAATCCCTGCGCATCAGCCAGTTGCTGGAAGACGGCCTGCTGGAAATCGGCGCGATCCATACCTACATCGAACTCTATGCGCGCCTGGTGGTGGACCTGATCCCCAACGTGGTGCTCTCGGCCGGCTTCATGGCCGACCGCGCCGGCAATATCTACACCGGCGCCAGCACCGAAGACACCCCGGCGCTGATCGAACCCGCCGCGTTCAGCGATGGCATCGTCATTGTGCAGGTCAATCAGTTGGTGGATGACGTCACCGACTTGCCCCGTGTGGACATCCCCGCAAGCTGGGTGGATTTCGTGGTGGTGGCCGACAAGCCGTTCTACATCGAACCGCTGTTCACCCGCGACCCGCGCCATATCAAGCCGGTGCATGTGCTGATGGCGATGATGGCGATCCGTGGCATCTACGAAAAACACAATGTGCAGTCGCTCAACCATGGCATCGGCTTCAACACCGCCGCCATCGAATTGATCCTCCCCACCTACGGCGAATCCCTGGGTCTGAAGGGCAAGATCTGCCGCAACTGGACCCTCAACCCACACCCCACGTTGATCCCGGCGATTGAAAGCGGTTGGGTCGAGAGCGTGCATTGCTTCGGCACCGAGCTGGGCATGGAAAACTACATCGCCGCCCGCCCGGATGTGTTCTTCACCGGCCGCGATGGCTCGATGCGCTCCAATCGCATGTTCTGCCAACTGGCCGGCCAGTACGCGGTGGACCTGTTTATCGGCGCCACCCTGCAAGTGGATGGCGATGGGCATTCCAGCACCGTGACCCGTGGCCGCCTTGCCGGTTTCGGTGGTGCGCCGAACATGGGCCACGACCCACGTGGTCGTCGGCACGGCACACCGGCCTGGCTGGATATGCGCCATGACGATGCGCCCGAGGCCTTGCTTGAGCGCGGCAAAAAACTTGTGGTGCAAATGGTCGAGACCTTCCAGGAGGGCGGCAAACCGACCTTTGTCGACACCCTCGACGCGGTGGAAGTGGCACGTAAAAGCGGCATGCCGCTGGCGCCGATCATGATCTACGGCGACGACGTTACCCACTTGCTCACCGAAGAAGGCATCGCCTACCTCTACAAGGCGCGCTCCCTGGAAGAGCGCCAGGCAATGATCGCTGCCGTCGCCGGGGTGACGGCAATCGGTATGCGCCATAACCCCAAGGACACCGCCCGTATGCGTCGCGAAGGCTTGATCGCCTTGCCCGAAGACTTGGGTATCCGCCGCACCGACGCCACCCGCGAATTGTTGGCCGCCAAGAGTGTGGCCGACCTGGTGGAGTGGTCCGGTGGCTTGTACAACCCGCCCGCCAAATTCAGGAGCTGGTAAATGCGCGCTCTAAAACAGCATGAATTGAGCCTGGCCGATCGCCTGGCGGATATGGCCGTCGACGCGCTGATCGATGAAGCGGATTTGTCGCCTAAACCCGCCTTGGTAGACCGGCGCGGCAACGGCGCCCACAGCGATTTGCACCTGGGCCTGATGCACGCCTCGGCGCTGTCGTTGTGGCCGATGTTCAAGGAAATGGCCGAGGCCGCCCTTGAATTCGGTGAAGTCGGTGTGCCCTTGCGTGAAGCACTCGGCCGTCTTGGCCGCGAAGGCGAGCAAGCGATGCTCATCACTACCCACGGCGTAAATACCCATCGCGGCGCAATCTGGGCTCTTGGTTTGCTCACCGCAGCAGCGGCCCTGCAACCACGCGCCGTAACCCTGACCGCGGCCAAACTAGCTCTGCTCGAAGACCGCTTCGCGCCGCAACCACTAAGCCACGGCGCACAGGTCGCCCAGCGCTACGGCGCACGCGGTGCCCGTGAAGAAGCGCAACTGGGCTTCCCCGCTGTGATGCAACGCGGCCTGCCGCAACTGCATAAAAGCCGCGGGCAAAACGCCGGTGAGCAGAATGCCCGCCTGGATGCCTTGCTCGCGATCATGACCGAGCTGGCCGACACCTGCGTGCTCTACCGCGCCGGCACTGAAGGCCTCCAAGCCATGCAGCAAGGCGCCCAGGCCGTGCTCGACGCTGGCGGTAGCGCAACCCTCGCGGGCCGTCGCCAACTGCACGCACTGGACCAGCAACTCCTGGCCCTGAATGCCTCCCCTGGCGGCGCTGCCGACTTGCTCGCCGCCTGCCTGTTTATCGACCGCCTCGACGGAGCGTTGTGATGGAAACCTTATCCTTTGAATTCCCCGCGGGCCAGCCGCCAAAAGGCCGCGCGCTGGTGGGTTGCGTCGGTTCGGGCGACCTCGAAGTGCTGCTGGAGCCGGGCACTCCCGGCACGCTGACCATCCAAGTGCAGACCTCGGTCAACGGCGCCGAGCAACGTTGGCAGCACCTGTTCGAACGCATCTTCCAGGAGCAGACGCCACCTGCCTTGAACATCGATATCCACGATTTCGGCGCCACCCCCGGCGTGGTGCGTTTGCGCCTGGAGCAAGGTTTCGAGGAGGTCGGCCATGACTGATTTGCTCAACAAACACAGCTTCGTCGAACTCGGTGCGCGGCAGCGCGCCAAGGCGTTGTTGGATGCTGGCACTTATCGTGAACTGATCGACCCGTTCCAACGGGTCATGTCGCCGTGGCTCAGCCGCCAGGGCGTAGTGCCCCAGGCGGATGACGGTGTGGTGATTGCCAAGGGCAGCATCGGCGGTTTGCCGGTAGTGGTCGCCGCTATCGAGGGCAATTTCCAAGGCGGCAGCCTCGGTGAAGTCGGTGGCGCAAAAATCGCGGGGGCACTGGAACTGGCCGCCGAAGACAACCGCAACGCCATACCGACCCGCGCCGTGCTGCTGCTGGAGACCGGTGGGGTGCGCTTGCAGGAAGCCAACCTGGGCCTTGCCGCGATTGCCGATATTCACGCGGCGATTGTCGACCTGCGCCAGTACCAGCCGGTGGTCGGTGTGGTGGCGGGCAGTGTCGGTTGTTTTGGTGGTATGTCCATCGCGGCCGGACTGTGCAGTTACCTGGTGGTCACCCGCGAAGCGCGCCTGGGGCTGAACGGACCGCAGGTGATCGAACAGGAGGCCGGGCTGGAAGAATACGACTCCCGCGACCGCCCGTTTATCTGGAGCCTCACCGGCGGCGAACAACGTTTCAACAGTGGCTTGGCCGACCGTTACGTGGCGGACGATGTGGTGCAGATCCAGCAGACCGTGAGCGCGCTGTTGCAACACGGGGCGCCCGAACAACCCCGCAGCCGGCGCGCTGATTTCTACCTGGCGCGGCTGGCCGAACTCGACACAGCGGCGCAAATCGAGCCCGCGACGGTTCGCGCTCTGTATCAGGGAGAACGCCCATGAGAGGGTTGCAGTGGTTCAACGCATTGAGCGTCGGCGCGACACTCGTAGACGGCTTGCCGGACTCATTGAAAGTCGCAGACGGCGTATTGGGTGAACAGGCGGTGCGCTTTATCGCCGTGGTCACCGACCCGAATAACCGCTTCCCGCGTGCGCGCAATGGCGAAGTCGGGTTGCTGGAAGGTTGGGGGCTAGCCAAGGCCGTCGATGAAGCCATCGTGACGGGTGACAAACGCCCCATCATCGCCATCGTCGATGTGCCCAGCCAAGCCTATGGTCGCCGTGAAGAAGCCCTCGGCATCCACCAGGCCCTGGCCGCCGCTGCCGACAGCTACGCCCGCGCACGCCTGGCCGGGCACCCGGTGATTGCGTTGCTGGTGGGCAAGGCCATGTCCGGTGCGTTTCTGGCCCACGGTTACCAGGCCAACCGCTTGATCGCCCTGCGCGACCCTGGGGTAATGGTGCACGCCATGGGCAAGGCCTCGGCGGCGCGGGTGACCTTGCGCAGTGTTGAAGAGCTGGAAGCCTTGGCCGCCAGTGTGCCGCCGATGGCCTATGACATCGACAGTTATGCCAGCCTGGGTTTGCTCTGGGAGACCTTGTCGGTGAGCCAGATTGAACAGCCGACAACGGACGATGTGGCGCGGGTCAGCGATTGCCTGGTGCAGGCGATCAAAGATGTCGTGCAACCCGATTTAAAAGGACGTCTCGGTGCGACTAATCGCACCGCCTCAAGCCATGTACGCCAACTGCTGCGGGAACAATGGTGAACGCCCATGACTTGCTCTGGGGCATGACCCCGGCGCACCTGCCTGCGGATGCTCCGGCCTGGGTGCGGGACGCGCTGAGCGCCGGCCATCCAGTAGTGGTGCGGCGCGCCATTACCGAAGCAGGTCAAGTGGCGGTTGGCGTACGTGGGCGTCTGCGTGAGCAGCGTTATGGGGCGGTGATGCCTGTTGCTGCGGTGCAACGGCGCGTGGCGCCCGAAGACTTGCGCCAGGTGATCTCGCCACGGGATTTACCGGCGCTGCGGGCGCTCGATCAACTGCGGCCAGTGTTGGCGCAGTATCACTGGGGCGTCAGCGGCAGCGCCGGATTTGAATTGGCGAGCGGCGTCGAAGCGTTGCATGCCATGAGTGATCTGGATTTGATCCTGCGCACCCCCGAACCGCTTGATCGCAACGCGGCGCGTGCATTGCTGGCGAAATTCGACACCGCACCGTGCGCCGTGGACCTGCAACTGCAAACCCCGTTTGGCGCTGTTGCCTTGCGCGAATGGGCCACAGGCTCACGCCGCGTACTGCTCAAAACCACTGGCGGCGCGCACCTTGTACTTGACCCCTGGCAGGCCGTGGCATGAGCAGCTTGTTGGTGTTTCCGGGGCAGGGTGCCCAGCGCGTGGGCATGCTCCAGGCGCTATCGGCCCAGGTTCTGGAAGAAGCCAGTGATGCCTTGGGTGAAGATGTTCGTCGGCTCGATTCGGCGCAAGCCTTGGCGAGCACGCGTGCGGTGCAACTGTGCCTGCTGATCGTCGGCGTTGCCCATGCCCAGCAGTTGCACCATACGCCTGACTACGTGGCGGGCCTGTCCATCGGCGCCTACCCGGCCGCCGTCACCGCCGGCGCCCTGGACTTCGCCGATGCGCTGAAACTGGTCAGCCTGCGTGGCGAGCTGATGCAACAGGCTTATCCACAAGGCTACGGCATGACCGCCCTGATCGGCCCCGATTTATCCACGGTTGAAGCCTTGCTGGCAGATATCCACAGCGCCGCAACTCCGGTGTATCTGGCCAATATCAACGCCGACAACCAGACCGTGATCGCCGGCAGCAATGAAGCGATGCAGCGTGTCGCCGAGCGCATCAAAGGCAACGGCGTCGCCAAGCGTCTGGCAGTGAGCGTGCCGTCCCACTGTGCGCTGCTGGAAGCGCCGGCCAAGGTGCTTGCCCAAGCGTTCGTCCCACTCAAGGCGCCGCGCATCACCTACCTGAGCAGCACCCGCGCGCGACCTATCCACAACCCTGAGCAACTGCGCGATGACCTGGCCTTCAACATGTGCCGCGTCGTCGACTGGCGCGGCACCGTGCAAAGCGCCTACGAGCGCGGTGTGCGCCTGCAAATTGAACTGCCCCCGGGCGCGGTGCTCACTGGTCTGTCACGCCGCGTGTTCGAACAAGGCACGGTGATCGCCTGCGAAGGCGCACGCCTGGACACCTTGCAGGCCCTGCTGCAAGAGGAGGAGCGCCGCCACCGATAAAGCAGCACCCAAGGCTTTCGAAGCACAACAACAACAATTTCGAACGAGCACTTTGAGGACAACAATCATGATTATCTACGGTGTGGCGTTTCTGGCGCTGTGCACGTTGGCCGGCCTGTTTGTCGGTGAACTGCTGGGCAAATGGATGGGTATCCCGGCTAACGTCGGCGGGGTGGGTATCGCCATGTTGCTGCTGATTGGCCTGGGCAGTTACCTCGGCAAGCGTGGCTTGTTTACCGGCAAGTCGGAGCAGGGCGTGAGCTTCTGGGCTGCGATTTATATCCCGATTGTGGTGGCGATGGCCGCCCAGCAAAACGTGTATGGCGCCATCAGTGGCGGGCCCATGGCGATTCTGGCCGGGACCCTCGCCGTGGTGCTCGGCTTTGCCCTGGTACCGGTGCTGGTGCGTATCGGTAACCGCGAGCCGGTTGCAGCTGTTCCGACCAAAGAAGCCGGGTGATCGCCATGTACGAATCGATGATGAAAGTGATCACCGGGTACGGATTGATCAGTGGTTTTGCCGTGATCGGCCTGACCATGTGGGTTTCCTATTGGATCTCTGACACTTTTACCAAAGGCCGCCTGCATGGCTCGGCCATTGCCATTCTGTTGGGCCTGGTGTTGTCGTATGTGGGAGGCGCTTTTACTGGCGGCTCCAAGGGCGTGGTGGATATTCCACTGTTGTCAGGCATTGGCCTGTTGGGCGGCGCGATGCTGCGGGACTTCGCTATTGTAGCCACGGCGTTTGGCGTGAGTGTCGATGAGTTGAAGCGCGCCGGATACGTCGGCGTGCTGGCTCTGTTTGTCGGTGTGGGCTCGTCGTTTGTTGCCGGGGTAGGGGTGGCAATGGCGTTTGGTTATACCGATGCGGTGAGCCTCACCACCATCGGCGCCGGTGCCGTGACCTATATCGTTGGCCCGGTTACCGGGGCGGCGATTGGGGCCAGTTCCGAGGTGATGGCGCTGTCGATTGCCGCAGGGTTGATCAAGGCTATTTTGGTGATGGTAATGACACCGTTCGTGGCCCCGCTGATCGGGCTGAACAATCCACGTAGTGCGGTGATCTTCGGTGGCTTGATGGGCACTTCCAGCGGCGTGGCGGGCGGGTTGGCGGCGACTGATCCGAAGTTGGTGCCTTATGGGTGTTTGACCGCGGCGTTCTATACAGCGCTGGGGTGTTTGTTGGGGCCGTCGTTGTTGTTTTTGGTGATGAGGGGGTTGGTGGGCTGACTGGGGATTTTCGCTGTCTGGTCTGGCGCAATCGGGGGCAAGTCTCAAGCCTGGCGATTGGCATACATCCGACACTCCGCCAACAACGCCAGCAGGTTCGGGTCACGCTCCTTGGCCTTCAAGAACACCACGCCGATCTGCTGCTGCAACCGATACCTGGGTTGCAGCGGTATCAGCTTCACGCGGTTCTCATACACCGCCGCAATCCGCCCAGGCAGCAGCGCATAACCCACCCCCGAGCTGACCATGCTCAGCAAGGTAAATATATCGTTCACCTGCATCGCCACCTTCGGTTCGAACCCCGCCTGCTTGAACACCCGGTTGCCGTCCTGGTGCGTGGCGAAGCCCTGGGTGAGGGTGATAAAGGTGGCGTCACGCACGTCGGCCAGGTCGATTTCCTGATGACGGTCCAGGGGGGAATCGGCCGGTGTGGCAAGGAAGATGTCATCGCTGAACAGCGCGATCTGCTCACAGTCCGGATCGGTGGCGTGATCGTCCAGAGAGATGAGGATCGCATCCACCTCCATGTTCTTGAGCTTGTAGAACAGGTCGAAATTGGAGCCCAGGATCAGGTCGATATTGAGTTCGCTGCGGCGGATCTTCAGGCCCATGATCAGTTGCGGTACGGTCTTGACCGTCAGCGAGTACAGCGAGCCGAGCTTGAAGCGTTCGGCGCAGAAGCCGGCGGCTTCGCGGGTCAGGCGCACTCCCTCGACCACATCGGCTATCAGCTTTTGCGCACGCTCTTCGAGCACGTAGGCGCTTTCCAGCGGGGTGAGGTTGCGCCCTTCATGCTTGAACAGCGGGCAGCGCAAGGCACTTTCCAGGGAGTGGATGGCGCGGTGCACGCTGACGTTGCTGGTTTGCAGTTCGGCGGCGGCGCGGGCCAGGTTGCCGGTGCGCATGAACGCCAGGAAGATTTCCAGCTTCTTGAGGGTGAACTCTTCGTCGATCAGCATGGCCGTGGGCTCTTGTTCGATTGCGCTCGATTGTGCCTGCAAACGCAGCCCTCGTCGCTGGAACGTCACACGCTGCTTGCACTCTTATGCGCAAGGCTGGAGGCTTGCCGCCAGTCGTCAACGATGAGGGGAGGTTAACGATAGATGTATCACGGGGAACGGTTCAACGCCTGGAGCCATTTGCTCGGTGCAGTCGCGGCGTGTATTGGCGCCGTGTGGATGTTGGTGGTGGCGAGCCTGGACGGCAGCCCCTGGAAGATCGTCAGCGTGGCGATTTATGGCTTTACCCTGATGGTGCTGTACAGCGCGTCGACCGTCTACCACAGCGTGCGGGGGCGGCGAAAAGAGATCATGCAAAAGGTCGATCACTTTTCGATCTACCTGTTGATCGCCGGCAGCTACACACCGTTCTGCCTGGTGACTCTGCGCGGGCCCTGGGGCTGGACGCTGTTCGGTATTGTGTGGGGGCTGGCGGTGATCGGCATCCTGCAAGAGATCAAGCCGCGCTCGGAGGCGCGGATTCTGTCCATCGTGATCTACGCGGTGATGGGCTGGATCGTACTCGTGGCAGTCAAGCCGCTGATAGCGGCGCTGGGCACGGCAGGGTTTATCTGGTTGGCGTCGGGCGGCGTGTTGTACACCGTGGGCATCATCTTTTTTGCCCTGGAAGATCGCCTGCGCCATTCCCATGGGATCTGGCATTTGTTTGTGATTGGCGGCAGCCTCCTGCATTTTGTGGCGATCATGCATTACGTGCTCTGAATGTGGGAGGGGGCTTCGGTGGTATTAGAGACGTGCCAGTAGCTCACAGGCACGAATGCCGAAGATCTGCAGCAGCTTGGCGAGCATATGCGGCGGTGGTTCATCGCCACGGGTCAGGGCGTAGAGGGTGATCGGCAGGGGTGGCGTGAGGGTGCGGATGCAGGTGGTTGCCGTCGATGCGCCGAGGGCGGTAAAGGGGTCAATGACCGTCAAACCGGCGCCGGACTCCACCATCGCCCGGGCCAGGGAATAGGTTTGTACCGAGATGGTCACGCGTGGCGGTGGATCGACGTTCTCCAGGTAGCTGTCCAGCTTGGTCGCCAGCGGATCAGCACTGGAAAGCCCGATCAATGGCGCGCCCGCCAGTTCGCTCAGCGGCAATGGTTGGTTGATTTCAGCCGCCGACCAATAGCCCTTGGACGCCAATGCAACCAGCACGCCATTGGCCAGCACCTGGGTGGTCAACCCAGGATGGCCGGAAAAGTTGAGGGTCAGCGCCAGGTCGATTTCGCGCATCAGCAGCTTCTGGACCAGCTCACGGCTATGGTCGCTGGACAGCTCGCAAGCCATGTCGGGGTATTCGCGCTTCCATTCCAGAATCGCCGGAGGCAGCAGCGACAAGGCCAACGCCGGAATCGCACCAATGCGCACGCTTTGCCCTGGGGCGCGGCGCAGGCTCTTGGCTAGACGCCTTACACCTTGCAAGCTCTCGGTGACTTTCTCGACTTCGCTTTCCAGTGCCAGGGCTTCCGGCGTGGGCTGCAATTTGCCGCGCACCCGCAGAAACAGCGCAAAGCCCAGCTGCAATTCGGCGTGCTGCAACACTTTGGTCACCGCTGGTTGCGAGACGTGCAGCAACTGCGCGGCAGCACTGATCGAGCCAGTCTGGCGAATGGCCTGGAAGATTTCGATATGACGCAAGCGCATGGCAAGTCCATAACCTTTGTTTATAGGTGACCCATCTTTATTCATTGTCGGTGGCCTGTCACCTGCGCCTACGCTTGGTCTTCAGTTTATCAACGGTCGGGGGCTGGGATGGCCAGGCAGGTTTGCATCATCGGTGGTGGGGTTATCGGCTTGGCCAGTGCTTATGCTTTGGTACGGGCTGGCCATGAGGTAACGGTGATCGACGCCCGCGATACCTTGGGCAGCGAAACCAGTTTCGCCAACGGTGGGCAGCTGTCCTATCGCTATGTTGCGCCATTGGCCGACGCGGGCGTGCCGCTGCAGGCGATTGGGTGGCTGTTGCGCGGCGACTCGCCGCTGAAGCTGCGCCCACGGCTTGACCTCCAGCAATGGCGCTGGATGGCAGCGTTCATCGGTGCCTGCCGGGGCTCGGTAAACAAGCGCAACGCTGCCCACTTGCTGCGGCTGGCGAGCCTGAGTCAAGGCACCTTGCAGCAATGGCGTGTCGATGATCGCTTGGACGGCTTTGACTGGCGGCGCAACGGCAAGCTGGTGACCTTTCGCAATGCCGAGACGTTTGAGCGTGCACGCAGCAAGGTCACCGACGTCCTGCAGCAGCAGGTGCTGTCTGCGGTGGATTGTACGCACCTGGAACCGGCGTTGGCGGCAGGTGGGTTTGTCGGCGGCATCTATACCCCGAATGAGGAAGTGGCGGACTGTCATGCTTTTTGCCAACGGCTGGCAGCTCGGTTAAAGGCTTCAGGGCGCTGTACATTTTTGCTGGGTCGCAAGGTTACCGGGATTCGTCACGCCGACGGTGCAGTGCAGGCCATCGAAATGGGCCATGACGTGATGCCGGTCGAACAGTTGGTGCTGGCTGCCGGGCATCGCAGCGCCGAGTTGGCGTTGCCGCGCTTGTCGCTGCCGCTGTACCCGCTCAAGGGCTACAGCCTGAGCGTGCCGATCGGTGCGCAGCACAAGGCGCCGAACGTGAGCATCACCGACTATGACCGCAAGATCGTCTACGCGCGCATTGGTGAGCAACTGCGGATCGCGGCCATGGTGGATATTGTCGGCTTTGATGCGCGTCTTGAGCCCAAGCGCCTGGCCTTGATAAAGCGTCAGGCGCTGGAGACGTTTCCCTTGGCCGGTGACTACGCCCACGCGGTCGAGTGGGCCGGTATGCGCCCGGCAACACCGACGGGCGTACCATTGATCGGTGCCAGCGCCTACCGCAATTTGTGGTTGAACCTGGGGCATGGCGCGCTTGGTTTTACCCTGGCCTGTGGCAGTGGCCAGCTATTGGCTGAGTTGATCAGCCAGCATGTTCCTTCCATTGATATGCAGGGCCTGGCGCCCCGCGCCGCTTGAGGATGCAGCCATGACTATCACCCGAATCAACAGCAACGAGCGTCTTAGCGCTGCCGTGACCTTCAAGGATTTGGTGTTTCTCTCGGGCCAGGTACCGGGCGATGGCCAGGACGTAGCCAGCCAAACCCGAGAAGTGTTGGCCAGGATCGACGCGCTGTTGGCCGAGGCGGGCAGTGACAAGGATCACCTGCTCAACGCGACGATTTACCTGAAGGACATCAGTACCGGTTTTACGCC
This sequence comes from Pseudomonas sp. B329, assembly GCF_023127835.1. Classification (NCBI taxonomy): domain Bacteria; kingdom Pseudomonadati; phylum Pseudomonadota; class Gammaproteobacteria; order Pseudomonadales; family Pseudomonadaceae; genus Pseudomonas; species Pseudomonas sp. B329. Next base: position 101,054 of record NZ_SPKP01000005.1, on the reverse strand, counting down.
GATGAATGAAGCCTGGTCTGCATGGCTTTCGCCAGGCATGGCGCCCACGCGTACCACCCTGCAAGCAGAGCTGGCGCGACCGAGTGTCCTGGTGGAAATCAGCGTGATTGCAGTACGTAAATAACCGATCTACCAACGGAGAATAACAATGAAAAAAATCCTGTTGACCGGCTGCGCTCTTGGACTTTTTTTGAGCGCAAACGCCCATGCGACCGAAGCGCCTCTGGAGGGCACCTTGAGCAAGATCGCCAGCGCCAAGGCCATCACCCTGGGGTATCGCGATGCGTCGGTGCCGTTTTCCTACATTGGGGATAACAGTGGCAAGCCGATGGGCTACTCGGTGGACCTGGCGAGCAAGATTGTCGAGCGCATCCAGCAGAAAATCGGGGTGAGTGAGCTCAAGGTGAAGTACAACCTGGTGACTTCCCAAACCCGTATTCCGCTGGTGCAGAACGGCACCGTCGACCTGGAGTGCGGCTCCACCGGCGTGACCGCCGAGCGGCAGAAGCAGGTAGCATTTTCCTACGGGTTCATTTACGTGAAGGGGCAGTTGCTAACGGCCAAGGACAGCGGGATCAAAGGCTTTGCCGACCTCACGGGCAAAAACGTGGTGACCACTGCCGGTACTACCAATGAACGCTTCCTCAAAAGTTACAATGCTGAACACAAAGCCAATATGTTCGTGATCAGCGCCAAAGACCATGGCGAGGCTTTCAAGATGCTCGAGACCGGCCGTGCGGTAGCGTTCTATATGGATGATGCGTTGCTCTACGGCGAGCGCGCCAAGGCCAGGGACCCGCACCACTGGGTGGTGGTGGGCGAGGAGCAGTCGCGGGAGATCTACAGCTGCATGGTGCGCAAGGACGACCCGCAGTTTCTCGCCGTGGTCAACGAGACTTTGGGTGATCTGTACCGTTCGGGAGAGATCAACGGGATTTACCAGCGCTGGTTTGAGCAGCCGATCCCGCCGAAGGGCCTGAACCTGGAATTCCCAATGACCAGCGAGTTGAAGGCGATCATTGCCAAGCCGGTGAGTGATCCGGTGGAGTGATCGCTCCGTTTAGAAATCACCCCAGAGTTGCTGGGCGACCGACAGCGCCACCACGGGCGCGGTTTCGGTACGTAATACCCGTGGCCCCAACCGCGCAGCATGGAAGCCAGCGCCTTGGGCGGTGTCGACTTCGCCGTCGGTCAAGCCACCTTCCGGCCCGATCAGAAACGCCAGGCTCGAAGGCTTCGCGTGACTGATCATCGGCTCGGCGACTGGGTGCAGTACCAGTTTCAGGTCGGCTTCAGTTTGCTTCAGCCAGTCGGCCAGCAACACCGGTGCGTGAATCACCGGCACCGTTGAACGCCCACACTGCTCGCACGCGCTGATGGCAACCTGACGCCAGTGCAGCAGGCGTTTGTCGGCGCGTTCGTCCTTGAGGCGCACTTCGCAGCGCTCGCTGAAGATCGGTGTGATCGCATTGACGCCCAGTTCAGTGGCCTTCTGGATCGCCCAATCCATGCGCTCACCCCGGGACAGGCCCTGGCCGAGGTGGATATGCAGCGGCGATTCATCTTGGCCGGCAAAGCTTTGCGTCAGTTGCACAGTGACGCGTTTTTTACCGACTTCCAGCAGCGTGCCACTAAACTCCTGGCCAGAACCGTCGAACAGCTGCACGGCATCGCCTTCACCCATGCGCAACACACGGCTGATGTAATGCGCCTGGGCTTCAGGAAGTTCGTGATCGCCGAGGCTCAGCGGGGTGTCGGTGAAAAAGCGGGACAGTCTCATTTCTGTTCTCTGAAGAGGTGTATGCAGGAGCGAGCTTGCTGTGGCAAGTCGGTTCTTACAGGGGTTGGTATCAACCCGGGTCACGAAAGCCAGGATGGAAATCTTTGGGTACCGCCACACTGACGTTGCTGTTAGTGGCGATATCAATCCCCTCGCTGGCCACTTCGGCCAGGAAGTCGATCTGCTCCGGTGTAATCACATAGGGCGGCAGGAAATACACCACGCTGCCCAGTGGCCGCAACAGCGCGCCACGCTCCAGTGCGTGTTCGAATACCTTCAAGCCACGGCGTTCCTGCCACGGGTAGGCGGCCTTGGTGGCTTTGTCCTGCACCATCTCGATCGCCAGCACCATGCCCGTCTGGCGCACTTCCGAAACGTGAGGATGGTCCACCAGGTGCGCGGTGGCGGTCGCCATGCGCTGGGCCAGGGCCTTGTTGTTTTCGATGACGTTGTCTTCTTCAAAGATATCCAGCGTCGCCAAGGCTGCCGCGCACGCCAGCGGGTTGCCGGTGTAGCTGTGGGAGTGCAGGAAGGCGCGCAGGGTAGGGTAGTCGTCGTAGAAGGCACTGTAGACATCTTCGGTGGTGACCACGGCGGCCAGCGGCAAGTAGCCGCCGGTGAGGGCCTTGGACAGGCACAGGAAGTCCGGGCGGATGCCGGCTTGTTCACAGGCGAACATGCTGCCGGTGCGGCCGAAGCCGACGGCGATTTCGTCGTGGATCAAGTGCACGCCGTAGCGGTCGCAGGCTTCGCGCAGCAGCTTGAGGTACACCGGGTGGTACATCCTCATGCCGCCGGCGCCCTGGATCAGTGGCTCGACAATCACTGCGGCAACGGTATCGTGGTGGTCAGCCAGGGTCTGTTCCATGGCCAGGAACATGTTGCGCGAGTGTTCTTCCCAGCTCATGCCGTCGGGGCGCAGGTAGCAATCGGGGCTCGGCACTTTGATGGTGTCGAGCAGCAGCGCCTTGTAGGTCTCGGTAAACAACGGCACGTCGCCTACCGACATCGCGGCGATGGTTTCGCCGTGGTAGCTGTTGGTCAGGGTGACGAAGCGCTTCTTGTTCGGCAGGCCGCGGTTGAGCCAGTAGTGAAAGCTCATCTTCAATGCGACTTCGATACAGGATGAACCGTTATCGGCGTAGAAGCAGCGCGTCAGGCCTTCAGGCGTCATCTGCACGAGGCGCTCGGACAACTCGATCACTGGCTGGTGGCTGAAACCGGCGAGGATCACATGCTCCAACTGATCGACCTGGTCCTTGATGCGCTGGTTGATGCGCGGGTTGGCGTGGCCGAACACGTTGACCCACCAGGAGCTGACGGCGTCGAGGTAGCGTTTGCCTTCGAAGTCTTCCAGCCATACGCCTTCACCGCGCTTGATCGGGACCAGCGGAAGTTGCTGGTGGTCTTTCATCTGGGTGCAGGGATGCCACAGCACCGCGAGGTCGCGTTGCATCCACTGGTTGTTCAAGCCCATCGGTGATCTCCTCGAAGCGATCCTGCGGCGCGCGCAGGCGAAACAATCGCGCAAGCCTATGCAATGGTGGCGCGTGTCACAAGCCATTGTGGGGCAATTGGCGGTAAATGCAGGACGGTCTGTCGCGTTTCTTGGGAATAGTCTTAATCCCTTGTTAATTTATGATACCTAGCCTCTTCATCGTATTTCTCGATATTTCAAAGCGAAATTTTCCGCTTTAATTCGATAGGTAAAACGCTAGTCTTGGGCACAGTTCTTACGGGATTAAGTACATGCAGCTACGCAATTCTCCCGCCCGGTACGGCTGGGTCAGCATGGTTCTACACTGGGGCGTCGCCTTGGTGGTGTTTGGTTTATTCGCATTGGGCCTGTGGATGGTCGGCCTCGACTACTACAGCGCCTGGCGCAAAGATGCGCCCGACTTGCACAAGAGCATTGGCATCACGCTGTTTGCCATCATGCTGGTGCGTATCGTCTGGCGTCTGGTCAGCCCGCCGCCACCGCCGCTGGCCAGCTATAGCCGTATGACGCGGATCGGTGCTGCATTTGGCCATGCGTTCCTGTATCTGGGGCTGTTTGCCGTGATGATTGCCGGTTACCTGATTTCCACCGCCGACGGTGTCGGTATTCCGGTGTTTGGCCTGTTTGAAATTCCTGCCGTGGTTTCCGGTCTACCGGACCAGGCAGACACAGCCGGTTGGGTGCATCTGTACCTGGCCTGGGTGTTGGTGGTCTTCGCCGGTTTGCATGGCGTGGCTGCATTGAAACACCACTTTATCGATCGTGATGCGACCCTGACACGAATGCTGGGGCGCAAAGCCTGATGTTCAACCTCGACTCACAAGGAATAGAAAGCATGTTGAAAAAAACACTCGCTGCGCTGGCAATCGGTTCTGCTCTGCTGTCCGCAGGTTCGGCGATGGCCGCTGACTACGTGATCGACAAGGAAGGCCAGCACGCCTTCGTCGATTTCAAGATCAGCCACCTGGGCTACAGCTACATTACCGGTACCTTCAAGGACCTGGACGGCAAGTTCAGCTTTGACGCCGCCAAGCCGGAAGACGCCAAGATTGAAGTTAACGTGCGTACTGCCAGCGTGTTCTCCAACCACGCCGAGCGCGACAAGCACGTCAACAGCAAGGACTTCCTGGAGTCGGGCAAATTCCCTGATGCCAAGTTCGTCTCCACCAGCGTCAAGCCAACTGGCAAAAATGCTGATGGCAAGCTGACTGCTGATGTGACCGGCGACCTGACCTTCCACGGTGTGACCAAGCCGATCCTGGTCAAAGCCACGTTCCTGGGCGAAGGCAAGGATCCATGGGGCGGCTACCGTGCCGGCTTTGAAGGCACCACCAACATCAGCCGCAAGGAATTCAACAAAGACGGTATGGACGTAGGTCCACAGTCTGACAACGTTCAGCTGTACATCACGTTTGAAGGTGTGAAAGCGAAGTAATTTTCGCCGCGCATAAAAAATGCCCTGCATCGAAAGATGCGGGGCATTTTTTTGGCTGACGATTCGTGCCGGCCTAGCCGGCCTCATCGCAGGCAAGCCAGCTCCCACAATTGAAATGCATTCCCTTGTGGGAGTGGGCTTGCCCGCGATGGCGTTGTAACAGTCAACGCCTATGGCTTTGGAACTCAGCGGTTGCGGGTCAGCAGCGCCGGTTTCTCACCACGAGGACGGCCTGGCAGTTGGTCCAACTGCTCGGGTGTCGGGAAGCGATCAGCTTTCGACTCCTTGTGGATGATCTTCGGCGCCGGGCCACCACGCGGGTTTTGCACCGCTGGCTCGGACAGGCGTGGCTGGTCGTCACGGGCCGGGCGGCGGTTGTTGCTGCGCGAATCTTCGCGACGCGCCTGGCCGTCACGCGGTGCACCATTACGCGGGCCGCTGCGCTTGGCAGGCGGAGTACCGGTGCTGCCGCCGCTGCTGTTGCGCGGGCCGTTCTGGCGACCGCCCTGAGGCTGGCCGCCACGGGGAGCACCCGCACCGGCGCCTTGTGCCGGGGCACCTGGACGACGGCCACGGCCCTGGGCCGGCTTGGCCTGGGGCACGTAGTCGACGCGGTTACCAAAGTTATCCACATCGTCGTCGAGGAACTCGTCCGGGGCACGGTCAGCGGCGGCGCGTGGCGGCTGGCTCGGCTGGCGCTGTTCGCGGGCCGGGGTGCCTTCACGTGGCTTTTGCTCACGGGCCGGGCGTTCACCTCGGCTGCTGGTGGCGGACTTTTCCTTGCCCTTGTCCTTGCCTTTGTCGCGACGACCACCGCCACCACCGCCGCCGTTCGGGCCATCGCCCTTCGGACCGCGTGGGTTGCGCGGGTTACGCACATCCGGACGCTCGCGGGCTTCAGGTTTCTCGGCCTCCACGGCGCTGGCATCGAAGCCCATCAGGTCGCCGTCGGCGATTTTCTGCTTGGTCATACGTTCGATGCTTTTCAGCAGTTTTTCTTCGTCCGGTGCGACCAGGGAAATGGCCTCACCCGAACGACCGGCACGGCCAGTACGGCCGATACGGTGCACATAGTCTTCATCGACGTTCGGCAGCTCGAAGTTGACTACGTGTGGCAACTGGTCGATATCCAGGCCGCGGGCGGCGATATCGGTGGCGACCAGGATGCGCACAGTGCCGGCCTTGAAGTCGGCCAGGGCTTTGGTGCGAGCGTTCTGGCTCTTGTTACCGTGGATGGCAACAGCGGTGAGGCCGTGTTTGTCCAGATACTCGGCCAGGCGGTTGGCGCCGTGCTTGGTGCGGGTGAAGACCAGCACCTGTTCCCACGCGCCGTGGGTGATCAGGTGCGCCAGCAGCGAGCGCTTGTGGCTGGCGGCGAGGCGGAATACGCGTTGCTCGATACGCTCGACCGTGGTGTTCGGTGGCGTGACTTCGATGCGCTCCGGGTTGTGCAGCAGCTTGCCGGCCAGGGCCGTGATGTCCTGGGAGAACGTTGCCGAAAACAGCAGGTTCTGACGTTTGGCCGGCAGGCGTGCGAGGACCTTTTTCACGTCATGGACAAAGCCCATGTCGAGCATACGGTCGGCTTCGTCCAGCACGAGGATTTCCACGTGGGACAAATCGACGCTGCCCTGGCCGCACAGGTCGAGCAAACGACCCGGGCAAGCGACCAGTACGTCAACGCCACGGGACATGGCCTGAACCTGTGGGTTCATGCCGACACCGCCGAAGATGCAGGCGCTGACGAACTTCAGGTCGCGGGCGTACAGCTTGAAGCTGTCGTGGACCTGGGCTGCGAGTTCGCGGGTAGGGGTCAGGACCAGTACACGCGGTTGGCGCGGGCCGTGACGCTGGGATTTGTCCGGGTGACCGTTGGGAAACAACCGCTCCAGAATCGGGAGGGCGAAACCACCGGTTTTACCGGTACCTGTCTGAGCCGCGACCATCAGGTCGCGACCTTGCAACACGGCGGGAATGGCCCGCTGTTGCACCGGAGTAGGCTCGGTATAGCCCGCTGCCTCGATGGCGCGGACTAAAGCCTCGGAGAGACCGAGGGAAGCAAAGGACATGAGTAATCCTGTTTTAGTTAGGGCTTGGCCCAAAGGGATAATCTTGCCGGGCGTGAATGGCGCTTAGGGGAGCGCAATCCCGTCCGGTCCTGCTGTGTCTGGCGGGCACTCCACCGGCTCGCGCGGGCTGCAAAGCTGCGCAGTAGCTGGGTTGGGTGCCTTTTTCAAGACCCGAGCGGCCGGGCGTAAGCCTGGCGGAAAGGCCGGAGTATAACAGAGCAATCACGGCGCGCTGCTTTCCTGCTGCTCAACGGCGTGTCCGGAGGCTGATATCGGGGAGGTTTGAGCCTGCATCCCACCATATTTGGCGCTCAAGGCGGCATAGGCCGGCTCTTGCTTGAAGCGCTTGAGCTCGGCGGCAAAGCGCTGTACCAACAGGTCCATGCCGGCTCCTCGGCGCACCGCGAGAAATTGTTGTTGGCGGCTGACCACCACTGCCGCCTGGCTGACTTTGCCCTCAAGGCCCAGCGTCTTGATGATGTGCTGCCCCACTCGCCGGTCAGTCACGACCATGTCGATGCGTCCGAGCATCAGCTTGCCGAAATTGGCTTCATGGCTGGGGGCAGGCTCGCGCTCGAATGCGCTGGACCCACTGAACGTCTCGCCATAGAGGTAGCCGGGTGAGATGCCGACAGTCAGGCCACGCAGCTCATCGAGGGTTGTGGCGGGGTGAGGGCGATCATTGGCGTAGAACAGGACGAATTCGACTTCCGACAAGGGTTCACTGGGGTAGAGCAACTGGGCGTCGCGTTCATGGCTGTGGAAAATATCCAGCGCGCCATCGGCGTGACCCTGCTCGAGCATCGCCAGGCAGCGCTTCCAGGGCAGGAATTGCCATTGCACTTCCACGCCCAGACGTTGGAACACGGCCACTGTGGTTTCGTAATCCAGGCCGGCCCTGGTGCCGTTATCGTCGTAGACATAGGGCGCCCAGGGCTCGGTGACAATGCGCAGTTTCTCGCCATGAGCGACCAGGCTCAGGCAAGAAAAAAGCACGGCGGTCAGTAGCTTGAAAATGGCGGGCATACCTTGAGGTTACGACGCTCCCGACAGAAAGAGAAGCTCTACCACGCGCATTGGCGGGCGGTGTTATTTCGCCGGAGCGTCCAGCAAGTGTTCGTGGATCGCGGCGCGACGCTCGCCCAGTATCAGCCGCACCACGGGGTTGGCGAACCAGTGTTCCAGTTGGTGGGCATCCAGTGGGCGCTTCTGGCGTTCTTCCTGGTTTTGTCGTGCCTTGTCCCACCAAACCGGACCGCAGGCCTGATCGAACTCGTTTTCGTGCTCGTAGCAACCATAGAGGATTTCACGAATGAACTGTTGCTGGTGCTTGGGCAGCAGCAGGGTGATCAGCTTGTACATCAAGCGCTGCAAGCGCGGCGGGCGCGGCAGGTGCGAGGAGACCTGGCGGGTATCGGCCAGGGCCTGCGCACTGGTTGGGGCACTGGCGTGTTTGGCGATCCACGCCTTGACCTTGGCCCGGAACAGCTGTTTGCGGCTCCAGTAATGGTGGATCAGGTCCGGGCATTCGCGCACGTTGACGGTGCGGTAGGCGGCGATGGACAGGCAGAACTCTTCCAGGGTGTAGGCGCCCTGGGCGTGGGGGAACAGTTCATCCATCAATTCGATGGAGCGGTCGAGGATGTGTGCATCCTGTTGGGTCAGGCCCATGACCCCGGAATTGAGGGTCATCATGTCATCGTCGGCCACGCCCATCTCCAGCAGACGCTGGTGCAGGGCGGTGTAGAGGATGCTTTCGTGGTTGTCGCCGTACTTGGTGTAGAAGGCGTTGCACAGCAGGGTGCCGGGCTGCACGCGCTCGAACAGGGCCATGGGCGAATGGTGGAAGAACGTGTCGGTGTCGATCAGCAGCGCCACCTCCGACTCTTCCAGTACCTGGCGCAGTACCACGTGTTTGGTGCGGAAATGATAACCGTGGGGCTCGCTCCAGCGTTTGCGAGTGGCCTCGTCCAGTGGGCGCACGCGTACCGGCAGCAAGTGATAAGGCTCTGGATTGTCGGTGAACACCTGAATGTCCACGTTCGCGTCCGGGGTGTCCTGCAGGAACGCCAGTGCGCTGGCGATGCTGAATACCGCTTCCTGGTGGTAGGTCTGGGCACCGAAGACCAGATAGACCAGTTGCGGGCGGGAAGTCGGGGACACTGTATTCATGGACTGCGGGGTTCCGTGGGTCACGTAAAACGACAAAGGCCCTCGTCTGAGGGCCTTGGTACAACCGAACAGACCTCAGCGTGGCAGCTTGAGGTTGTTCCAGACAGCAAGACTGGGTTCAGATTGGTTCAGGGTATAGAAATGCAACCCTGGCGCACCACCCTGCAACAATTGCTCACACATCTCGGTGATGACCTGTTCGCCGAAGGCCTGGATGCTTTTGACGTCGTCGCCATAGGCTTCCAGTTGCTTGCGCACCCAGCGGGGGATTTCGGCACCGCAGGCGTCGGAGAAACGTGCCAGCTTGCTGTAGTTGGTGATCGGCATGATGCCCGGCACGATCGGGATATTCACACCCATCGCTTGTACACGCTCGACGAAGTAGAAGTAGCTGTCGGCGTTGAAGAAGTACTGGGTGATTGCACTGTTGGCACCGGCATTGGCCTTGCGCACGAAGTTCTGCAAATCGTCTTCGAAATTGCGCGCCTGGGGGTGCATCTCCGGGTAAGCGGCCACTTCGATATGGAAGTGATCGCCGCTTTCTTCGCGGATGAAACTCACCAGGTCATTGGCGTAGCGCAGCTCACCGCTGGCCATGCCCATGCCGGACGGCAGGTCGCCACGCAAGGCGACGATACGCTTGATGCCGGCAGCTTTGTATTGGGTCAGCAGACCACGCAGGTCGGCCTTGCTGTCGCCCACGCACGACAAGTGCGGAGCGGCGGGAATTTTGACTTCGCTTTCCAGCTGCAACACGGTGTTGATCGTGCGGTCGCGGGTCGAACCGCCGGCGCCGTAGGTGCAGGAGAAGAAGTCGGGGTTGTAGCTGGCCAGCACCTTGGCAGTGGCCATCAGCTTTTCATGCCCAGCATCGGTCTTGGTCGGGAAAAACTCGAAGCTGTAGCGACGGTCTTGGGACATGGTAATACCCTTTGAAACCCAGAATTGCGGAGTGTGTACACCGTCGATGTGGGAGGGGGCTTGCTCCCGATGGCGGAGTGTCAGTTAATAAATATATTGACTGACCCACCGCCATCGGGAGCAAGCCCCCTCCCACATTAAAGCCCGTTCCCCCACAGGGAGAGTGGGCAGCAGGTGTATCAGTAGCGGTAAGCGTGCGGCTTGAACGGGCCCTCAACCGTCACACCGATGTAGTCGGCCTGGGTCTTGGTCAGTTGAGTCACGACGCCGCCGAAGCCGCGGACCATTTCCAGGGCCACTTCTTCGTCGAGTTTCTTGGGCAGTACTTCAACGGTCAGGCGCTCGGCTTTCTGGGCTGGCGACAGGTCGGCGTACTTCTGTTCGAACAGGAAGATCTGCGCCAGTACCTGGTTGGCGAACGAGCCGTCCATGATGCGGCTTGGGTGACCGGTGGCGTTGCCCAGGTTAACCAGGCGGCCTTCGGCCAGCAGGATCAGGTAGTCATCGTTCTGCGGGTCGAAATTGCCGGCGCCGGTACGGTGAACCTTGTGCACCTGCGGTTTCACTTCTTCCCATGCCCAGTTCTTGCGCATGAATGCGGTGTCGATCTCGTTGTCGAAGTGGCCGATGTTGCAGACAACGGCGCGCTTCTTCAGGGCCTTGAGCATGTTCGCATCGCACACATTCACGTTACCGGTGGTGGTGACGATCAGGTCGATCTTGCCCAGCAGGGCCTTGTCGATGCTTGCTTCGGTACCGTCGTTGATACCGTCGATGAACGGCGAAACCACTTCGAAACCGTCCATGCAGGCTTGCATGGCGCAGATCGGGTCAACTTCGGAGACCTTGACGATCATGCCTTCCTGACGCAGGGACTGGGACGAACCCTTGCCCACGTCACCGTAGCCGATCACCAGGGCTTGCTTGCCCGACAGCAGGTGGTCTGTGCCACGCTTGATTGCATCGTTCAGGCTGTGACGGCAGCCGTACTTGTTGTCGTTCTTGCTCTTGGTCACCGAGTCGTTGACGTTGATGGCCGGGATCTTCAGCTCGCCCTTGGCCAGCATATCCAGCAGGCGGTGCACGCCCGTGGTGGTTTCTTCGGTCACGCCGTGGACGCGGTCGAGGATCTGCGGGTATTTCTTGTGCAGCAGTTCGGTCAGGTCGCCGCCGTCGTCGAGGATCATGTTGGCATCCCATGGCGCGCCATCCTTGAGGATGGTTTGCTCCAGGCACCACTCGTACTCTTCTTCGGTTTCGCCCTTCCAGGCAAATACCGGGATACCGGCGGCAGCGATAGCGGCGGCGGCCTGGTCCTGAGTCGAGAAGATGTTGCACGAGGACCAACGCACTTCGGCACCCAGGGCAACCAGGGTTTCGATCAGTACGGCGGTCTGGATGGTCATGTGGATGCAGCCCAGAATCTTCGCGCCCTTGAGCGGCTGTTCAGCGGCGTACTTGCGACGCAGGCCCATCAGGGCCGGCATTTCGGATTCGGCGATAAAGGTTTCGCGACGGCCCCAGGCAGCGAGGGACATGTCGGCGACTTTGTAGTCGTTGAAATCTGCAGGCGTCATTACAGCGCTCATAGAGAGCCTCCATTCGTAGTGTGCGAATGGGCGCCGTTGTGCGTTTAGTATCAGGCCAGGGCAACCAGGCCGGACAACGCCCCATCCGAGCCTGACAGGTTGAACCTGCTGCAGCGCCCCTCGGACAGGTGGCGGGAGAACGGTATCAATCGAAGATGACCGTTTTGAAACGGAGGCGATTATAGCCGTGTATGTGGCACTTCCCAAGCCTTTCTGTCGGCGGCATGAAGATCGCGCATGGGGGCGATAGGCAATGGCTCATAGAGCTTGGGCCCTGGCTCTGCCATGATGTTGCCCATCATTTGGCAAGACGCTTTGGAGTGATCATGAACTTCCACACCCGCAAATGGGTAAAACCCGAAGACCTCAACCCCAACGGCACCCTGTTCGGTGGCAGCCTGCTGCGCTGGATCGATGAAGAAGCAGCCATTTACGCGATTGTCCAATTGGGCAACCAGCGCGTGGTGACCAAATACATCTCCGAAATCAACTTTGTCAGCGCCTCGCGCCAGGGCGACATCATTGAACTGGGTATCACCGCCACTGAGTTCGGCCGCACCTCCATCACTCTGACCTGTGAAGTGCGCAACAAGATCACCCGCAAAAGTATCCTGACGGTGGAAAAAATGGTCTTCGTCAACCTGGGCGAAGACGGTTTGCCGGCGCCCCATGGCCGTACCGAAATCAAGTATGTGAAGGACCAGTTCCAGGACGACGGTCTTTCTGAGTAACACCTGCGCGACGTGATTTGCGTTACCAAATCATTCCGTGTGGATCCTTCCGAGGCTCTCTCATCACTCAGGCCTACACCCTGTAGAGAGAGCCTCATGTATGAAAGTCTCCAGTTCTGTTGTAGAAAATAAGCCTCTTTCGTCTCAAACCTTCAGCCAGGACGTGAAGACGCCTTTGGTCAAGGGCGTGGGCGAGCGCAACCTGAGTATTTATCGGCATAGCGATGGCCGCGTCGAGGTGGTGCTGTCACCGCCGCCGCCCGCTCACTTGGTGCTCAGTGGCGGTGGCGCCAAGGGCATTGCCTTTCCCGGGATGGTGCAGGCGCTTGAAGACGCCGACAAACTCAAAGGCGTCAAGGTGGTGTCGGGCTCGTCTGCCGGTGCGATTTCTGCAGCGTTACTCGCCAGTGGCATGGACGCGAAGGCGTTCACGCAGTTGTCGAACAGCCTCGACTTGCCCAGCCTGCTCAATAGCAAAGATCCGATCCTGGCCTGGCTGCAGGATGCCAGTTCCAAACTTGGCAAGCTTGCGGGCAATCTACCTGGCCCGGGCGGCAATATTTCGCAACTGCTGCTGACCCTGCTGCCGCGCCTGCAAACCGAGGGGCAGCCCCTGGAAGAATTGATTCGCAACCAGTCACGTCAATCGATTCTTGCCCATATCGAGCGTATGCCCAAGGCGGACCGCCCGCCTGAAGTCACGCAAATCGCCGACCGGCTCAAAGCCGGAGCCGGGCCCACCTTTCGCGACCTGGAGGTGTTGAGCCGCCATATTCCGGCGATCAAGCAACTGAACATCACGGGCACAGGCATGTTCGACGGTCGTCCACAGTTGGTGGTGTTCAATGCCAGCCTGACGCCAGATATGGACATCGCCCGTGCTGCGCTTATTTCGGGGGCGTTGCCGGGCCTGTTCAAGAGCCCGTCCGAACAGGGCCACGGGTTTCAGACGGATGCAGAGGTTACGGCGTTTCAAGACGGAGGGCTGCTCCTCAATACCCCTGCCCCCGGTGTCATTGAACGTTCGTTTCCGGAGAGCCCTTTGGGCAAGGACGAATCGCTGATCGTCAAGTTCGAATCCGAGCAGAGCTCACCACCGCGCCAGAGCGGTGGCTTTTTCAGCCATTTGGCTGACAAGTTCACAGGCACGCCGCATACCGCGGCTGAAACCTACCAAGATGACCGGCTCAAGGCGTTTTCGGATCAAACGGTGACATTGCCGTTGAACTCGAACAAAGGCGATTTTCGCGGCCTGCTCAACGGCACCGTCAACTTCACCATGACTCTTGAACAGAAACAGCATTTGCAGGCCCAGGCTCGCCAATCGGTGTCGAGCCACCTGCAAAAGCGTGAACTGACACGTGAGCGCCATGAGTTCGCCTCCCTGGACGATGCTGTGTTGGCGATGGATGATCAAATGCTTGCCAGCGTGCAGGGTGAATTGCGCAAGGACCCCGCCAGCGCAGACGCACTGCGGTTTCGCGATGAGGCGAAACAGGCGTTGGAGGCGTTGGACAGTGCAATTACCGAAGCCAACCAATCCGACACGTCCCTGAAGATTACTCCGAAGATTGCTGCGGCCTTACGCAACCTGGACTCTCTCGCCAGCAGGCCCGAGCACATCGAGTGGTTGGGCAAACGTCTGAATACGCCGGGCCAGCGTAATTTCCAGCAGCTTTTACAGGTGGGCGCCAAGCAAAAATCGGGCAGTGTGCCAAGTATGTCCAAGGTATTGAGCAGTGCGGTCGCCGAGATGCAAAGTCGGGATATTGGGGTGAAAGCTGAAAACTTTACGCGGGAGGTCATCTACCCATCGCTGTACCGTCCTGGCCAGCCGGCATCCAACGTTGAGCTGCTGCAACGTGCGGTGCGTGACTTAAAAGAGGCGAAGACGCCACAAGACTTCAATAGCGTGCTCGATGGCATCATCAAATACTATCAAGCGCGCAATAAACCCTGGAGCAAACCCGTGAGTTCCACCACCGTGGAACAGGCCAAGGCGTGGCGCATTCCGGTTTAATTGCCGGGCCATTGAACAGCCATCGTCGCGGCATGTCGTAGCTTCAGGCACCCCTCGGACTTTGGTACATCATGGCCACTCAAGCAGACGGCAAGACCCCCAACCTGTCGCAGGAAGAGCAGCAGGACGTCGACAAGAACCAGCCGCCCCGTGCGGCGGTTCTTCACGAAATCATCCGTACCCAGGGTGACCAGGAGCTGGAGCGCAGTGTCGCCGCCTTATGGTGGTCGGCACTGGCCGCCGGACTCACCATGGGCCTGTCGTTGATGGCGATGGGTTTGCTCAATTCACGCCTGCCGGACGCCGAGGGCTTCAAGGTGATAGCCAGTTTTGGCTATTGCGCGGGGTTTCTGGCGGTGATCCTCGCACGCCAGCAACTGTTCACCGAAAACACCCTGACCGCGGTGCTGCCGGTCATGAGCAAACCCACTCTGGGCAATGCTGCACGTCTGCTACGACTATGGACAGTCGTGCTGGTAGGCAATCTGTGCGGCACTTTGCTGGTGGCTTATGTGATGTTGCATTTACCGATTTTCGATACCAAGACCGACCTGGCCTTTCTTGAAATCGGACGCAAGATCATGGAGAACGATTCTGGCCAGATGTTTGCCAAGGGCATCGTTTCCGGCTGGATGATCGCCACCATGGTGTGGATGATCCCATCAATGGAAAGCGCAAAGATGTGGATCATTATCCTGATCACATACCTGATGGCCCTGGGTGACTTCACGCATATCGTCGTCGGTTCGGCGGAAGTGTCTTACCTGGTGTTTGCCGGCGAGCTGCCGTGGAAGGATTTCTGGCTGGTGTTTGCCGGACCGACCCTGGCGGGCAATATCATCGGCGGCAGTTTTATCTTCGCCCTGATCAGCCATGCGCAGATTCGCAGTGAGAGCGGGGCACCCCGCTCTGATAAGCCGGGGCCCGGTGAGCGTCGTGCGAATCGATCCGAATCAGCAAAGGGTGAATGACCGCTGCCCGCATCAGACCTGGACGGGAGGAGCGGCGGGTTCTACCGGCTCCTCACTGTTCGGCGCCCTGAGTTGGCCTTCCCAGCGAGCGATAACCAGTGGCGCAAGCGCATTGCCCAGCACATTGAGCGCCGTCACCGGCATGTCCATCAACCGGTAGACACCGGCGATGATCGCCACCCCCTCCACTGGCAAACCGGCCGCTGTCAAGGTTGCAGTGAGGATGATGAACATGAAGCCCGGCACGCCTGCCGCACCTTTTGATGTCAGCACCATGATCAGCACCAGCATCGCCTGATCAGCCAGGCTCAAATCGATCCCGTAGGCCTGGGCAATGAATAGCGTGCCCAACGCGGCAAATAAAGACGCGCCGTCCAGGTTGAACGAGTACCCCAGTGGAATGACCATGCTGGTGATCGAACGAGGCGCGCCGTAACGCTGCATCTTTTCGATCAGTTGTGGCATTACCGTCGCCGACGCGGCGCTGCTGTAGGCCAGCAACAGCTCGCTGCGGATTTTTCGTATCAAGTGGAAAAAACCGACCCCTACCATGCGCGCCACCAGCCCCAGAACACAGAGCGCAAACAGTGCGACAGCCACATAGGTGATACCGATCAGCTTGATCAGGGGTAGCAAGGCACTGAGACCGAAACTGGCCACCGTCACACCGATCAAGCCGAAGATGCCGATCGGTGAGTAGTGCATAACCAGGTGGGTGACCTTGAACATGGTGTCCGAAACGGTTTGCATGACGGCCACCAGTGGGGCTTTTTGCTGGGGTGGCAGCAGTGATAACGCACAGCCGAACAGGATGGCGAAGAACAAAACCGAGAGCAGCTTGCCCTGTGACATTGCCAGCACAATGTTGTCCGGTACGATGTTAACCAGGACGCGGCCCAGGCTTTGCGCTTCGCCGCTGGTGGTCAAGCCCGTTACCGGTGTCTGCAATGTACTGCTGAAGTCGGCGCCGGCGCCGGGCTGGAACACATTGCCGATGATCAGGCCGAACACGATGGCGATGCTGGTAATCGTGAAGAAATACGTGAATGTCTTGATACCGATGCGACCCAGTGCGCGGGTACTGCCCGCCCCGGCAATGCCGACGACCATGCAGGCAAACACCAGCGGCACGACGATCATCTTCATCAACCGGATGAACAAGTCACCGGCCGGTTGCAGCAGGTTGTCGATAAACCAGGTTTTGTGCTCCGGGAATTGATTGAGCAGGATGCCCACGATCACGCCGGCCGCGAGGCCTATCATGATGCGGGTGACAAGGCTGGAGGATGGTTTTGTACTCATGCTGTAACCCTTTCTTATTGTTTTGGTGAGGGGAGGTCAGTGGGCGAACAGGCCCTCGAAGTCCTTGAAACCCTTGACTTCGATCGGGTTGCCGCTGGGGTCGAGAAAGAACATTGTCCGTTGCTCGCCGGGTTCACCAGCAAACCGGATCACGGGTGGGATTTCGAAGGCAGTGCCCAGTCGGGTCAGGCGCTCGGCCAATTCCAGCCATTCATCCAGTGGCAGCACCACGCCCAGGTGCGGCATCAGTACATGGTGTTCGCCGACCAGGCCGGTACGTGTGGTCGCAAAGGGTGTACCCACGTGCAGTGAAAGTTGATTGCCGAAAAAGTCGAAGTCGATCCAGGTCGCACTGCAACGGCCTTCCGTGCAGCCCAAAACATCTTGATAAAAAATGCGCGCCTTGTCTAAGTCATAAACATGGTATGCAGCGTGAAAGGGTCTGTGCATGGTGGAATCTCCGAATGTGAGAGTCCCCAGATTAAACAGGCCTTATAAGCGGGTAAAACGTCTTCGCCTTAGTCTGAGCGAAAGGAAAACTGATGGATGTCCGATTCCTGAGAAGCCTGGTCGCTGTGATTGAAACGGGGTCCATAGCCGCCGCAGCGCGCCGCGAAAACCGCACTGCCGCTGCGATCAGCCAGCGGGTCAAGGCGCTTGAGCGCACGCTGGGTTGCACGCTGCTCACGCGCACGGCGCATGCCGCATGGCCCTCGGACCAATGCCTGCGCCTATTACCAAAAATTCAGGCCGTCGTTGAACAGGCGCGCGAGTTGGAGGAATACCTGAGCCGGGACGAGATATCAGGGGAGATCAAGATCGGCGCAATTTCAACGGCGTTGACTGGCGTTTTGCCGGGAGTGATCGAGCGCCTGACGGTGTCGGCACCGAAACTGAGGCTGAAGATCACACCCGGTGACTCCAGGAGCCTCTACGAGAAGTTACTTAACCAGGAGTTGGATGCGGCGATACTTGTCAGGCCGCCGTTTCAACCGCCTAAAGCCTTGTCGATGGACTTGCTGCGCTCCGAGCCATTGATTCTGGTTGCGCCCACCGAATGCAAGACCCAGGCATTTGCCGCCTTGCTGCGCGAACGCCCGTTTATTCGCTACGACGCCCGCTCTTGGGGCGGGCAGATCGCCCAGCGTTTTCTGGATGAGCAGTTCTTCGATCCAGAGGTGTTATGTGAATTGGATGCATTGGAAACCATCCTGATGCTGGTGGCCCAAGGGATGGGGGTGTCGCTGGTGCCGCAGTGGATGGGGATGCCGTGTAACGGGGTCCGGGTTGTGCCGGTTGACGACCAGCAGCGCTATGCGCGAGATCTGGTCGTCATGTACAGCTCGACACCGCGCCGCCCGTTGGCGATGCGGCACCTGCTTGAAATGCTGCGTGGTGCCCTTACTGCGACTGCGTCACGCGCTTTACAACGCGACCAATCGTCAACCCCTGCAGCAGGATCGAAGACAGCACCACGATGTAGGTGATGCTCAGCAACAAGTCGCGCTCCGGGCCCAAGGGCAGCGCCAAGGCCAAGGCCACCGAGACACCGCCACGCAAACCACCCCAGGTCAGGATGCGGATAGTGCCGCGCGGCACCGTGCGCCAGCGCCGCAGCAGCAAGATCGCCGGGGCCACCGTCAACAGGCGCGAGAGCAGGATCGCCACTGCGAGCAAACTGGCCGCCAATACGTGCAGCCAGTTGAATGGCAACAGCAGCAATTCCATGCCGATCAGCGCAAACAGCAAGGCGTTGAGCATGTCATCAAGCAGTTCCCAGAAACCATCCAAGTAGCGACGCGTCATGTCGTTCATCGCCAGCTTGCGTCCCAGGTTGCCGATGATCAGCCCCGCGACCACCATTGCAATCGGTGCGGACACGTGCAGTTGCGAAGCCATGGCCGAACCGCCGATCACCAGAGCAAGGGTCAGCATCACTTCGATCTGGTGCTGTTCGATACTCTTGATCATCAGGTACACGAGGTAGCCGGTCAGCCCGCCGAATAGCACGCCGCCTATGGCCTCGTGGGCAAACAGCAGGGCAGTGGCGCCCGCGGTGGGCGTCTCGCCCAACTGCGCGATACCCAACAGCACGGTAAACACCACCACGGCGGTGCCATCATTGAACAGCGACTCGCCGACAATGGTGGTCTTCAGTGGTTTCGACGCATTGGCGGTACGCAGCACGCCGAGCACCGCAATCGGGTCTGTAGGCGAAATCAGCGCGCCGAACAGCAGGCAGTAGAGGAAGCTCACGTGCCAGCCGAACAGGGCGAAGATGTAATAGGCCAGGCTGCCGATCACCACGGTGGCGATCAACACGCCAAAGGTGGCCAGCAGGCCGATGGGCCAGCGGTAACTGCGCAAGTCGTTCAAGTTGACGTGCAAGGCGCCAGCGAACAGCAGGAACGAGAGCATCCAGTTCATCAGCAAGTCGCCGAAGTCGATCTGGCCGATCAGTTGCTGGATGCGCTCCTCCAGGCCGGGATAGCCGATAAAGCTCAGGCCCTGCAGGATCAGGGAAAAAAGCAGCGCAGTGACCATTACACCGATGGTCGGCGGCAGGCCGATAAAGCGGTAGTTCACATAGGTGAGCAGGGTGGTGAGGCAAATGAAGGCGGCGACAAGTTCGAGCATCCGGGGTCCTTGGAGCAGGGAAATGTAGGCGCATGGGGGGCGCCGAGGTGGCGTTTAGTATAAACAGGTGAAGTTACATCACGAATCAATTGAGGAGGTTCTGGTGGTAGCGACAGCCCTGGTGCTGGTCGCACCCGCTGGATTACCTGGTGTGGCTGACATTGATCAGTGCCTGGCCATTTCCGTTGCTGGCGCTGGTGCGCAAGCGTGCGGCCTTCAGCCTGTTCTGGCGCACTCAATGGCGGTTGGGCCTGAGCGTGGGATTGTGCGTGTTGTTGAGCTACGCTTTGGTGCTTTGGGCCATGCAGTTGGGCTCGATTGCCGAGGCGGCGGCGTCGCGGGAAGTCAGCGTGATCCTGGTGGTGCTGTTCGGCATGCGTTACTTGAAAGAACCTTTTGGCCGTCCACGGCTCATAGCTTGTGGGTTGGTGCTGATCGGCATGTTCGTGATGAAACTCTAACCGTCGGATAAATCCAAAAAAGGAATGAGTGATGACAGTCGCTTTCTGGTGTGTGTTGATCGCAATTTTTCTGCCCTATCTATGCACGGGTGTCGCCAAGTTCAGCACGGGCAAGTTCGGAGCTCGGCACAACCACGACCCGCGTGCTTTCCTCGATACCGTTGAGGGCGTCGCCAAGCGCGCCAACAATGCGCAACTCAACAGCTTTGAAGTGACCCCGGCGTTTGCCGCGGCGGTGGTCATTGCGCACATGGCCGGCAACGCCGAACTGGTGACGATCAATGTGCTGGCGGTGCTGTTTATCACCAGCCGCCTGCTGTACATCATTTGCTACCTGGCCGATTGGGCGATTTTGCGTTCGCTGGTGTGGGCCGTGGGAATGGCGTTGATTGCGAGTTTCTTCTTTGTCTCGATCTAACGCCTGATGCAAATCCTTTGTGGCAGGGGGCAAGGCGAATCGTCGCACCGCCCCTCCCACATTTCATTATCAGCGTCTGTCAGGTGCCGGCGGGTGCATCCGGTACTTGCGGCAGCGCCGCGCCTTTGGGCCACAGCATCCAGATTTGCCCTTGTTGTTTCATATTTCCTGCCAGCTCTCCTGCCGCATCACCTGTGCCCCAGAACAAGTCTGCCCGTACTTCGCCGGTGATTGCGCCGCCGGTGTCCTGGGCCGCGACAGGTCTGGTGATCGGTGAACCATCGGGTTTGGTGGTCGACAACCACAACAGGCTACCCAGCGGGATGACCTTGCGGTCCACTGCCACGCTGTAGCCGGCGGTCAATGGCACGTTCAGCGAACCGCGTGGGCCTTCGTTGCTGTCGGGGCGTGCGCTGAAGAATACGTAGCTGGGGTTGCTCGCCAGCAGTTCAGGAATGCGCTGCGGATGTGCCTTGGCCCAGGCGCTGATGGCGCCCATAGTCACCTCTTCTTTTTTCAGCTCGCCCTGCTCTACCAGCCAACGGCCGATTGGGCGGTACGGGTAGCCGTTCTGGTCGCCGTAACCTACGCGCAGTTGGCGCCCTCCCGCCAGTTGGATACGCCCTGAGCCCTGGATTTGCAGGAATTGCAGGTCCATTGGGTCGGTCAGCCAGGCGATCGGCTTGGCAGTGGAGCCCTGGCTGTTGACGGTGCTGGCGTCGTCATAAGGCTTGAGCACCCGACCTTCCAGGCGTCCACGCAGGCGCTTGCCTTTAAGCTCCGGGTAGATGCTTTCGAGGTTGACGATAATCAAGTCATCCGGCACGCCGTAGACCGGCACATGGGCGGTAGCGGTTTTGGTCAGGCTGCCGGGGTAGACCGGCTCGTAATAACCGGTGATCAAACCATTGGGTGTGTTGTTGGCCGAACGCAAGCCGAAGACATCGAGGTGTTCCTTGAGAAAGCCGCGAACCGCCACGGCATTGCCCGGTACGCTGGCCGCTGCCGCGCAGGTGGTGCCCCATACCGGGTCGGCTTTGAGGCGCTGGCAGGCGCTGCGCCAGGATTCAAAACCGGCCAGCAAATCGCTGTCGGAGACCACCGGCAAGGCTTCCCAAGGTGCGCTCACATAGGTGGCGACCGCATGGGGTTTGGCTTCTTCTTTGGCGACCTCTTTGCCGGCATCTTTACCTGCATCGCAGCCGGCCAGCAGTGCGATCATTGGCAGAGCCCACGCGAGTCGGCGGCTCCAGGGTTTCGCGGTGATATTCATGTAAGCATTTCCTGAAGCGATTACCCATGCTTCATTGCATTCGGGCAACCCTTATTATTAATAGGGCTATTGGTCTTTACGGGTGGGGCGAGGATACTGGCCGCCGTTTCCCGTGACCTGAAGCCATCATGATTCTAAAAAAACTGACCGTTGTACTGCTGGCCTGCCTGGCCTTGTCCGCCTGTGGCGGTGTTGACCCCAATTCCCCACTGGGCCAACGCAAGGCGATCTTCAAGCAGATGCTCAAGACCGGCGAAGACCTGGGCGGGATGTTGCGCGGGCGTATCCCGTTCGACGGTGCCAGGTTTGCAGAAGGCGCGGTCAAGCTGGATGCGTTGTCCCATGAGCCGTGGAAGCACTTCCCAAGCGTGCGCGAAGAAGATCACACGAGCGCCAGGGACGACGTGTGGCAGAAACAGGCGCAGTTCCAGCAACTGGCCCGCGACCTTGAGGCGGCCACCGGTGAATTGGTGATTGCCAGCCAAGTGCAACCCTACAAGGCCAGTAACCTTCAGCCGGCGGTGCAAAAAGTCGAAGACGCCTGTAGCGCCTGCCATAAACAGTTCCGAGATCACTGATCGTTTTTACTGGTCGAGTTCTTCCACCGCGTCCTGTAGTTCTTTGCGCGACTCGGCCAGTTTGTCCTTACGCTTGTTGATCTTGTCCGGATCGCCTTTTTTCATGGCCTTGTCGAGGTCGGCCTGACGGCGGGAGACTTCGTGCTTGGCGTCGAGCACTTTGTTTTCACGTTCTTTTTTCAAGGTGGCGTCGGTGCAGTTGGCGGTGACTTCGCTCAGGGCTTTTTCCAGGCCGGCCTGTTGGGCGCTGTTACCGTGGGCCTTGGCTTGTTCGATCTGGCTGCTGATGGCCTGGCGCTTGGCGGCGCAGCCGGTGAGCGGTTGCGCTTCTTCGGCGGCCAGCAGTGGCATGGTTGTGAAACTTGCGAGGGTCAGCAAGGCAAAGGGGGCGAGAAATTTCATCTATAAAGCTCCAAGGTCGCAATCAGGTGGCCGGGTGGCGTTCAAAACCCATCTATCCCGGCCTCGCGTAATGTTTCAGCCAAGGCTTGCACCTGCGGGTCGCGAAAAAACGCGCTCAGTTGCGCTGCACGACCCGGGCCGATGCCATCTGAGGCCAGCCAGGCTTGGGTGTCTTTGGCGGCCAGCGTCTGCCAGTCGCCCTCCAGGTTGTTGCGCGCCGCTGGCGGTACGCCCAAGGCCTTGAGCCATTGTGAAAAAGGGCGTTGCCGGGCGTTGTTAAAACTGTCGAGCACTCGCTCACGAGTGCGATCACCGAAGCCCTCAATGGTAGCAAGCTGCGCCGCATCCAGGGTTAACCAATCGAGAAAGCCTGCGATTAGACCGGCCTGGATCAATATGTTCCAGGTTTCACGGCCCATATGTGGCAAGGCCAGGCCCTGTTTGCCGCTCAGCCAGGTGAGGCGGGCGAGTAATTGATCTTCGCAGCCGGGCTCCATTTGCCAGCAACTCAGGGCGTGAAAATCGCGAGGGTTGGGTAGCTGCATGTCCACACGGGTTTCGTTGCGCAGGATCACCTCGTCCAGTCGGGGAATGACCTGGCCCGCCAGGCTGATCGACACATGGTCGCCGGGGCGGATATCCAGGGCTTGCCAGCGTTTCAGGGAGCCGGCGCTGACCCGGCTGATCTGCCGATCATCCAGCCACACGGGTTCCAGTTCGAGGATGGGGGTGATGCGCCCGGTGCGACCGACCCTGAATTGCACCTTGCGCACCAGTGCCAGGGCTTTGATGGCTGGGTACTTCCAGGCGACCATCCAATAAGGCGCACTGGCTTGCCAGCGCTCGGCGGGTGCCCGTGCAGCCTGGTGCAGCACCACGCCATCGCTGGCGAAGGGCAGCGGTGCGTTGTACCAATGCGTGCGCCAATGAGTGGCTTCGCTGATGTGCGCAATGGGGTGGCTATAACGCTGTGTATCGCTGAAGCCCCAGCGCGTCAGGGTGGCCAGGCGCTCGGTGAAGTCCGCCGGACCGTCAGGCCAGGCCCAGACGAACAAGCCGATGCCTGCCGCCTCAGCGTCGCTCAATTGTCGCCGGTTCATCAGGCCGGCCACTTTGCTGCGCGCATTGAGCCCACCGTTTATCGCTTGCACATGGTGATCAAGGCGCCAGTAAAGTTCGCCTTGCAGCACCACATCAATCGCGTCTGGCAGCTGTTGGACGATACCGGGGATCCTGGCGGCCGAGGCCGACCAATCGTGGCCCAGCACGCCATCGCCTCGGCTGATGAGTTGCTGCAAGCGGCCCTCGCGATAGACGAGCGTCACCGCCACCCCGTCGACCTTGGGTTGGATCCATACGTCCTGGCGGGTGCTGAGCCACTCCTTGACTGCCGGTTCGTCCGGCAGCTTTTCCAGGCCGGTGTGCGCGACTGGGTGCCGTAACGTGCCGCGTGAACTGGCCAGCGGGTTTTCCGCTTTCGGCGTGGCTTGGCGTGTGCATTCACGCCATTGCGCCAGGCGCTGGCGGGCCTGGTCGTAGAGTTCGTCACTGATGGGGGATTGGCCCTGGCGGTGGTAACTGTCGTCCCACTGGCTGATCTGCCTGGCCAAGCTGTCGAGTTGCAGGTGAGCGTGATCGGGGCACGTTTCTGCCCACGTCCAGCTGGATAAAACACTGAGAAAAAAAGCCATGAACTTATGCATCATGAGCATCCTTGCTCGAAAAGGGAGCCCAGCCTAAGTCATCCAGGCGCCCACAAAAAAGCCCCGATTGCTCGGGGCTTTTTACCGGGTGTTTCTGTATACAGCGCGAACGCTTACAGGCCGGCAGCGATACGCAGGTCGTTGGCTCGGTCGGTTTTTTCCCAGGTGAAGGTGCTGAAGGTGTCATCGCCAACAGTCTTCTGCGCAGGGGTACGGCCGAAGTGGCCGTAGGCTGCGGTTTCCTGATACATCGGGTGCAGCAGGTCGAGCATGGTGGTGATTGCGTAGGGGCGCAGGTCGAAGATTTCACGCACCAGCTTGACGATTTTCTCGTCGCTGATCTTGCCGGTGCCGAAGGTGTTCAGCGAGATCGACGTAGGCTGCGCCACGCCAATAGCGTAGGAAACCTGAATTTCGCAGCGCTCGGCCAGGCCGGCAGCCACGATGTTCTTGGCCACGTAACGACCGGCATAAGCGGCCGAACGGTCAACCTTGGACGGGTCTTTACCCGAGAACGCGCCACCGCCGTGACGGGCCATGCCGCCGTAACTGTCGACGATGATCTTGCGACCGGTCAGGCCGCAGTCGCCCACGGGGCCGCCGATGATGAATTGTCCGGTCGGGTTGATGTGGAACTGGGTGTCCTTGGTCAGCAACTCGGCAGGCAGCACGTGCTTGACGATCAGCTCCATCACGCCTTCGCGCAGGTCGGCGTAGGACACGTCCGGGTTGTGCTGGGTCGACAGCACAACGGCGTCGATACCCACGACTTTGCCGCCTTCGTAACGGCAGGTCACCTGGGACTTGGCGTCCGGGCGCAGCCAAGGCAATACCCCGGATTTACGTGCTTCGGCCTGGCGTTGCACCAACTGGTGCGAGAAGGTGATCGGCGCCGGCATCAGCACGTCGGTTTCATTGCTGGCGTAGCCGAACATCAGGCCCTGGTCGCCGGCGCCCTGGTCTTCAGGCTTGGCACGGTCTACACCCTGGTTGATGTCAGGCGATTGCTTGCCGATGATGTTCATCACGCCGCAGGTCGCGCCGTCGAAGCCGACGTCGGAGCTGTTGTAGCCAATGTCGGTGATCACGTCACGAACGATCTGCTCCAGGTCGACCCAGGCTGTAGTGGTGACTTCGCCGGCGATGATCGCCACGCCCGTTTTCACCAGCGTCTCGCACGCCACACGGGCGAACTTGTCTTCAGCGATGATAGCGTCCAGCACCGCGTCAGAAATCTGGTCGGCGATTTTGTCCGGATGCCCTTCAGACACGGACTCGGAGGTGAAAAGGGAGTATTCGCTCATCTCGATGTTTTCCTGATATTTACCGATGGTGAGTGTCGCCAGCCGGTCGCTGAAAATGGCGGACCTGAATCTGGAAACCATTACGTAAACCTACATAGAGGCTTTCCCCGGGAACGAGTCCCGCAGCGGTGGCCCAACGGGCCAGATCGTCCTGTTCAAAACCCAGCCAGAGATCACCGCAGGCCTCCTTGGCCCAATTCTGGTTGTGGCTGCATAAATCCGTAACCAGCAGGCTACCGCCGGGGTGCAGTAACCCGGCCATTTGCTTGAGGGCGTCGGCGGGGGCGGCGAAATGGTGCAAGACCATGTTCAGCACCACGCAATCGGCCCGCAGGTTGGTGTCATTCAAGGCGTCGGCCAACTGCAGGCGCACATTGCCCAGGGCTTCGCGTTCACAGAGTTGGCGCGCCAGTTCAAGCATTGCCGGGCTGTTGTCCAGCGCCGTCACCTGCCCGAAACGCCGTGCCAGGTCCGGCAGAAAGCCGCCATCGCCAGGGCCGACTTCCACGGCCGTTGCCTCAGTACTGAAGCTCAGCTTGTCCAACAGCGCCAGTACGCTTTCGCGGTATTGGGGCAAGCCGGCGATCAGGTCCTGCTGGGCGCGAAACTTGTCGGCAACCCGGGAGAAAAAGTCCTGGCTGGCGGCGGCGCGTTGCCCGTGGACCTGGCCGATGCGCGACTGTACGTCGCTCGGCAGGCCCAGGTTATCCACTTCCTCAAGCAAGGCGGCGTGCAGTTTGCCGCCCAGCTGTTCGGTATGGGGCAGGGCGCGGCGGTAAAAAATCGCATTACCTTCGCGGCGCGTGGCGACCAGGTCGGCCTGGGCCAGCACCTTCAAGTGGTGGCTCATGCCGGATTGGCCGATGGCGAAGATCTGCGCCAGTTCCAGCACCCCGAACGAATCGTTGGCCAGTGCGCGCAATACGTTCAGGCGCAACGGATCACCTGCAGCCTTGCAAAGGGCTGCCAGTTCATCGCCGTCGTCAGGACGCAGGGAGGGCACGGGTAGGTTCATAAGGCCAGCAGTCTAGTGACGGGTGTAAATCCCTGCAAGGTCAATATCAAAAAGTTTTGATATTGATCGATAAGTGGCGGTTATAAGCCGCCGCTATAACCTTTAGACGAACCAGTTAAAGGTTTCTGCAACCTATTGCCATCCAAACCACAGGAAAAACACCCTCAAGTGACTATCTGTCATTGCCCGCAGGCGGTGGCTGAGGGAAAATGCCGGTCCTTTTTTCCGTTTCTTTAAAAGTAAACTCCAGGAGATCAGCGATGCCCAGCCGTCGTGAGCGTGCCAACGCCATTCGTGCCCTCAGCATGGATGCCGTGCAAAAAGCCAACAGCGGCCATCCCGGTGCCCCGATGGGCATGGCGGATATCGCCGAGGTACTTTGGCGTGACTACCTGAAACACAACCCGAGCAACCCGTCGTTCGCCGACCGTGACCGCTTCGTGCTGTCCAACGGCCACGGCTCGATGCTGATCTATTCGCTGCTGCACCTGACCGGCTACGACGTCACCATCGACGACCTCAAGAGCTTCCGTCAGCTGCACAGCCGCACCCCCGGTCACCCGGAATTCGGCTACACCCCAGGCGTGGAGACCACTACCGGTCCCCTGGGTCAGGGCCTGGCCAACGCTGTCGGCTTCGCGCTGGCTGAAAAAGTTCTGGGCGCGCAATTCAACCGCCCTGGCCACGACATCGTCGACCACCACACCTATGTGTTCCTGGGTGATGGCTGCATGATGGAAGGCATCTCCCACGAAGTCGCCTCCCTGGCCGGCACCCTTGGCCTGGGCAAGCTGATTGCCTTCTACGATGACAACGGCATTTCCATCGACGGCGAAGTCGAAGGCTGGTTCACCGACGACACCCCCAAGCGTTTCGAAGCCTACAACTGGCAGGTGATCCGCAACGTCGACGGCCACGATCCGGAAGAAATCAAGATCGCCATCGACACCGCTCGCAAGAGCGCGCAGCCAACCCTGATCTGCTGCAAGACCACCATCGGTTTCGGCTCGCCGAACAAGCAAGGTAAAGAAGACTGCCACGGCGCCCCACTGGGTGACGCGGAAATCGCCCTGACCCGTGAAGCGCTGAAGTGGAACCACGGCCCGTTTGAAATCCCGGCCGACATCTATGCCGAATGGGACGCCAAGGAAAAAGGCCTGGCCACCGAAGCCGAGTGGGACCAGCGTTTCGCTGCCTACTCCGCCGAATTCCCGGAGCTTGCCAACGAGCTGGTTCGTCGCCTGGCCGGTGACCTGCCTGCCGACTTCTCGGCAAAAGCCTCGGCCTACATCGCCGAAGTCGCGGCCAAGGGCGAGACCATCGCCAGCCGTAAAGCCAGCCAGAACACCCTGAACGCCTTTGGCCCGCTGCTGCCTGAGATCCTCGGCGGTTCGGCCGACCTGGCCGGTTCCAACCTGACCCTGTGGAAAGGCTGCAAAGGTGTCTCGGCCGAAGACGCCAGCGGCAACTACATGTACTACGGCGTGCGCGAGTTCGGCATGAGCGCCATCATGAACGGCGTGTCCTTGCACGGCGGCCTGGTGCCTTACGGCGCGACGTTCCTGATGTTCATGGAGTACGCACGTAACGCCGTACGTATGGCTGCGCTGATGAAGAAG
The DNA here is from genome assembly GCF_023127835.1 of Pseudomonas sp. B329. Classification (NCBI taxonomy): domain Bacteria; kingdom Pseudomonadati; phylum Pseudomonadota; class Gammaproteobacteria; order Pseudomonadales; family Pseudomonadaceae; genus Pseudomonas; species Pseudomonas sp. B329. The sequence continues at coordinate 73,156 of NZ_SPKP01000005.1, read as the reverse complement.
CGTGTGATCCATGTGTACACCCACGACTCCATCGGCCTGGGTGAAGACGGCCCGACGCACCAGCCGGTCGAGCAACTGACCAGCCTGCGTACCACGCCGAACCTGGACTGCTGGCGCCCAGCCGACGCGGTCGAATCCGCCGTGGCCTGGAAGCACGCCATCGAGCGCAAGGACGGCCCTTCGGCGCTGATCTTCTCGCGTCAGAACCTGCAACACCAGGTGCGTACCGACGCGCAGATCGCCGACATCAGCCGTGGTGGTTATGTGCTCAAGGACTGCATCGGCGAGCCGGAGCTGATCCTGATCTCCACCGGTTCCGAAGTGGGCCTGACCGTTCAGGCCTACGACAAGCTGACCGCCCAGGGCCGCAACGTTCGCGTTGTATCCATGCCATGCACCAGCGTGTTCGAAGCCCAGGACGCCGGCTACAAGCAATCGGTGTTGCCGTTGCAGGTCAGCGCGCGTATCGCCATCGAAGCGGCTCACGCTGACTACTGGTACAAGTACGTGGGCCTGGAAGGCCGCGTGATCGGCATGACCACCTATGGTGAGTCGGCGCCGGCGCCAGCGTTGTTCGAAGAGTTCGGTTTCACCCTGGAAAACATCCTGGGTCAGGCTGAAGAGTTGCTGGAAGACTAAGTCAGTCTGCGTTGTCTGCACTGGCGCTATCGCGGGCAAGCCCGCTCCCACATTTGGATCGCGGTCTAATGTGGGAGTGGGCTTGCCCGCGATGGCGTCAGAACATTCAACACCGAACTAACCTTGATCGAGAACCCCATGCCCCAACCGCGTCCCTACAAAGTTGCACTCAACGGCTACGGCCGCATTGGTCGTTGCGTCTTGCGTGCTCTGTTCGAGCGAGGGGCGGCAGCCGGGTTTGAAATTGTTGCAATCAACGATCTGGCCGACATGGCCAGCATCGAATACCTGACACGCTTTGACTCCACCCACGGGCGCTTTCCCGGCGAAGTGCGAGTCGACGGCGATTGTCTGCATATCAATGGCAACTGCGTACAAGTGTTGCGCAGTGCCACTCCCGAAGGCATCGACTGGAAAGCACTGGGCGTCGACCTGGTGCTGGAATGCTCCGGTGTCTATCACACCCGTGCCGATGGCCAGCGTTTTCTCGACGCCGGTGCGCCGCGTGTGCTGTTTTCACAGCCGATGGCCAGCGAGGCGGATGTCGACGCCACCATTGTCTATGGCATCAACCAGGATTGCCTGACCGGTGATGAGCTGCTGGTGTCCAACGCTTCGTGTACCACCAACTGCAGCGTGCCATTGTTGCGCCTGCTGGATCAGGCGATCGGCCTGGATTATGTGTCGATCACCACGATTCACTCGGCGATGAACGATCAGCCGGTGATCGACGCCTATCACCACGAAGACCTGCGCCGCACGCGTTCGGCGTTCCAGTCAGTGATTCCGGTGTCCACAGGCTTAGCTCGCGGCATCGAGCGGCTGTTGCCGGAACTTGCCGGGCGAATCCAGGCCAAAGCCGTACGGGTGCCGACGGTGAATGTGTCTTGCCTGGATATCACCATGCAAACCGTCAGCGACACTGATGCGACGGAGGTCAACCGGATACTGCGTGACGCCGCCACCAGCGGCCCGCTCAAAGGCCTGCTGGCCTACACCGAGTTGCCCCACGCCAGTTGCGATTTCAACCATGACCCGCATTCGGCGATTGTCGATGCCAGCCAGACTCGCGTTTCCGGCCCCAGGCTGGTGAATATCCTGGCCTGGTTCGACAACGAATGGGGTTTTGCCAACCGAATGCTGGATGTTGCGGAACATTATCTGCACATCGCCTCTAAACAACCTCAACAGTAATTCAGGAACTGCGACCCATGACCGTGTTGAAGATGACCGACCTCGATCTGCAAGGTAAACGCGTACTGATCCGCGAAGACCTCAACGTCCCAGTCAAGGACGGTGTTGTCACCAGCGATGCGCGAATCCTGGCCTCGCTGCCGACCATCAAGCTGGCCCTGGAAAAAGGCGCGGCCGTGATGGTCTGCTCCCACCTGGGTCGCCCGACCGAAGGTGAGTTCTCTGCCGAAAACAGCCTCAAGCCTGTCGCCGAGTACCTGAGCAAGGCCCTGGGCCGTGACGTTCCGTTGGTCGCGGATTACCTGGGCGGCGTAGATGTGAAGGCCGGCGATATCGTGCTGTTCGAAAACGTGCGCTTCAACAAGGGCGAGAAAAAGAACAGCGACGAACTGGCCCAGCAATATGCTGCCTTGTGCGATGTGTTCGTGATGGACGCTTTCGGCACTGCTCACCGCGCTGAAGGTTCGACCCACGGTGTGGCCAAGTTCGCCAAGGTTGCCGCTGCCGGCCCACTGCTGGCTGCTGAGCTGGATGCGTTGGGCAAGGCCCTGGGCGCTCCGGCCCAGCCAATGGCGGCCATCGTTGCCGGCTCCAAGGTCTCCACCAAGCTGGATGTACTCAATAGCCTCAGCCAGATCTGCAACCAGTTGATCGTCGGCGGCGGCATCGCCAACACCTTCCTGGCCGCAGCCGGCCACCCGGTGGGCAAATCCCTGTATGAGCCGGACCTGCTGGACACCGCCCGCGCCATCGCCGCCAAAGTCAGCGTGCCATTGCCGGTGGACGTGGTCGTTGCCAAAGAGTTCGCTGAAAGCGCCGAAGCCACCGTCAAGCTCATCGCTGACGTGGCCGCTGACGACATGATCCTGGACATCGGCCCGCAAACTGCGGCCAACTTCGCCGAACTGCTCAAGGCATCCCAGACTATCCTGTGGAATGGCCCGGTAGGCGTGTTCGAGTTCGACCAGTTCGGCAACGGCACCAAAGTGCTGGCCAAAGCTATTGCTGAAAGCTCGGCCTTCTCCATCGCCGGCGGCGGTGACACCTTGGCGGCCATCGATAAATATGGCGTTGCTGATCAGATCTCCTACATTTCTACCGGTGGCGGCGCCTTCCTCGAATTCGTCGAGGGCAAGGTTTTGCCAGCCGTGGAAGTGCTGGAAACCCGAGCCAAGGGCTAAGGCTCGCGTGATCAGGAAAAGGAGTGTTCCCATGATCAAGTCGTTGGCACTGGTGATCGCAGCGGGCTTGTTGGCCGGCTGCAGCGGCACACCCAGCGCGGCGCCGGAGGCGGACAACGCCAAGGCTCCGTTGAACAAAAGCTGTTACCAGGCTGACTGGCAAGCCGAGACCATGCCGGTGATCAACAAGCGCATCGGCAACGAACGGCTGGAGAAATACGACTCCGCGCCCAACGGTCAGGAACAGGGTTGCCCTTGACGGGTCTGATCCACTAACCAACAGCAACGGCGGCCCCAGGTCGCCCTGCGAGGATTGGCAATGAAAGGCGTTTTCGCCCTGGCAGCCCTGGCCCTGTTGGCCGGTTGCAGCAGCATGAACATGTTCAGCAAGGCCGCAGAGCCTGCCGACAAGTGGACCACCTGGACCTGCGATAGCAAGGCCGAGCTCAACTGGCGCTTCGCCAACCAGGCCCGTTCCGAAGTGGATGTACGCCTCGGCGGTTCGGACCAGGTTTACCGTCTCAAGCAAGAGGTAGCCGCCTCCGGCGTGCTGTATAGCGACGGCCAGTTGGCGTTTCACACCAAAGGTGAGGAAGGCCTGGTGTACTGGGTTGCCACCGATGATTTGATTGGGCGCGGCTGCAAAGCCAACTGAACCCAACAGCAATAACGATTCAGCAGCTCAAGCTTAACCCCTTGATCTGCAATAACTTGAATAGCAGCCGCCGCTACGGCAGGCTTGCACGATTAACGACCCTCGACCGGGAGAGACAACACAATGGCACTTATCAGCATGCGTCAAATGCTGGACCACGCAGCCGAGTTCGGCTACGGCGTCCCAGCCTTTAACGTCAACAACCTTGAGCAGATGCGCGCCATCATGGAAGCCGCTGACAAGACCGACTCCCCTGTGATCGTCCAGGCTTCGGCCGGTGCGCGCAAATACGCCGGTGCCCCGTTCCTGCGTCACCTGATCCTTGCGGCCATCGAAGAATTCCCACATATCCCGGTGTGCATGCACCAGGACCACGGCACCAGCCCTGACGTGTGCCAGCGCTCCATCCAGCTGGGCTTCAGCTCGGTGATGATGGATGGCTCCCTCGGCGAAGACGGCAAGACCCCAACCGACTACGAGTACAACGTACGCGTCACCCAACAAACTGTGGCCATGGCTCATGCCTGCGGCGTGTCGGTCGAAGGCGAGCTGGGCTGCCTGGGCTCGCTTGAAACCGGCATGGCCGGCGAAGAAGACGGCATCGGCGCCGAAGGCGTGCTGGATCACAGCCAGATGCTGACCGACCCGGAAGAAGCGGCCGACTTCGTCAAGAAGACCCAGGTCGACGCCTTGGCCATCGCCATCGGCACCAGCCACGGCGCCTACAAGTTCACCAAGCCACCTACCGGCGACGTGCTGGCTATCGACCGCATCAAGGAAATCCACAAGCGCATCCCCAACACCCACCTGGTGATGCACGGCTCTTCCTCGGTCCCGCAAGAGTGGCTGGCGATCATCAACCAGTACGGCGGCGACATCAAAGAAACCTACGGCGTACCGGTTGAAGAAATCGTCGAAGGCATCAAGTACGGCGTGCGCAAGGTCAACATCGACACCGACCTGCGCCTGGCCTCTACTGGCGCAATGCGTCGCCTGATGGCCACCAACCCGAGCGAGTTCGACCCACGTAAATTCTTCGGTGCCACCGTGACCGCAATGCGCGACGTGTGTATTGCTCGCTACGAAGCGTTTGGTACTGCGGGTAATGCTTCGAAGATCAAGCCGATCTCGTTGGAAGCGATGTACCAGCGGTATTTGAAGGGTGAGTTGAACGCTAAGGTCAATTAAGTCCGGGCGTTTATAAAAAACCCGCAGCAATGCGGGTTTTTTATTTATATTTATTGTCTTAATAATTCAACATGACCTTAAAAGGTTAACTGTATCCAGCAGCTATGCCGATAACTTCTAATTTGAGTTTGGCGAGTTAAGAGATCGTCACGGGACTGGTGAGGCTCCAGTCCGAATAGGTGCTATTGTCCTTAGTCTCTCTTACTTGTACGTTAATGGTTTGTTTGCTGTAGTTTTTCAGAATCGCTTCTTGGGTGGTAAAGGAGTACGTGCCGTTTGAGCCAACAAGCCCGCTTCCTAGAAGCGCTCCCGTGCCGGCTTGATGCAAGTAAACCCGATAACCAGGCGTGCCCCTTCCTGAAACTGCAATTTGAGCGGCTCCGCCTTTAGCGCTATCAATATAGGCAGCCATGATAAATATCCTTCTTAAGTGGTCGTCGGGAATCGACGACGTGATGAAACTCTAGTGATGCATCAGGTATGTGGCTACCTGTTAGAAATCACAGTTCCGACGAATGGCTGTAGGTAAAGACGGCGCATTTAGCTGGATACTCACTAAGTGCGCACTTATGTGTGTATGTCTGAGCGGGACTGGATTTGTAATACCCCCCCCACAACCTTGGGTTTGGTTAAGGCTATGATTTTCACCATTCTGTGGAAATATTTAAAGTGGGCTGGATATGCGTGTTCGGCCAATCTCGATTGTTTATTTGGTGCTCTGAGGGAATAATCATTTAGCTATTGAAGTTGCTGTGCTTATTCCTAATTTTTATTTAAAACTGTCAACGTTGACAGTATTTTTCGTTAATGAATTTGCGCATGCTGCAGAGGATTACTCCAATAAGGGAATACAGGCTATGTCACAGGTGCATTTATTAAAAACGCTTCAATGCTTTACTGCTATTGGAGGATTAGTGCTGATGGGTAATGCCTATGCAGCCCCGCTGTCTTGTCCAGACGTCTCAAGTATTAAGGCAGTGAGTATTCACTTCTCAGGCGGGGTGCAGGAGTGGAGTGGTGAGCAGCTTGTCGAGGATAGCTCGATGGTTGAGGGGTTCAGCTTTTCAGGCGCGGCGATCAAGCAGGGAACAGACAGCGAGACGAAGTTGCCTTATAACTATGTGACCTGCGATTACGTGGGAAAAGGCAAGAGCGACTATTTAAGGCTGTCCAAGCGTTTTACCTTGCCTCCAGTGGCTAAAGGCAGTGCTTGGAACGAGCACAAGGAATGTAAAAATAACACTGTCACAGACTGTACTTTTGAGCTAATGAACTCAAAGGGCCCTGCGAAATTGACATTGCCTCCTCAGTAGAAAGGCGAAGCCATCAGGTGCTGGGGCTGACCTGACGGCACAAATCTAATTAAGTCCACTTTATGAAAAACCCGCAGGAGTGCGGGTTTTTTGCTGGAGTTTGATTAGACGGCGCTGGGTGTATCGAACCCTTGCTGTTCAATCACCCGGAACACGTCGCTCACGTCCTGAACCAAAATGCGTGCGGTATTGGCGATGTTGTTCAGGTCGCGTTCTGTGAAATCCGGCAGGCTGGAACAGGCCATCAGGTTGAGGTGTTCAATGGCCGCGTTGAGGCGTTCGCGCAGGCAGGCGTGGAGGTCGAGCAGTGGGGCGTCGCTGTCGATGAGAAGCACGGGGTAGTCGGTGGCGGTTTCGGTGCAGGGGGTGAAACGGCGGGGTGGAAGCTGTTGGGTCATGGCAAATATCCTCGTATCTGAAAAGGACTACCGCCATTCGCTGCGAAACGAAGTGGGTGGTAGCTGTGCGCGGGTTCGCAGACCGAGGATACGAGGAACCCGGCAGACCCGGAGGTCTCCCACACACAGCCACCATAAAACAGACGACGGGCGCCGAAGCGCTCATCGTTGTATTCATGATGCTTGGTTACACACGTATCGTTAGGGCTGCGAAACCCTATCGCTGATCAACGCCAGCGACGGGGCGAACTATAAGCGGCGAGTTGGCTGACCGCAACGGTCCTGTAGGACGAACACCAGGCCCTCAGGCCAAACAGGCCAAATGTGGGAGGGGGCTTGCTCCCGATTGCGGTGGGTCAGTCACAGCTATTGGAGCTGACACACCGCTATCGGGAGCAAGCCCCCTCCCACAGGGGATTTAATCGTCTGGATTTATCGGGGAATGATCCTTGGGCTTATCGGACGTTGCCTACTCGAAATAGGCTAATCCATTTACTCGTGATCAATATCCAACTTCGCAAACGTCACCCTTGCCCCCTCCTTGCTGTCCCCACTGTTGTCCTGCACATACACCCCCGCCTTGAAGTACAACGGCTTGTCGCCCCAGGCAGCGCCAATGCGTTCATTCCACTCGCTGTCGGCGGCGTACACGCTGAGCAGCCCGGCTTTGTTGAGATTGATAACGTAGGTGAAGCTCTTCTCCAGTGGCACGTTGGAGGCGACGATGATGACCTGGCTCTCGGCCTCGTCCGGGCGCATGCGCACCTTGGCGACGATGTTGCCGGTCTGGGTTTTTTCCTTGAACTGGTACTCCAGCTTGATCAGTGGTTTCTGGCTGTCATAGGCGTGGATCTGGCCGATGACGACTTTGCCGGAGGTGGGTACCTGGTTGACCGTGAGGGTGGCGCGCAGGAAGTTGTCGGCCTCGGGGTAGGTCCAGTTGCGCAGGCGCCCGTCGGCGTAGGTTTCGCGCAGTTCGCTGCGTGGGTAAATGGCGTTTTCGGTGCGGGTGCCGGTCACGGGGGTCCAGAACTGCACATCGCTGCCTTCGGCCTGGAAGTATTGATCGTTGAAGCCACTCAGCAGCCTTGGGGTGTCGATGGTCGTGGGCGGGGAGCCGACCGGAATGCTCAGGTTCCAGGTGGAGAGGTCGATCATGGTGTTGGCCTTTTACAGAGGGTGAAAACGTTGGCCCAGAGGCCTTACCGGTTCTTTATAGGCGGTGCTGGTGAAATTGTTAAACAATCGCTGGCAATTAATTGGCGTCAGAGGAATGCCAAAAAGCCATGTTGCCCATGAGCCGCGGGCTGCAGGGCCTTACCGTTAGTCGGCTTCCTGGCTTTTGTTTCAATGAGGGCATCCACGTCACTTCTGCTTTTTTGGAACCGAGGCTAGAGTGAGCCCTCAGTATTTATCCGGGTTTGGTAACAGAACTGACCGGTGCAGCTCCCCAAGGAAGAGACGTAGCATGGATTGCGCTCCACACCCAGGCGATGCCAGTTCGGTCCTTTTGGTGGTCGATGACTACCCGGAAAATCTCGTCAGCATGCGTGCGCTATTGCAGTGTGAAGACTGGCGGGTAATGACCGCCGCTTCCGGCCTGGAAGCCTTGGAATTGCTGCTGGCCCACGACGTCGACCTGGTGTTGCTGGACGTGCGCATGCCCGGTATGGATGGCTTCGAGGTGGCACGTTTGATGCGTGGCAGCCAACGCACGCGCATGACGCCGATTATCTTCCTGACAGCCACTGCCCATTCACCCGATGCGGTACTTGAAGGGTATGCCAGCGGTGCGATCGACTACCTGTTCAAGCCGTTTGACCCACTTATCCTCAAGCCCAAGGTGCAGGCGTTGCTGGATCACCAGCGTAATCGCCGCGCTTTGCAGCGCCTGAGCCATGACCTGGAACTGGCCCGCGCCTTTAATGCCTCGGTGCTGGATAACGCCGCCGAAGGCATTCTGGTGGTGGGCGAAACCAGTGTGATCGAATACGCCAACCCGGCCATTTCGCGGCTGCTCAATGCCACGATGGCCGAGTTGCAGGGGGAGAGTTTCCTCAGTTTTCTGCAAAAACCTCATGTGCCCACTTGGCTGGGCTTCCCGATGTACGAGGCGTATCGCAAGGGCCAGACGTGGCGCCAGCACGATGCCATTTTGCGTACGGGTCGCGGGCAGCAGGTGCCGGTGGCGTTATCCTGCGCGCCCTTGCCTGCCGAGCAGCAGGCGATGGTGGTGACAGTGCTGGACATGTCTGAAGTGCGCCACCTGCACCAGCAGCTGGAGTTCCAGGCCGTGACCGACCCGTTGACCGGGCTGCTGAACCGGCGGGGTTTTCATCAGGCGGTGGAGAATACGTTGCTGCGCGGCGAACGCAGTGAGCAGGCGCTGGTATTGCTGTACCTGGACCTTGATGGCTTCAAGCGAGTCAACGATACGTTGGGCCACGACGCCGGTGATCGCGTGCTGCGTTGGGTTTCTGAACAAATGCAGGCATGTCTGCGTTCCTACGACATTCTCGGACGCATTGGCGGGGACGAGTTCACCGCCTTGCTGGAGCTTGAGTTCCCCGAACAGGCTGCGAAGATCGCGGAAAAGCTGATCGAGCGAGTGTCTGTGTGCCAGCAGGTCGACGGTCTGGATGTGATGCTCGGCGTCAGTATTGGCATTGCGACGTTTCCGGATTGCGGCTCGGACCTGAGCGGTCTGTTACGGGCAGCAGATATCGCTATGTACGAAGCCAAGCGCGCCGGACGTCAGCAGTATCGTTACTACGACCAGGAAATGAACGGCCGCGCCCGTTCGCGGCTGATGCTCGAAGACAGCGTACGCACAGCCATTGCGAACAAGGATTTCACCTTGGTGTACCAACCCCAGATGTGCCTGGATGATGGGCGTCTGCGCGGTGTCGAAGCACTGTTGCGCTGGCAGCATCCGAGTGTCGGCGATGTGCCACCAGGTTTGTTTTTGCCGTTGTTGGAAGAGGCGCGCTTGATCAGCCAGTTGAGCACCTGGATCTACCAGCAAGTCGCTGCCCAGCGCCAGGCCTGGCAAGCTACCTTCGACCCTGAGCTGGTGCTGAGCGTGAGCCTGAGCAGCAGCCAGTTCAATATGCCCAACCTGGCCAACCAACTGCAGCAGGTACTGGAGCGACATGGGCTGCGTGGGCGGCAGTTGGAGGTGGAAATCGGTGAAGACTGCCTGATGAATAATCTTGAGGAGTCGACCAAACAATTGCAGTTACTGCGCCGCATTGGTGTGCGTATAGCCCTGGATGACTTTGGTGCTGGCCACTGCTCCCTGGCCCATTTGCGCGATCTTGCGTTCGACACCCTCAAGCTTGACCCGCAGTTGGTGGCGCGCCTGCCAGGCTCGTCGCGGGATGCCGCAATGGCCCGCAGCATCATCCAGTTGTGTGGGCATTTTGATGTGTTGGTGATCGCTGAAGGTGTAGAGACCCTTGAGCAAACAGAATGGCTCAAGGCCAATGGTTGCACGTATATCCAGGGGCCGTGGGCGGCGTTGCCGTTGATGGCCGAGGACGTTGCAGGCTGGTCGTACCCTCGCGTGCGTTGAATTCGCTACACTGGCGCCCGTCCCATTTGCGTTGCACACCCCATGACTGCGTTGAAATACCTCCAGGCCTATCCCGCTGCGCTTCAGGAGCAAGTGCGTCAACTGATCGCCAAGGATCAGTTGGGTGCCTATCTGGAGCAGCGTTACCCCGAACGCCACGCCGTGCAGAGCGACAAGGCGCTGTATGCCTACGCGCTGGCCTTGAAGCAGGAACACCTGCGCAACGCGCCGTCCATCGACAAGGTGCTGTTCGATAACCGGCTGGACCTGACCCATCGCGCCTTGGGTTTGCACACCACGATTTCCCGGGTACAGGGCGGTAATCTCAAGTCCAAGAAAGAGATTCGCATCGCTTCGCTGTTCAAGGAGGCCGCCCCGCAGTTTCTACGCATGATCGTGGTGCATGAACTGGCGCACTTCAAGGAATCGGACCACAACAAGGCGTTCTACAAACTCTGCCAATACATGATGCCGGACTACCATCAGGTGGAATTCGACCTGCGGGTGTACCTTACCTGGCGAGATTTGCAGGGCAAGCCCTAACCACAAGGCGACAGACCATGGATGTGAGCAAGACCAAAAGCAGCTTCTATCGCCGCCTGTATGTGGCGTATTTGATCGACAGCCAGTTGGCCAGCAGCGTCCCGGCGCTGACCGAGGCCACTGGCATGCCACGGCGCACGGCCCAGGACACGATTGCGGCGTTGGCCGACCTGGATATTGTGTGTGAGTTCGAGCAGGAGGATGGTGCGCGTAACCATGCGGGGCGTTATCGGATTCGGGATTGGGGCGCGATTGATCGGGGGTGGATCGAGGCCAATCTGGCGTCGATCAAGCAGGTGTTGGGCTACCCCTGAGTTCAGCAGTGGCTGGACTGACGCTATCGCGGGCAAGCCCGGCTCCCACAGTTGAATGCGTTCCAATGTGGGAGCTGGCTTGCCTGCGATGGCGCCCTCAGATGCGCCGCATACCAATATGTGGAATATCGTCCTCCAGGTATTCCTCACCCGCCACCACAAACCCATACCGCCCGTAATACCCCTGCAAGTGCGCCTGGGCCGAGAGAAAAATCGGCGTTTGCGGCCAGATATCCTCAATACGCTCAAGCGCCTTTTCCAGCATTTGATGCCCCAGCCCGGTGCCCCTTGCCGCTGGCGAAACGATAACGCGGCCAATCACCACATCGCCGCCCTGAGACTCCGGGTCTAGCAGGCGCAAGTAAGCCACCAGTTCATTGTCGTCCCAGGCCATCAGGTGATGGGTGTCTCCGGCCAGGTCCTGCCCATCGATGTCCTGATACGCGCATTTCTGCTCGACGACAAATACCTCGCTGCGCAAACGCAGGACGGCATATAGCTGGTCCTTGCCCAAGTCGTCGTGATGTTTGCAAACCCAATCAACCGTCATGATGTGTGCTCTGATAAAGACGTGCCTGGATAGTAAGCGTGGCGGGCGCCGCTGTCTAAAATTGGCAAATGTGTGAATGGCGTCAATTTGCCATCATTGAGTGCGTGCGCCGTTGGCTTCTTTGTGTAATCTGCAATGCAAGCTCATTGATGAGCTACTGTTATCAGGCCACTGCCTGCCCGCCAAGGACTTTGAGCATGCCGCGATTGACTCGTGCCGTTGCTTTGATCGCCGTGTTGTTACTGGCCCAACCGGTGTTGGCGCAACGCCTGCGCCTGGTGGCGGATAGCTGGCCGCCGTTTACCGATGCCACCCTGATCAATGGCGGCCTGGCCACGGATATCGTCAGCACGGCCCTGGCCCGTGCGGGGTATGCCAGTGATTTTGACCAGGTGCCTTGGGCTCGCGCCTTGAAAGGGGTGGGGGACGGACGCTACGACGTGCTGATCAACGCCTGGTACGACGAGGCCCGTACGCAGTTGGGGCAATTTTCCGGCGAGTATTTGCTTAACCGTGTGCGCTTTCTCAAGCGTAGCGACGATCCCATTGCTTATCGCAACCTGACAGAACTGCACGACGAGACGATCGCCGTGGTGCGCGGTTACGCCTACTCGGCAGCGTTTGACCAAGACACGCTGTTGCAGAAAGTGCCGGTGCACAACTTTGCCATGGCCGTGCGCATGTTGGCGGCCCGGCGCGTGCGGTTGACGCTGGAGGATGAATACGTAGCGCGTTACTACCTGGCGCGGGAATCGCCGCGGGTGCGCAATGCCGTGGCGTTTGTGGGCGAGCCCTTGAGCCAGAACAGCTTGCATATCCTGGTCAGCCTGAAGAACCCCGAACACGCGCAGATTGTTGCCGGTTTTGATCGGGAGATTGCGCGGATGAAGGCGGATGGCAGTTATGCGCGGTTGATGAAGGCGCATGGGATGTAGCGTCTGTGCGGGCCTCATCGGGGGGCAAGCCCCCTCCCACAAGGGACCGGCATACACCAATCGAATGTGGGAGGGGCGGTGCGACGATTCGACATGCCCCCGATAGCGGCCTAAGCCGCGCTGGTGTCTTTGATCAAGTGCGCGGCCAACGTGCGCAACGGCCCCAGCTGCCGACAAATCAACGCCAACTGCGTTTGCACCAGCCGCTGCGCCTCATCGATCTCATCCGGCATTTGCTCCAACTCTGCCGCCAACCCTTCCTCGGCATCACTCTGGATCGCAATCGGCTGTTTGTTAGCCAGACCGCTGGCGATCTCATCAATGCTTGCCGCCAGGCTGTTGCCTGCGCCTTCGATCAAATGCTCACGCACGTCAGCCGGTAGCTGGGTTTCGCGGTGCGCACCCAAACCCGACAAATAGCTGAGCAAGGTGTGTGACAGCACCAGAAAGCGAAAGCCTACGTCGGCCTCCTTACGAAAATGCCCAGGCTCCATCAGCATATTCGCCAGCGTAGTGGATAGCGCGGCATCGGCGTTATGCGCGTTGCGCCGGGCCAGGCGGTAGGCCAGGTCGTCGCTCTTGCCGGCTGCGTATTGCTGCATGATCTGGCGCAGGTAGATGCTGTTGCAGGTCAGGGTGTTGGCCAGCACTTTGTTCAGGCGTCGGCCTTGCCAGTCGGGCAGGAACAGGAACACCGCCAGGCCCGCGATCAGGCTGCCAAGCAGGGTATCGAACAGGCGTGGCAGAAACAGCCCGTAGCCATCGCCCACCTGATTGAAGCAGAACAGCACCATCAGGGTGATCGCTGCAGTCGCCAGGGTGTAGCGCGTGGTGCGGTTGATAAAGAACACCAGGCCCGCAGCGATGGCGAACATCGATTGCACGACCGGGTTGGGGAACAAGTCGAACAGCGCCCAGGCCACGGTCAGGCCGATGGCGGTGCCGATGATCCGCTGGCCGAGTTTGCGGCGGGTGGCGCCGTAGCTCGGCTGACAGACGAACAGGGTGGTGAGGATGATCCAGTAACCTTGGGACGCGTGGATGGCGTGCAGGGTGCCATAGCCGATGGTCAATGCCAGTGACAGGCGCAAGGCGTGCCGAAACAGCAATGACGTCGGCGTGAGTTGGGTGCGCAGGCGCGTCCACATTTCCTTGAAGTTACGCGGGGCGCGGTCCAACAGGTTGCTGTCGGTAGCGTCGGCCAGGGCATCGGGGTTGCTGGCGTCGCCCAGCAGGCGGTCAAGGGTGGACAGGTTGGCGGCCAGGGCGCGCAACGAGCGCAACAGGCCACGCCAGGCGGGGTTGCTCTGGATGCGCAGATGCTCCAGGGAGGCGTTCAGGTCGCCCAGGGCCTCGGCGAAGCTGTCGTCATAGATGAACGGTTGGCGCAGTTGGATCGACTCGGCCAGGGTCTGGCAGGCTTTGCCTTGCTGGCGCAGCAGGCGCTGGCAGCGAAACAGCACATCGCTGTGGAAAAAGGCATCGGTCAGGGCGTTGTACGGGTAGTGAGACGAACTGGCGCGTTCGTGGATGTCCTGGGCCAGGAAATACAGCTTCAGGTAGCGGCTGACCTTCGAGCCCGGTCGACCATTGCCGACACGGTGCAGAATGATTTCCTTGGCCGCATTCAGCGCGGCGACCACCCGGCCATTTTGCTGGGCCAGTTCCAGGCGCCGGGCTTCCACATCCAGTTGGCGGATCGGCTCGAACAAGGATGACTTGAGCTTGAGATAGCGCCCCAGCTCACGGAACAACCGCGCCAGGCTCTGCTGCACCGGCTGGTTGGAAAACAGCGCCTGCCACAGCACCGACAGCACGCCGTACCAGGCGGCACCGGCCACCAGCAGCAGCGGCTCATGCCAGAAGTCGGTGACGGCGCCGCCGCGCTGGTCCACGCCGATCATGGTGTAGACCGACAGAATCAGGGTGGCCGAGGCAATCGCGCCATAGCGTTCGCCCAGCGCACCGAGCATGGTCAGGGAGAAACTGGCCAGGGCCAGGGCGATGGCAAAGATCCAGGGGTAGGGGAACAGCAATTCCACCGACAGCGCGGCGATGCTGAAACACACCAGTGTCACCGCCAGGGCGTTGAGGCGGCCCTGCCAACTGTCATCAGTCTCGGCCAGGGCACTGGCGATAATCCCCAGGAACAGCGGGATCAACAGCGTCATTTCATCCTGGTACCAACACAGCGCCATGCTGCCGGTGAGGGCGATGAACACCCGTACGCTGTAGCTGAATTTATCCAGCGCCCACAGGCGCCGCATGGACTGCTTGAACGAGGTCGATGACATGAAGTCTGGAGTCTTCCGGGACGTTGTCGCTAAATTGAGCTATCAAGGACGCCACGGCAAGTGTGGTGATCACATCCAACAGCAAATTTTTCAAGATCACTACAAAACCAATGTGGGAGGGGGCTTGCTCCCACATTTTTACTGCTTTGTGTCAGGCGTATTGCGCGGCTGCGTAGCCCGACGCCCAGGCCCACTGAAAGTTGAACCCGCCCAAGTGACCGGTCACATCCAGCACTTCGCCGATGAAGTACAGGCCAGGGCTTTTCAGTGATTCCATGGTCTTGGACGACACTTCCCGCGTGTCCACTCCACCTAAGGTTACCTCGGCGGTGCGATAGCCCTCGGTGCCGGCCGGTACGAGTTGCCAGCTCCCAAGCTTTTGCGCGATATCGGCAATTTCAGCATGGGTGTACTGCTTCATCGGTTTGGATTCGAACCAGCTTTGGGCCAGCAGGTTGGCCATCTTCTTGGTGAAAATCTCCCCCAGCAGGGTCTTCAGCTCGCTGTTGGGATGCTCGGCCTGTTGCTGTTGCAGCCAGTCATGGGCGTCATGATCGGGCAACAGGTTGATTTCCACCGTGTCGCCGGATTCCCAGTAAGACGAGATCTGCAAAATCGCCGGCCCGCTCAGGCCGCGATGGGTGAACAGCATGTTCTCGCGAAAGCTCTGGCCGTTGCAGCTCACCAGGCAATCCACTGAAGTGCCGGATAACTCACTGCACAATGGCTTGAGCTGGTCGGTGATGGTAAACGGCACCAGCCCGGCGCGGGTTGGCAGCAGTTCGTGGCCAAATTGCTTGGCCACTTGATAGCCAAAACCGGTGGCGCCCAATGTGGGGATCGACAAGCCACCGGTGGCAATCACCAGCGACTCGCAGTGCAACTCGCCGAGCGTGGTCTGCAATTGGTAGCCGCTATCGAGCCTGGCGATTTCCTCGATGGAGGTGTCCAGGTGCAGGCTCACGCCGGTCTGGATGCACTCATCGAGCAACATGCCGAGGATGTCGCTGGACTTGTTATCGCAGAACAGCTGGCCGAGTTTTTTCTCGTGGTACGGCACACCGTGCTTGGCCACCAGCCCAATGAAATCCCACTGGGTGTAGCGCGCCAGGGCCGACTTGCAGAAGTGCGCGTTATGCGAGAGGAAGTTGGCAGGCTCGGTGTACATATTGGTGAAGTTGCAGCGGCCGCCACCGGACATCAGGATCTTCTTGCCGGCCTTGTTGGCGTGGTCGATCAGCATCACTTTGCGCCCACGCCCGGCGGCGGTCAGTGCGCACATCAAGCCTGCCGCGCCGGCGCCAATGATTACAACTTCGGTCGAGCGCAAAACGGTGTCCTCATACAAATTCTGAATTGAAATACAGTCAAATGTGGGAGGGGGCTTGCTCCCGATGGCGGTGGTTCAGTCACATCTATATTGACTGAGACTCCGCTATCGGGAGCAAGCCCCCTCCCACATTTGAATCTCCATTGGTGTGCGAGATATTTACAGGATCCGCACGCGCAACGACCGGCCTTTGATCTTGCCGTCATTCAAGCGCTGCAACGCCTGCTTGGCGATCCCGCGTTCCACGGCCACGAATGCCTGGAAGTCAAAGATCGCAATCTTGCCGACCTGGGCGCCCGGAATGCCGGCTTCACCGGTCAATGCACCCAGAATGTCGCCTGGGCGGACTTTGTCTTTACGCCCGGCGGCGATGCACAGGGTGCTCATCTGCGGCAGTAGCGGGCCACCGCTTTGCGGCTTGAGGTTGTCCAGTTGGTCCCAGTTCAGCGGCGACTTCTGCAGTTGCTCGATGGCCTGGGCGCGGTGCGCTTCGGACGGCGCCACCAGGCTGATGGCGATACCGGTCTCGCCAGCACGACCGGTACGGCCAACGCGGTGGATGTGGATTTCCGAGTCGCGGGCCAGTTCGACGTTGATCACCATGTCCAGCGAGTCGATGTCCAGGCCACGGGCAGCCACGTCGGTAGCTACCAGCACCGAGGTGCTGCGGTTGGCGAACATCGCCAGTACCTGGTCACGGTCGCGTTGTTCCAGGTCGCCGTGCAGGCCGACGGCGGAAATGCCTTTGGCTGTCAGGTGGTCGACAGTTTCCTGCACTTGCTGCTTGGTGAAGCAGAACGCCACGCAGGAAGCCGGGCGGAAGTGCGCGAGCACCTTGGTCACCGCGTCCATGCGCTCTTCCGGCGAGATTTCGTAGAAGCGCTGTTCGATCTGGTCATCGGAGTGGAACGCCTCGGCCTTCACCTGCTGCGGCGCACGCATGAACTTGGACGCCAGCTGCTTGATGCTCACCGGGTAGGTGGCCGAGAACAGTAAAGTCTGGCGGCGTGGTGGGGTCTTGCTGATGATGTCTTCGATGGCGTCGTAGAAGCCCATGTCGAGCATACGGTCGGCTTCGTCGAGGATCAGGGTGTTCAGGCCATCCAGTACCAGCGAGCCTTTGCGCAGGTGCTGCTGGATGCGGCCCGGAGTGCCGACGATGACGTGAGCGCCATGCTCCAGGGAGGCGATCTGCGGGCCGAGGGACACGCCGCCGCACAGGGTCAGCACCTTGATGTTGTCTTCGGCACGGGCCAGGCGACGGATTTCCTTGGCGACCTGGTCGGCCAGTTCACGGGTGGGGCACATCACCAGCGCCTGGCAACCGAAGTAACGTGGGTTGATCGGGTTCAACAGGCCGATGCCGAAGGCGGCGGTCTTGCCGCTGCCGGTCTTGGCCTGGGCAATCAGGTCCAGCCCTTTGAGGATCACCGGCAAGCTTTGCGCCTGGATCTGCGTCATCTCGACGTAACCCAGCGAGTCGAGGTTAGCCAGCATGGCGGAGGACAGGGGCAAAGTATTAAAAGCGGTGGCGATGGTAGTCACGGGACTGGCTCTGCAAAACAAAATGTCGCGCAGTGTACCAGCCCTGTGGGATTTTCCCCGCAAGTTCTCGACGAGAAGCCCGTCAGTGCTCGATATCGTGCTCGCGGCTGACCACCCGTTTGCCGTCTTTTGGCGACAATTGCAGGAAGATCGCCGCCGCCAGCATCGCCATGATGCCCACGGTGAGGAAGGTCAACTGGAACGCGCCGAGGACACTCTCCACACCATCATTGCCGGCTTCGGCAGTAAACCCGCCAAGCAACGCGCCGGCACAGGCCACGCCGAGGCTGAGGGACAACTGCGCCACCACCGACAACAAACTGTTGCCGCTGCTGGCCTGGGCGTCGTCGAGGTCGATCAGGGTCACGGTGTTCATCGCCGTGAATTGCAGCGAGTTGATCGCCCCCAGCACCGCCAGCATTGCCAGCAGCAGCGGGTAGGGCGTGTGCTCGCTGACCAGGCCCATGCTCGCCAGCATGATGCCCAGAGCCAAGGTGTTGCCGGTCAGCACGATGCGATAACCGAGGCGCTCGATCAGCGGCCTTGCCACGGACTTGGCAAACATCGCCGCCGCCGCAAGCGGCAACATGCTCATCCCGGCTTCCGATGGCGAGTAACCCAGTGCCACCTGCAACAGAAGCGGTACCAGGAACGGCAGTGCGCCGCTGCCCAACCGCGCAAACAGGTTGCCCAGAATGCCGACGGCAAAGGTGCGGGTCTTGAACAGCACCGGCGAGAACAACGGGTTATCAATATGCCCGGCGCGCAGCCAGTACGCCGCCAGGCAGGCGAACCCGCCGAACAGCAGCAATATGACCCGCAGGTGCGGCAGGTGCAGTTCGCCCAGGCCCTCCATGGCGATGGTGATCAGCACCATTGCCGCGCCGAACAGCAGGAAACCCAGGCCGTCGAAGCGCGTGCGTTCGCTGCCGCGCAGGTCGGGAATGAATTTCCACACGGCATAGCAGCCGATCATGCCCACCGGCAGGTTGATCAGGAAGATCCAGTGCCAGGTCAGGTATTGCACCATCCAGCCGCCCATGGTCGGGCCCAGTAATGGGCCGAGCAGGCCGGGGATGGTGATGAAGCCCATGATGCGCACCAACTCGGAACGTGGATAAGCGCGCAGCACCACCAGCCGCCCGACCGGCAGCATCAGCGCACCGCCCAAGCCCTGGATCACCCGTGCGCCCACCAGCATGGTCAGGCTGCTGGACAACGCGCACAGCAGCGAGCCGAGGCTGAACAGCATGATCGCGCCAAAGAAAATCTTCTTGGTGCCAAAGCGGTCAGCGATCCAGCCCGATGCGGGAATCAGCAGGGCGACGGTGAGCATGTAGGCAATCACCACCCCCTGCATGCGCAGCGGGTTCTCCGCGAGGTCCCGAGCCATGGCCGGCAGGGCCGTGTTGAGGATCGTCCCATCCAGCGATTGCATGAAGAAGGCAATCGCTACCACCCAGGGGAGCCAGCGGGCGGTCTTGGCATCGAGAGGGGCACGATTCGGCATGGGGACCCTTTTATTAGCAGGCTATGTGTTGGCGATTATGCGCCATTCGTCGCTCCTTTTCCCACTGGCGGTTCGTCTAAGTCCGACAACGTTGCGTGCTCTCCGACCAGGAAATCCAGCAATGCACGGTGAACTGCCAGCGCCGCCTCCCGAGACTCCAGGTCCAGCAGGTGGCCGGTATGCTCGGCCACCGCAAAGCTGCTGCGGCCTACATATTGTTTGAACAGCTGGGCCTCGGCGGCCGGGGTGTATTCGTCCAGGGCACCGTTGAGAAAGTGCACCGGCGTCTCGATCTGTCGCAGCGCTGGCAAGTAGTTGCCATCGCCCAAGGCCAGGACCTGGTGAATGTGAAAGCGCGCCTGGCGGTACTCGGTAGTGGCCATGGTCGACAGGTGCCGATGGTTGTTGCGCTTGAGGCGCGGCGACAGGTATTTGCCGACCGTCTCGTTGAGCAGGTGGCCGACCGCAGATTTGTCATCGGCCTCGATCAACACGCGCACGCGCTCCACGTATTCGAGCATGGCCTGGTTGAGGTTGGGCGCCAGGGCCATCACCACCGAGCTTTCGATGGAGGGCGGGTTGTGCGCCAGGGTCAGCAGCGTAGAGATGCCGCCCCACGAGGCCGACACCAGATGGTTGACCTCAAAGCGTTCCACCAGGGCACGCAGGATTTGCACCTCGTCGTCCTTGGTGACCAGGTCAAGGTCGTTGTTGTGCTCGCGCGAGTAGCCGGAGAACGGCAAGTCGAACAGCAGCACATTGAAATGCTCGGCCAGGCATTTGCTGGTGCGGGCAAAGGAGCGCGTGGTGGACAGCGCGCCATTGACCATCAATACGGTTTTTCTATGCGGATGGTTACCGAGCTGCTCTACGTGAACGTTGTAGTGTTTGAACAGCTTCTCTATGACAAAACTTCCATGGTTCATCTGAAGGCTCCAGCTTGCCCAGTCCAGGCAAGGTCATGCATCACGTGCGGGCACGTGGGTGGGGTGGCGGGATGCCATCAAGCCTTATAACGAGGAATCAGGGAGGGGACAATAGGCGGATTCGCCAAATGAGAGCACCGCAGAAAGTTTACCAGTGGGAAGGGATTTGCCTGACAGATGAGTCCACTTACAGGCAAGTCAGGCAAAGATTGATTTAAGCCAACACCAATACGGTATTTTCTTTACTGTCGAATGGTGAGTCGCCAAGAGGAACTTTGATACTCCACAAGTCGATATGGCCATCAATGACGGCGACAGAATGGCTGGAGTTGGCAAGGGTACCTATCGCTCCATTTTTTAATTCCTCAAGAGTGCCGCTGCGCATAGAGTGCTTGAGCCCAAGGCGTGTTAACGCTTCACCAGGGTGTTCTCCGTCGTTCAAGGTGTCCATTGCGGTCTTAAAGTTCTGGCTGGCCCGGTGGTCATTGTTTTCGTTCTGCGCCCGCTTTGCGCTGGCCGCATATAGAAAAACGGCATGTCGCAAGACCTTGCCGCTACCAGCGAATCCTGTGTGCTCCATGGCTTGAAGCAGTTCTTGATGGGTCAGGGTGATGCGGACATCGTCGCGCATCACTACGTCATAACCTTCAGGTGTCCGGGTTATCTTTTTATAAATACCCTCTGGATGGCTGCCGAACTTGGCCATCGCCGCCTTGATGGCTGACACCGTGACACAGTTACCTTCGGTGACTTGAAAGAAATCTCGCCATATGTTTTTTGGTCTGATGCCCGAGTCGGTGGTCGAGCGAACAATTGTACGGGCGGGGGCATCATCTTTGCGGGTGTAGGCAGCATTGAATTCGCCTTTTTCCAAGTGGCGATTGTTGATGCGACTATTATCGTAAGGGGTTGGATAGTTGAGGCCATTCAGTGGAGAGAAACCGATATTCATAGTAATTGACTCGGGGTACATAAAGGAGACTGTCGGTGAACAGGTTGTCTGAGAACTGACGGTGAGGATTTATTATTATGCGAGTTGATATCCGTGGGTGTGTACCTTCTCATCCCCAGGAAGGTTTTTACCTTCCTTTATGAGCCTGCCGTTGTAGAACAGCCCACCAGCGTTACTGCCGATCAACACGGTCAGGCCATCGGCATCGCCTGCTCTTTCCATGTATTTAATAGATGAGCTCACGCCCATCCCTTCCAGAACATTTTTTACCGTACGGCCATCAATGTTGCCAATCAATGCTGCTTCGAAACTCTGCCCAAAGGAACGCACGGGGGGCTGGAGTTGTTGACGTTTGATGTAGGCTGCGAAGATGAAGTTGGCGTCCTTTATCATGCCATCATCGTGCCCGATGAATAAGGAGTGTTGTTGGGCTTGCTCAAGTTCGTCCCGCGAGAGGGTCAATTCAAATCCGTCCCTAAAGGTGACCTGATAGGCGTTATGGGCGAATTTTACATTTGAAAAAACATCGGTTGGGCTCTGCCCGAACTTGGACATCAGCAATTTTATGACATCGGCGTGGGTTGAAGTCTCACCTTGAAAGACAAAAGGTCTTTGCGTGTAAAACCCGGTGACCAGGTTATCTGGTTTCTGTCCATTTCGTTTGGCAGAAAGCTCCGGGAGTTCATGGTCGGCCTGAATATCACCTTCAGGGGGAAGGGGTTCGAGCGTGAAGGTGGAAGGTGTTGATATCTGAGGGACCGCAATAGGCGTCGGCATGGAGGTGTGGGGGGCCTTAAGGACAATAAAGCTTTCTATCCATTGTGGTACCTTTTTCTTGTGCCCGTAGTTTTCCATAAAACCGTCATTAATCATGCCGCGCTTACTCGAAAATACCTTCATTGCCGGTACGGCTACCTGGTTCCCTACGTCCTGAGACCACACATGCTGTAGTTGGTAGTCAAGCCCTAAAAGCTTTAAACCCTCGTACCCGCTGATCCCGTAATCAGAAGAACTCAGAACAGCACCAAAGCTGTGTTGGTGAATATGGGTGCGATAATCGATTTTTCTGTAGTTGTATTGTGCTTCAAGGTGCTTGCGTTTATTCATGATCGCAAAAATAAAGCGTGCATCTTTTAGCATGCCCTCATCGTCGCCCGCAAACTTGGCATGGTGGGTAGCCAGTGCTAGTTCATCGTTGGATATATGCAGTTTGAAGCCGTCTTTCATGGTGATGTTGTAGCCGTTTCCGGTGTCCTTGACTTCATCAAAAATACTCAAGGGGCTCTGGCCGAGGCCCGACATGGCGGCCTTAATTACCGCCACCCAGTCATCGTGGTCATAACGGCCAAAGTAGGGGTATTTTTCATAGGTGGCATACAAGCCAGTCCACAAGTTACTGGGTGGGGCGCCTCTATCTTTTCCTGACATGACATGTGTTGCGGGTGTTTCGGTAGGCACGGCGCGGAGGAGGTGTGAAGACAATAGTTTGTTTTCAGCGCTCGACGTGTTATTTGCGGATTTGCCCTTTGTTTGTGAATAGCTATTTACGCTCGACCGATGACTGCCGGTGGGCGTCGAAATGCTCAGGCTCATAAGTATGCTCCGCAGTTGATAGTGGGTTGCCCGCAAATGAATCACTGTTGTAAGTGTCCTGTTGCTGCAATGCGTTCCCGCTATAGGTGAGAGGATAGGTTACAGAGAGTGACCTCGATTGGTTTTGGATGCAGGATAAATCCGGCCTTGGGTCGGTTTGTACGCAGGAAGGGAAATAGCCGGACACTTATATAACTAATGGCAGCCGGAGTGGCTGCCATTAGTTTTTACGCGGGCTGTGAAAGTTTCACAGCGTCAAGGTCAGGCACTTGACCAAGGCACCCGGCAGCAGGTTGGAGGCGGTATTGCGCTGGCTGTAAGTGCTGGCCGAGAGCAGCAACTCCCGATCAGCGGTCAGGGCCTCAAGTTGCGAGCCGAGCAACTGATAGACACTGTCATCAAAACGCATGGTGCTGACCGGCGCCTTGATTTCGCCGTTTTCCACCCAGAACGTGGCGAAGCGCGTCATGCCGGTCAGGCGCGCCGCTGGCAGGTCGGAATAGTTCAGGTACCAGAGGTTGCTGATATATAACCCGGTGCCCAACTGCTTGAGGATATCGGCCTGGGCCAGGCTGCCTGCCGCCATTTGCAAGGCGCTGGGCGACTCGTCGCTGCTGGCGCCGTTGGTGCTCAAACCGTATTCGGCGGCGCTGCGAGAGTTGATCAACTGACCCTCGGCCTTGCCTGCCCGGATCAGGGGCACATCCCCGCGCGGGTAGCCTTCGGTGGAAAACGCCTGGCTCAGGGAACCGCTGATCTGTTCATTGATTGTCACCAGCGGGCTCAGTGATTGTTCACCGGCATACAGGCGCTGCAACGAACTGCCTTTGCTGGCGATGGCCTGGGCCGAAAAACCACCCCAGGTAATGATGCTGATGATTTCTTCCAGCGCTGGCGGTGCAAGGTAGGCACGGTATTGGCCGGGCGCCAGCTTGTGCAGCGGCCGCCCCAGAAACGCCAGTTGCTCGCGGGCCTGTTGAAAGCGTGCGGCAAATTCGGCGCTGTCCCAGGTGTGCCCTGCGTAGCTGGCCTTGACCGCTTCGCCATTGGCGTGGAACAGGCTGAAATCGAAGTTGAAGCTGTTGGCGCAATGCCAGCCGAACGCGCCCGAGGAACTGGCGAAACCACGGCTGATGGGGCCGGCGGCGTAGAAACCGACCAGGTCGACGCCGTCGGCAGCCTGGCTGATATCGTCCAGCACCTGGGCCAGCGCCGGCAGCGGCCGTCGCTGTTCGTTGCTGCTTTGCCAGGCGTTGTGGTTGAGCAGCAGGTACGGATCACGTGGCAGCAGCGGCAAGGTTTCACGCAGCTGTTGCAGGGCATCGGCCAGACGCTGGCGATCCAGTGCCGCCTCGCCGGACAGGGTGATGCCCAGGTCGGCGTGGCGGCCATCGTTGATCAGCTTGAGGTTCAGGCTGGCCTGTTGCACTTGGCCGGCCTGGCGCACCTGTGCGTGGTTAAAACGCACGAACTCGGACGATTCATCCGCGTAACCCAGGTGGAACTGCTCCTTGTCGGTGACGGCCTGCTTGAGCCAGTCCACCAGTGCCTTGAAGTGGTTCATCAGGCATCGCCCCCAAATACGTCAATGTTACTGAATACACAGGCCGGCGACGCATGGCCAACGCGGATCACCTGGTTGGGCTCGCCCTTGCCGCAGTTGGGCGTGCCCAATACCTTGAAGGTGCTGGCGTCGCCGACCGCGCTGAGGTTGCGCCAGAATTGCGCGGAAATTGCCCGATAGTTGGGGTTCTTCAGCACGCCCTTGAGTTCGCCGTTTTCAATCAACTGGCCCCACTCGCAACCGAACTGGAACTTGTTGCGCGCATCGTCGATGGACCACGAACGGTTGGTCGACATCAGGATGCCGTTTTCAATGCCACCCACCAGTTGCTCCATGCTTTTATCGCCGGCCTCGATATTCAAGTTAGCCATGCGGTCGATGGGCGGGCGGTTCCAACCGCAGGCGCGGCTGTTGGCAACGCCTGGCAAGTCGGCGCGAAATTGCGACAACGCACCGCCCAGGGGCTTGAGCAGCAGGCCATCGCGGATCAGGAATTGCTTGCTGGCGCGGGTGCCGTCGTCGTCATGGCTGTAGCTGGCGAGCTGTTCGGGGATGTCCGGGTCGAAGGTCACGTTAAGCAGCGGTGAGCCGTATTGCAGATGGCCGAAGTCGCTGGCCTTCACAAAACTGGTGCCGGCGTAGTTACGCTCGTCACCGAGGATGCGGTCGAGTTCCAGCGGATGGCCGATGGACTCGTGGATCTGCAGGATCATCTGGTCGGGCATCAGCAGCAGGTCACGTTGGCCGTGGGGCGTATTGGGTGCGAGCAGCAATTGCAGGGCTTCGTCGGCCACCTTGCGGGCGGCGCCCACCAGGCCAAAGCGCTGGATCACACCGGCACTGCCTTGCTGGCCGAAGTTGGTACCGCCCAGGGTGCGGGTCTGGCTGTCGGTGCCGTCGAAGGCGGTGACACTCAGGCCAGGGAAGACGAAGCGCTGGGCCTGACGTAGTTGCGCGCCGGCGCTGTTGAGGTAGATCTGCTCAACATGGGTGGTGCCCAGGCTGACTTCCCAAGTCACCAGGCGTTCATCCTTGGGCACGGCGGCAGATTCATCGCCGAGCAATTGGTAGCAGTCGCTCAGGGACGGGAAGGGCTGATCAAGGTCCGGAGACAGGTAGTCGGCGACTTCATTGGAAACCGGCTGCTGGTGCAGGTCGAGCAGGGCGTGGGGCTGGATCAGCCGGGCTTGCTGTTCGGCGCGCTCAAGGGCCGCTTGCAGGCCGGTAAGGGAAATGTCGTTGGTCGCGGCATAGGCTTCCACGCCATTGAGACGCACGGTAAGCATGGCGCCTTCATCGTGGCTCAGGTGTGGTGGTTCGGCGACGTTCTTGCGTACCGACAGGTACTGACCGGATTCGCGTACGTAGCGCAGGGAGAAGAATTCGGCACGGGTGCGCAGGGCACTGAAGTGCTGTTTGAGGGTGGCGTGGTGTTCGAACATGGGGCCTTCCTTGTGGGCGGCTCGGCGCGCGGCAGGCCAACAGAGTAGGCCGGGGCTGGGAGCTGATCAAGGAAAGTGTAGAGGGGGAGGTTTTGTGGTGTCTGTCAGGGCCTCATCGGGGGCAAGCCCCCTCCCACACTGACTGTGTTCACAAATTCAGATGTGCAAATACAGTCAAATGTGGGAGGGGGCTTGCTCCCGATGAAGGCGCCGCGGTGTATCAGTTACTGCGCAGTAGGCCCTACTTCACGCATCGGCTTGCCACGAACCGGCGCATCGCCTGCCACGTAGTAGTCGGCGGTGCTGCGCGGCAGTGGCTTGCGGCCACGGATCTTGTCGGCGATTTTTTCGGCGATCATGATCGTCGGCGCGTTCAGGTTACCGGTGGTGATGATCGGCATGATCGACGCATCGACTACACGCAGACCCTGCATGCCATGCACGCGGCCTTCGCCATCCACTACGGCCATCTCGTCGGTGCCCATCTTGCACGAGCAGGACGGGTGGAACGCGGTTTCGGCGTGCTCGCGGATGAACTTGTCGAGCTGCTCATCGGTTTGCACTTCAATACCCGGGCTGATTTCGCGGCCACGGTATTGATCCAGTGCCGGCTGCTGCATGATTTCACGGGTCAGGCGGATGCCATCGCGAAACTCCTGCCAGTCCTGCTCGGTGGCCATGTAGTTGAAGAGGATGCTCGGGTAGTCCCGTGGGTTCTTCGACTTCAGTTGCACGCGGCCACGGCTTGGCGAACGCATGGAGCCCATGTGTGCCTGGAAACCGTGCTCTTTCACACCGTTGCTGCCGTTGTAGTTAATCGCGACCGGCAGGAAGTGGTACTGGATGTTCGGCCATTCGAATTCCGGACGCGAACGGATAAAACCGCCGGCTTCGAACTGGTTGCTGGCGCCAATGCCAGTGCCGTTGAACAGCCACTCGGCACCGATGGCTGGCTGGTTGTACCAGAGCAGCGATGGGTACAGCGACACCGGCTGGGTGCACGCATATTGCAGGTACAGTTCAAGGTGATCCTGCAGGTTTTCGCCGACGCCCGGCAGGTCGTGGACCACCGGGATGTCGAGGCTTTCCAGCAGCTTGGCCGGGCCGACACCGGAGCGTTGCAACAACTGCGGCGAAGCGATTGCACCGCTGCACACCAATACTTCTTTACGCGCACGGGCTTCAACGCGCTCTTCGGCGGCACCGATCAGGTAGCGCACGCCAACGGCACGCTTGCCTTCGAACAACACTTTGTCGGTAAGGGCATGGGTGACGATGGTCAGGGTCGAACGCTTTTTAGCCGTGTCCAGGTAACCGCGTGCGGTGCTGGCGCGACGGCCATTCGGCGTGACGGTACGGTCCATCGGGCCGAAGCCTTCTTGCTGGTAACCGTTCAAGTCTTCGGTACGCGGGTAACCGGCTTGTACGCCGGCTTCGACCATGGCGTGGAACAACGGGTTGTTGCCCGCTTTCGGCGTAGTCACGCTGACCGGGCCTTCGCCACCGTGGTAGTCGTTCGGGCCAATATCGCGGGTTTCTGCCTTGCGGAAATACGGCAGGCAATCGAGGTAGGTCCAGTCTTCCAGACCGGGCAGCTTCGACCAGTTGTCATAGTCCATGGCATTGCCACGGATATAGCACATGCCGTTGATCAGCGAAGAACCACCCAGGCCCTTGCCGCGCCCGCATTCCATCCGGCGGCCGTCCATGTGGGGCTCAGGATCGGTTTCGTAGGCCCAGTTGTAGCGGCGGCCTTGCAGCGGGAAAGCCAGGGCGGCGGGCATCTGGGTACGGAAGTCGAGGCGGTAGTCCGGGCCACCGGCCTCCAGCAGCAAAACGGTGACGCCTTCGTCTTCGGTCAGACGGGTCGCCAGGGTGTTACCGGCGGAGCCGGCACCCACAATGATGTAATCGTATTCTTGGGACATTGGATGCACCCTCTTTGAAGTCTAGTCAGGTCGGGCCTCATCGGGAGCAAGCCCCC
Source organism: Pseudomonas sp. B329 (assembly GCF_023127835.1). Classification (NCBI taxonomy): domain Bacteria; kingdom Pseudomonadati; phylum Pseudomonadota; class Gammaproteobacteria; order Pseudomonadales; family Pseudomonadaceae; genus Pseudomonas; species Pseudomonas sp. B329. The sequence goes on along the minus strand of NZ_SPKP01000005.1, from coordinate 45,532 downwards.
TCCCACATTTGATCGGGTTCACACAGTCAAAGGTGGGAGGGGGCTTGCCCCCGATGGCGGCCTTACAGGCAATACAAGGCTCGGGTGTTAGAACACCGAGGCGTAATCGCCCAGCTCAACCTGTACCGATTTGATGCGGGTGAAGTTGTTCAGCGAGCTGATCCCGTTCTCACGGCCCACACCGGATTGCTTGTAGCCACCGACCGGCATCTTGGCGTCGGACTCGCCCCAGGCGTTGATCCAGCAGATACCCGCTTCCAGTTGATGAATCACGCGGTGGGCGCGGTTCAGGTCCTTGGTCACCAGGCCGGCAGCCAGACCGAAGTCGGTGTCGTTGGCGCGACGGATCACTTCTTCTTCGGTCTCGTAGGTGAGGATGCTCATCACTGGGCCGAAGATTTCTTCACGCACGATGGTCATCTCATCGGTGCAGTCGGTGAACACGGTCGGAGCCACGAAGGCGCCTTTGGCGAAGTCGCCGTCGGTCAGGCGATCGCCGCCGCACAGCAGGCGGGCGCCTTCTTCCTTACCTTTGGCGATGTAGCCCAGCACGCTTTCCATGTGGGCGAAGCTGACCAGCGGGCCGAAGTTGGTGTTGTCGTCCTGCGGGTCGCCGACACGGATGCGCGCAACGCGCTCGACAATCTTGGCTTCAAACGCAGCTTGCAGATGCTTGGGCACGAACACACGAGTGCCGTTGGTGCAGACCTGGCCGGAGCTGTAGAAGTTGGCCATCATCGCGATATCGGCGGCGCGATCCAGGTCGGCGTCTTCGAACACGATCAGTGGCGACTTGCCGCCCAGTTCCATGGTCACTTCCTTGAGCGACGAGCTCGAGGCGCTGGCCATGACTTTCTTGCCGGTGTCGGTGCCGCCGGTGAACGAGACTTTCTCGATGCGCGGGTGCTCGGTCAACCAGGTGCCGACTTCACGGCCGCTGCCGGTCAGTACGTTGAACACGCCAGCCGGAACGCCGGCTTCGGTGTAGATCTCGGCCAGTTTCAGGGTGGTCAGCGAGGTGACTTCGCTTGGCTTGAAGATCATCGCGTTGCCTGCGGCCAGGGCCGGGGCGGATTTCCACAGGGCGATCTGGATCGGGTAGTTCCACGCGCCGATACCGGCGACTACACCCAGCGGCTCGCGGCGAGTGTAGACGAAGGAGGTGTCGCGCAGCGGGATCTGCTCGCCTTCGATGGCTGGCACCAGGCCTGCGTAGTATTCCAGCACGTCGGCGCCGGTGACGATGTCGACGTACTTGGTTTCGGAGAAGGCTTTACCGGTGTCCAGTGTTTCCAGGGCGGCCAGTTCATCGTTGCGCTCGCGCAGGATGTCGACAGCACGACGCAGGATGCGCGAACGCTCCATGGCGGTCATGGCAGCCCAGATTTTCTGGCCCTTTTCAGCGCTGACCACGGCACGCTCGACGTCTTCTTTCGTGGCGCGTTGCACTTGGGCGAGAACTTCACCGTTAGCCGGGTTGATGGCTTCGAAGGTGGCATCGCTGCCAGCGTCGCTGTAGCCGCCGTCAATGTAGAGTTTTTGCAGGTCGAAACGGGCCATAAAGTCCTCGCAAGTGCATAAGTGGTTGGCGTTACCCGCCGTACAGTGGGCCATGGAGTTGTGGCAACACTGAGCGGCGGACGTTCAGGGGTTGAGCGTTTATAAGTGCTCTAACTCACCTGCTTGGCCAATTGGAAATCCATGTATTCGTAAGCGATCCGTTGCGCTTGCTCCGTGTCGAAAGCGTCTCCCGACAGGGCGCCGCGCAACCACAAACCGTCGATCAAAGCCGCCAGGCCGCGGGCTGCGCTGCGTGCCTCGGGTAACGGCATCGCACGGCGGAACTGGCAACACAGGTTGGAATACAGACGGTGATCGTTGATCCGCTGCAACCTGTGCAATGACGGGTGGTGCATGCTGGTGGCCCAGAAGGCCAGCCAGGTTTTCATTGCCGGGCCATTGACCTGGCTGGCGTCGAAGTTGCCTTCGATGATCACCTGAAGGTGTGCCCGTGGGCTGTCTTCCTTCAAGGCACGCCTGCGTTCGTGGACGTTCTCGATCAACGCATTCATCAGGTAGCGCATGGTCGCTGCGATCAGGCCGTTCTTGTCCTGAAAGTAGTGACTGATGATGCCGTTCGAGACGCCGGCCAGCCGCGCAATCAGCGCAATGCTGGCATCTCCCATTCCGACCTGATCGATGGCCGTCAAGGTGGCTTCGATCAACTGCTGGCGGCGTATGGGTTGCATACCGACCTTGGGCATGTAGCACCTCTCCTTAGGCCTGCCGATGGGCGATCCACGTCCGTCGGCTTGAGGGCCAGTCTATTTTGTTTTGATTGAACGTTCAATCAACAAAGAATAAGATCTGCGACAAATGGTCGCTGCCTACAGATATTTCCTACCTGCGAGCTGCAACCTCTGACACCTGCAAAAACCCTTGAAACAGGCCACTTCAGAGCCTGATCACCGCTTCGGCGGGCTCAAGAATTTTCGGGGTGTCTTTATAACACCCGTCCGTCGACTGCCGAAAAATCGATGTCCCGGGATAACCGTTGCCTTGTGTTTCTCTCTCGCACTGCCTGGAGCATCTGCGCCATGAGTTCTGCCTCTCTTATAAAGACCCCGCCGGAAAAGGTCCGGGTCAACGGTTGGGTGTTCTACACCTCCACCGCGCTGATTCTGATATTGACCGCCATTCTGATCATCGCCCCGCAGGAGGCCGGGCGCCTGCTCGGCGTAGCCCAGGCGTGGCTGTCGAAAAGCTTCGGCTGGTACTACATGGTGGTTATCGCCGCCTACCTGGTGTTTGTGGTCGGCCTGGCGTTTTCGTCCTACGGGAAATTGAAACTGGGTAGTAAGGACGACACCCCGGACTTCAGCTACGGCGCCTGGGCCGGCATGTTGTTCTCGTCGGGCATCGGCATTTCGCTGTTGTATTTCGGTGCGTCCGAGCCGCTGGACCACTACTTCAACCCGCCCGAAGGCGCAGCGGCCAGCAATGGCGCGGCACGCCAGGCGCTGCAACTGACCTTTCTGCACTGGGGCCTGCACGGCTGGGCGATCTATGCCCTGGTCGGTTTGGCCGTGGCGTACTTTGCCTACCGCCATAACCAGCCGCTGGCCTTGCGTTCGGCGCTGTACCCATTGGTGGGCGAGCGTTGGGTGAAGGGCGCGGCCGGCCATGCGGTAGACGGTTTCGGCATGTTCGTCACCTTGCTGGGGCTGGTGACCAACCTGGGTATCGGCTCGATGCAGGTGTCGTCGGGGTTGGAAAACCTGTTCGGCATGGAGCACAGCAACACTAACTTGCTGATCGTGATCATCGTGATGAGCACCGTAGCGACCATCGCTGCTGTATCGGGCGTGGAGAACGGCATTCGCCGCCTGTCCAACCTCAATATCGTGCTGTTCAGCGGCTTGCTGATCTTCGTGCTGCTGTTCGGCCCGACCCTGCACCTGCTCAACGGCCTGGTGCAGAACACCGGCGATTACCTCAACGGCATCATTCTGAAAACCTTCGACCTGTATGTGTACGAAGGCGACGCCGACAAGACCGAGCGCTGGATGGGCCTGTGGACCCTGTTCTACTGGGCCTGGTGGATTTCCTGGGCGCCATTTGTGGGCATGTTCATCGCGCGTATTTCCCGTGGCCGTACCGTGCGTGAACTGGTGGCGGGCGTACTGCTTATCCCGCTGGGCTTTACCCTGGCGTGGCTGTCGATCTTCGGTAACTCGGCCCTGGACCTGGTGTTGAACCACGGGGCGGTGGAGTTGGGCAAGACGGCTCTGGAGCAGCCGTCCATGGCCATCTACCAACTGCTTGAGCATTACCCAGCATCGAAAATTGTTATCGGCGTATCGATCTTCGTGGGCTTTGTGTTGTTCCTGACCCCGGCGGATTCCGGCGCGGTGATGATGGCCAATCTGTCCTGCAAAGGCGGCAATGTGGACGAAGATGCGCCGCACTGGTTGCGGATCTTCTGGTCGGCGGTCATTACGCTGGTGACGATCGGTCTGTTGTTTGCCGGCAACTTCGAAGCCATGCAAACCATGGTAGTGCTGGCAGGGCTGCCGTTCTCGGTGGTGCTGATCTTCTTTATGTTCGGTTTGCACAAGGCGATGCGCCAGGACGTGGCCATCGAACAGGAGCAGGCGCAACTGGCTGAACGCGGGCGTCGTGGGTTCAGCGAGCGCTTGACGGCGCTGGACCTGCAACCGAGCCAGGCCACCGTGCAACGCTTTATGGACAAGCACGTAACGCCGGCGCTGGAAGAAGCGGCGGTTGCGCTGCGTGAGCAAGGTTTGGAAGTGCAGACACTGCTGGGCAAATCCAAGCGCTGCATTGGTGTGCGCATCGAGATGGAAGAGGGCAACCCGTTTGTCTACGAAGTGAGCCTGGATGCTTACTCGTCGGCGCCGGCTGACTTGCCTGAAGAAGAGCGCACCCGTTATTACCGTGCCGAGGTGTACCTGCACAACGGGCCTCAGGAATACGACCTGATGGGCTTCACCCAGGAACAGATCACCCGGGATGTGCTCGATCAGTTTGAAAGCCATCGGCAGCTCCTTGGCCGTGTCTATAGCTGATAGTCGAAGCCTGGTGGTGCTTTGAATGTGGGAGGGGGCAAGCCCCCTTCCACATTTTGCTTTGCAGTGTTTGCTAGCCCAGGTTCTTGCCTAAGAGGGCATGGTAGAGCTCACTGTCACCCAAGATCCCCACCACCTTGTTGTTGTCATGCAACACCAGCTTGTTCCCCGTCTGGTAGCGAATCTGCAACGCATCGCGCATACCGATGTTGGAGTCCACCAGCGTCGGTACCCGGCCCAGACCTTCCACCGCTTGCCCCGGCGCCCAATTCTGCAGGTTCATCGCCACGCCATTCTGGCGTGCGCCCTGGATGGTGTTGCCTTCGGCCAGGTCCAGCCACGAGTCACCACCCGGATCAAGGCACACCGAACCGTTCACGCGCTTGCAGTTGTCCAGCGTGCGCATCAGGCTGCGTCCGCACAGCACGTTCAGTGGGTTGGTGTGGGCGACGAAGGTGCGTACATAGTCGTCCGCCGGGTTCAGCACGATCTCTTCCGGCACGCTGTACTGGATGATCTTGCCGTCTTTCATGATCGCGATACGGCTGCCCAGTTTCAGCGCTTCATCCAGGTCGTGGCTGACGAACACGATGGTCTTGCTCAACTTGCGTTGCAGCTCCAGCAGCTCATCCTGCAAACCTTGGCGAATCAGCGGGTCGAGGGCCGAGAAGGGTTCGTCCATCAGCAGGATATCGGCGTCCATCGCCAGGGCGCGGGCCAGGCCGACGCGTTGCTGCATACCGCCGGACAGCTCATCGGGCTTCTTGTTGCGCCATTGGCTCAGGCCCACCAGTTCAAGCTTTTCATCCACCAGCGTGCGCCGTTCCTTCTCCGGACGGCCCTGCATTTCCAGGCCGAAGCTGATGTTCTCGCGTACCGTCAGCCAAGGCATCAGGGCGAACTTCTGGAACACCATGGCGATGCGTTTGGTGCGCATCATTTTCAACTCGGCGGGGGTGCAGGAGGCGATGTCGATCTGGCGACCTTCATGCTCTACAAACAGTTGGCCACGGCTGACGGTGTTGAGGCCGTTGATGCAGCGCAGCAGGCTTGACTTGCCGGAACCCGACAAGCCCATCAGCACACAGATCTCGCCTTTCTCGATATCCAGGCTGGCCTTTTCAACGCCGACAATCTGCCCGGTCTTCTTCAGAATTTCGTTACGGCTCATGCCCTGGTCCAGCAGCTTGAGCGCTTCGCGTGGGTCTTTGGAAAAGATCACGTCGACATTGTCGAATCGGATAATGCTCATGCATCACCCCCTACTTTAGCGTCGGGTTGTTTGCAGATACGGTCGAGCATGATGGCCAGCAAGACGATCGCCAGGCCCGCTTCAAAGCCCAGGGCGATGTCAGCGGTGTTCAGTGCGTTGACCACCGGCTTGCCGAGGCCGTCGGCACCCACCAGGGCGGCGATCACCACCATCGACAACGACAGCATGATGCATTGGGTAATGCCGGCGGCGATGCTCGGCATGGCGTGGGGCAACTCGATGCGCGAGAGTAACTGGCGGCGCGAGCAGCCAAAGGCTTTACCGGCGTCCATCAGCTCTTGCGGCACATCGCGGATACCTAGGTAGGTCAGGCGGATCGGCGCGGCAATCGCGAACACCACCGTGGAAATCAGCCCGGGCACCACACCCAGCCCGAAGAGGGTCAGGGTAGGGATGAGGTAGACGAAGGTCGGTACGGTCTGCATCAGATCGAGCACCGGCCGCATCATGGTGTAGAACATCGGCTTGTGCGCGGCAACAATACCCAGCGGCACGCCGATGACCACGCAGACCAGGGTGGCGAACAGCACCTGCGCGAGGGTTTCCATGGTTTCCTGCCAGTACCCCAGGTTGAGGATCAGCAGGAAGGAGGCAATGACAAACACCGTCAGGCCCCATTTGCGTTGAATAAAGTGAGCCAGCAGCGCAATCAGACCGATCAATGCCAGCGGATTGAACCAGGTCAGCGCAAACGTCACGCCGTGGATCATCGTTTCCAGTGTCGATGCGATTGCGTCGAAATAGTTGGCACCGTGTTGGGTCAACCAGTCGACGAAGGCAGCGATGTACTGGCCTAGAGGGATTTTCTGTTCAGTCAGCATGGTAGTGAATGTCCACATGCGAAGGGGAAAACATCCCGGGCCAGCGCACCGGCCCGGGGTCAGCGGGTGCTATTTGGCGAGGTAAGCTTTGACGGCATCGAGCCCTGGTTTGCCATCGACGGTGGTGACACCGGCGAGCCAGGTGTCGAGCACTTGGGGGTTCTTTTGCAGCCAGGCCTTGGCGGCAGCATCGGCCTTCATCTTGTCGTCCAGGACGTTACCCATCAGGGTGCTTTCCATGTCCAGCGTGAACACCAGGTTTTTCAGCAACTGGCCGACGTTGCTGCATTCCTGGGTGTAGCCCTTGCGGGTGTTGGTGTAGATGGTGGCCTGGCCATAGTTGGGGCCGAACGAATCGTCGCCGCCGGTCAGGTACTTCATCTTGAAGCGGGTGTTCATCGGGTGCGGTTCCCAGCCGAGGAACACAATGGCCTGGTTGCGCTTGGAGGCGCGTTCAACCTGGGAGAGCATCCCGGCTTCGCTGGACTCGACCACCTTGAAGCCGGCGGTCTTGAGACCGAAGGCGTCTTTGTCGATCAGTGTCTGGATAGTGCGGTTGCCGTCGTTGCCCGGCTCGATACCGTAGATCTTGCCGCCCAGCTCATCCTTGAATTTGTCGATATCGGCGAAGTCTTTCAGGCCTTTGTCGTACAGCGCCTGTGGGACCGCCAGGGTGTACTTGGCGTTTTCCAGGTTGGCGCGCACGGTTTCCACGGTGCCGGCATCACGGTACTGCTTGATGTCGTTTTCCATGGTCGGCATCCAGTTGCCGAGGAAGATGTCCATGTTCTTGCCGTCGGCCAGGGACTTGTAGGTCACCGGTACCGAAATCATCGTGGTGCGCGGCTTGTAGCCCAGGCCCTTGAGGATTTCGCTGGTGGTCGCGGTGGTGACGGTGATGTCGGTCCAGCCGACATCGGAGAAGTTGACGGTCTTGCACTGTTCCGGTTCTGCGGCGTGTGCCATGACGGGCAGACTCAGCATGGCGGCCAACAACAACGAGGGTGAACCTTTCATCGGGGTAGACTCCTGTGTCTTTTCTGGCGGCATTCGCCGCGCTTTATAAGTGTTGCGGTTGGAGCGTGCGACAACAGCTCTGGCGCGATGCCTTGCAAACGAGTCGAGACTGATCATGTACCAGTGAAAATCTGACGCCTACAGGGGGCGTCGTATCCAGTACAGGGAGGGTCGCATCCAGTACCGATGACGTCGCTTACAGCTTTTTCCCAAGGTAAAACTGCTGTTTTTACCCATCTGCACCGCAAAAAACGGCCAAAACAGGCGTTCGCACGCGAGCGACGCTGGTGAGCATGGATGCGTCGGTGTGAGACGCCGAGGCGAGCAACAAAAGCTTGATGATGCCGCCATCTGGGCGATCTGAGCGTAGCACCTCGTTCAAGCCCGACCCGCGCTTATCGAGGAGTTACACGTTAATGGCTATCAGCGTTTTCGACCTGTTCAAGATCGGCATCGGGCCTTCGAGTTCTCACACTGTGGGCCCCATGCGCGCCGCGGCGTTGTTCGTGCAGGCGTTGCGTGAGCGTGAACTGTTGGAACGGGTTCGGCGTGTCGAAGTGCAACTGTACGGCTCGTTGTCTGCCACTGGCATCGGCCATGGCAGTGACACCGCAACCATCATGGGCCTGATGGGCGAGTGGCCGGACGCAATCGACCCCTCGCAAATCGGCGTACGCATTCAGACCTTGCGTGAAACCGACACCCTGTTGCTGGACAGCCGTTTGCCGGTGCCATTTGTGTGGGCGCGGGACATGCGCTTGCTCGACGAGAACCTGCCGTTCCACCCCAACGCCATGACCCTGGTGGTATGGGGTGATGACGGCGAACTGCATCGCGATACCTACTATTCGGTCGGCGGCGGCTTTGTGGTGGATGAGGCCCAGGCCCAAAGCGGCGTGGCCGATATGGACCGCACCGAATTGCCTTACGATTTTTCCAGTGCGGTGGAGCTGTTGCAGCTGTGCAAGACCCACAACCTGCGCGTCGCCGAACTGATGCTGGCGAACGAAAAGACTTGGCGCTCCGAAGAAGAAATCCGCAGCGGCCTGATGAAACTCTGGCGCGCCATGCAGGATTGCGTGGAGCAGGGCCTCAAGCACGAAGGCATCCTGCCCGGCGGCCTCAATGTGCGCCGTCGCGCCGCCAAGTTGCATCGCAGTTTGCAAGAGCTGGGCAAACCCAATGTGATCGGCTCGACCTTGAGCGCCATGGAGTGGGTCAACCTGTTCGCCCTTGCGGTCAACGAAGAAAACGCCGCCGGTGGGCGCATGGTGACGGCGCCGACCAATGGCGCGGCGGGGATCATCCCGGCAGTGCTGCACTACTTCATGAAGTTCAGTGAGGAGGTCACCGAAGCCAACGTGGTCGACTATATGCTCGGCGCGGCGGCGGTAGGTATCTTGTGCAAGAAGAACGCTTCGATCTCCGGTGCTGAAGTCGGCTGTCAGGGTGAAGTAGGCTCGGCTTGCGCGATGGCCGCAGCTGGCTTGGCGGAGATTCTAGGTGCCACGCCGGAGCAGGTGTGCAACGCCGCTGAAATCGGCCTGGAACATAACCTCGGCCTGACCTGCGACCCGGTCGGCGGCCTGGTACAGGTGCCGTGTATCGAGCGCAATGCGATTGCGGCGGTGAAGGCCATCAACGCGGCGCAAATGGCCCTGCGTGGCGACGGCCAGCACTTTATCTCCCTGGACCGGGTGATCCGCACCATGCGTGATACCGGGGCCGATATGCATGACAAGTACAAAGAGACATCACGCGGTGGGTTGGCGGTGAGTGCGGTTGAGTGCTGAGACCCAGTCGCCTGCATCGGGGCTTGCCCCCTCCCACACTTGATTTGTGAACACCTTCAAAATGTGGGAGGGGGCTTGCCCCCGATAGCAATAGTGCAGACACAATTGCTCATAAAGTGAACACCAGATTAAAAAACGCCACCTTTTAGCGCGTCGCAAACAGATAAGTAGCTACCAAACGATTTCCCTCTCGTCACCTGCGCATTGTGCTTTGGGTGACAGACATGTCCTACGCCCGCAAAGCGCCTTCCCACAAGTGCTACCGATTTGCTCACACGCTTTGAGTAGCACCCTTCTCACGTCATATCCCGCACCCCACGTGCGGGCTTATATAGACGCATCAACAGGTCGTTTTCAGGAGTTATTGAATAGCCATTCAATTTTAGGCACGGCATTTGCTCTATCAATTCAAAGCCTCTCCTTTTCAGGGAGCGCGCAATAACAAGAGCCTCGCCTGAGGCCATCACCCGCTTTGTGTGAGGAGATACCGCGATGACGTCGTTCAACTCCGGGGGCCAACCCCAGAACCGTGCGCCTCAATCCATCGGCTTTCTGCTGCTGGACAATTTCACGCTGATTTCCCTGGCTTCGGCAGTGGAACCGCTGCGTATGGCCAACCAGTTGTCCGGCCGCGAGCTGTATCGCTGGACCACTCTGAGTGTCGACGGTAACCAAGTGTGGGCCAGCGACGGTCTGCAGATCACTCCCGATGCCTCCATGCACAAAGCCCCGGCCCTGGACACCGTCATCGTGTGCGGCGGCGTGGGTATCCAACGCACTGTCACTCGTGAGCATGTGTCGTGGCTGCAAGGCCAGGCGCGCCAGTCCCGGCACCTAGGCGCGGTGTGTACCGGCAGTTGGGCCTTGGCCTGCGCGGGTTTGCTCGATGGTTTTGATTGCAGCGTGCACTGGGAATGCCTGGCGTCGATGCAGGAAGCCTTTCCGCGCGTCGCGATGAGCACGCGTCTGTTCACGCTCGACCGCAACCGCTCCACCAGCTCCGGCGGCACTGCGCCGTTGGACATGATGCTGCACCTGATCAGCCGCGACCACGGCCGTGAATTGTCGGCTGCCATCTCCGAGATGTTCGTCTACGAACGCATCCGCAACGAACAGGATCACCAGCGCGTGCCGCTCAAGCACATGCTCGGCACCAACCAGCCGAAGCTGCAGGAAATCGTCGCGCTGATGGAAGCCAACCTGGAAGAGCCGATCGACCTGGATGAACTGGCGGTGTATGTCGCCGTGTCGCGCCGCCAGTTGGAGCGGCTGTTCCAGAAATACCTGCACTGCTCGCCGTCGCGTTATTACCTCAAGCTGCGCCTGATCCGTGCACGGCAGTTGCTCAAGCAAACACCGATGTCGATCATCGAAGTGGCGTCGGTGTGCGGGTTCGTGTCGACGCCGCACTTCTCCAAGTGCTACCGCGAATACTTCGGCATACCGCCACGCGATGAACGTGTTGGCTCCAACACCACCCAGCAAGTAGCGATGATGTCGATTCCGCAGGCACTGGTGTTGTCACCGTTGTCGGGGCCGATGTCGGCGTTGAGCCAGGCCAGGAACGAGTCGACGTTTGCCAGTGTAAGGCTCTAAACCGAGTCGTCTGCATCGCAGGCAAGCCAGCTCCCACCTTGGAATGCGTTCTCCTGTGGGAGCTGGCTTGCCTGCGATAGCGGTATTTTCAGGCGCCGGAGTTCTGTTTGAATTGCATCAGCGCCGGCAACAACTGCTTGTCGATCGCCTGGCGTACCGCCGGCAAAATCGTCGCACTGCCGCTGTACATTTTTTCAACCATGCCCTTGAGCGCCTTGGCCCGCGCCTCGCTCAAACCGCGCACCGCACATTCACACGCCTGCTCGGCGGTGGTACCGCTGGATACTTCAAAACCCAGCGAGCGCAGTTGGCTCAGCAGGTCATCCTGGTCAATCAAATCCGCGTGCATCATGACGTTTATCCTGGTGTAGGGAACAGGGATTGACCTGGATTCTGGTTGGCCCCCGCTGGGTGGGCAAGAGCAGAATCGAGCAATGGCTTGGATGGCTATGAACAGGTCGTTTTCGGGTCACTTGGCAATACGGTTAATAGGCACACTGATCCCAGGCACGCAGCTTGACGGTTTGGTCACCCTCCAGATGCACAGCTCACACAAGGCCCCTCTGCCCCGATCCAGTCACGGCTGGCTCGGGGCTTTTTTTGCCGGCAAACCGATGACACGGCCAAGCAGGGCGGGCCTTGGCAGCTCGGCCTGTGCAGCGCTGATCGCGTCGAGCCGTTGCAGCGTGGCCTCGGTGAACGGTGTAGCTTGCGGCCCGGCCAGATCGACGTGCAGCAGCATCTGTTCATTGCCGGCCAGTTCCTTGTCATCGCCCACCCGGTGCAGGCTGTGATACAGGTGCAGGCGCTTGGCGTCATGGGCGATCAGTTGGGTGTGCACTTCAACCTCGGCGCCCAGTTTCACTTCGTGCAGGTAGTTCAGATGCAGCTCCAGGGTGAACAATGAGTGGCCGCTGGCTTCACGGTTGTCGCTGTCCAGGCCCAGGGTGTCCATCAGCGCGTCGGTGGCGTAGCTGAAGATCAGCAGGTAGAACGCGTCGCGCAGGTGGCCGTTGTAGTCCACCCAGTCGGGAAGGACTCGGGTGGTATAGGTGGTCAATGCGGGCATTATCGGTTCCCTTTATTCGGCGAAGGTCATGCCGTGCCGGGCCTTGGTGGTTTTCACCGCCTCAAGCACTGCCAACAGGCAATCATCACGATAGCGCTCCAGCGCCGAAATGCTGTGTTGGCCCAACTGATCGCTAGTGCCATCGACAACGTCGTCAATCAGCTTGTCGGTCAGCTCCGGTGCTGGCAGGTAGGTCCATGGCAACTGCAACGCCGGGCCGAATTGCGCCATGAAGTGCCGCATACCGGCATCACCGCCTGCCAGGGTGTAGGTGAGGAAGGTACCCATGAACGACCAGCGCAAGCCGGCGCCAAAGCGAATCGCGTCATCGATTTCGCCGGTGGTGGCCACGCCGTCATTGACCAGGTGCAGCGCCTCGCGCCACAACGCTTCGAGCAGCCGGTCGGCAATAAAACCGGGCACTTCCTTGCGCACATGCAGCGGGCGCATTCCGAGGGATTCATACACCTTGATGGCCGCCTGGATCGCTTCTGGCGCAGTGCGCTTGCCGCCCACCACCTCCACCAAGGGCAGCAGGTAAACCGGGTTGAACGGGTGGCCGACCACGCAGCGTTCCGGGTGGGTCGAACCTTCATAGAATTCGCTTGGCAACAGCCCGGACGTGCTCGAACCGATCAACGCATTCGGCTTGGCCGCCGCGCTGATCTGGCTGTGTAACTGCAGCTTGAGCTCCAGGCGTTCCGGGGCGCTTTCCTGAATGAAGTCGGCGTCCTTGACGCACTCCTCGATGGTGCTGACAAAGCGCAGCCGATGCTGGGAGGCACCCGCTGCCAGGCCTTGTTTTTCCAGCGCGCCCCAGGCATTGGCGACGCGTTTGCGCAAGGCTGCTTCGGCACCGGGGGCAGGGTCCCAGGCGACCACATCCAGGCCGTGGGCGAGGGCACGGGATACCCAACCGCTGCCGATAACACCGCTGCCCAAGGCAGCGAAGGTTTTGATGTCAGTGATAAAGCTCATTGGCACATTCCTAAAGAGTTCGGGGATCCCCTCCCACATGTTTAACCGCGTTTGGTCAGGCCCATCTTGATTCGGCCCTCGGCCGGGGTCATGACCCGCGCACCCAGCCGGCTGAGGATTTCACGGGCGCGTTCCACCAACTGGCCGTTGGTGGCGAGCACGCCTTTGTCCAGCCACAGGTTGTCTTCCAGGCCCACCCGTACATTGCCGCCCAGCAGCACCGCTTGCGCGGCCATCGGCATTTGCATGCGACCAATCCCGAACCCTGCCCACACCGCGTCGGCGGGCAGGTTGTCGACCATGGCTTTCATGGTGGTGGTGTCGGCCGGCGCGCCCCAGGGAATGCCCAGGCACAGTTGGAACAGCGGGTTATCGAGCAGCCCTTCCTTGATCATCTGCTTGGCGAACCACAGGTGGCCGGTGTCGAAAATTTCCAGCTCGGCCTTTACGCCCAGGGCCTGGATACGCTTGGCGCCGGCCCGCAGTTGCGCCGGGGTGGACACGTAAATGGTGTCGCCGTCGCCGAAGTTGAGGGTGCCGCAGTCCAGGGTGCAGATCTCCGGCAGCAGTTCCTCCACATGCGCCAGGCGGGTCAGTGGGCCGACCAGGTCAGTGTTGGGGCCGAAGTCCATCGGGTTCTCGCCGCCACCGATTTCCAGGTCGCCGCCCATGCCGGCGGTGAGGTTGACGATGATGTCGATGTCGGCCTCGCGGATGCGTTCCATCACTTCACGGTACAGGGCTACATCGCGGCTGAATTTTCCGGTGTGCGGGTCGCGCACATGGCAGTGCACCACGGTGGCGCCGGCCTTGGCGGCTTCTACTGCGGCGGCGGCAATTTGTTTGGGGGTGACCGGCACGTGCGGGCTTCTGGCGGTCGTGTCGCCAGCACCGGTGAGTGCGCAGGTGATGATGACGTCGTGGTTCATGAGGCGGTTCCTTACAGGCGTGGTGGTGCCGTTCGCGGTCGCAAGTGGCCGCGAAACGGTGATTCGGAGAAGGTTATTTGCTGGTGAGTTTCAGGTTGGCGGCCGCGGGTTTGCCATCGAACGTGGTCACGCCCTCCAGCCAGCGCTGCTGGTCTTGAGGGTGATCCTTGAGCCACTGCCTGGCGGATTCCAGGGCATCCTTGTGATCGAGCAGCGGCTGCATCATGCGGCTCTCGTCGGCGGCGGTGAACGTCAGGTTGGTCAGCAGCGTGTGCACGTTGGGGCACTGCTCGGCGTAGGTTGGCGACGTGACGGTCCATACGCTGGCCCGGCCTTCGTTCGGCCCCAGGGCGTCTTCGCTGCCGGTGAGGTAGGTCATCGCCACATTCACGTTCATCGGGTGCGGCGCCCAACCAAAGAACACCACGGCTTCCTTGCGGCGCACGGCGCGGTCCACAGCGGCCAACATGCCGGCTTCGCTGGACTCCACCAGTTGGAACTTGCCCAGGCCAAACTGGTTCTTGGCAATCATCGCCTTGATCTGGGTATTGGCACCCGAGCCGGGCTCGATGCCGTAGATCTTGCCGCCCAGCTCTTTCTCGAACCTGGCGATGTCCGCGAAGGTTTTCAGGCCCTTGTCCGCCAGATAAGTCGGCACCGCCAGGGTGGCGCGCGCGTCTTCCAGGCTGGGTTTATCCAGGACCTTGACCTGCCCGGCTTCGACAAACGGCGTAATGGTCTGGGTCATCAACGGGTTCCAGTAACCCAGGAACAGGTCCAGGCGTTGGTCGCGGATACCGGCAAAGATGATTTGCTGGGAGGCGCTGGTTTGTTTGGTCTTGTAGCCGAGGCCGTCGAGCAGCACTTGAGTCATGGCGCTGGTGGCGATCACGTCGGTCCAGTTCACCACGCCCATGCGTACGTTCTGGCATGAAGCGGCATCCGCTGCCATGGCGTTAGTGCTCAAAACGGCGCTGGCGCTGAGTGCAAGTACGCAACGGCGGATCAGTCGGTTCATGGTGGGTCCCTCGGCAGGTCGTTATTGTGGGGCCGGTGTCTTTGTGCACCGTGACGCCACGTTACGCAGCTTGGCGAACCACAAAGCGCACGACGGCGACCGGCTCTTGCACTGCAGCGACCTGTCCCCTTGAATCCGTGCATCAACGGGAGTATCACAGTGCCACGCTGCCCGCCCCACGAGAGCGCCACCATGTCCCAGGATTTCTACTTCTTGCTGATGCCGGGTTTTTCGGCCATCGGTTTTATCTCGGCCTTGGAACCGTTACGGGTCGCCAACCGCTTTCGTGGCGAGTTGTACCGCTGGCACATATTGAGTGCAGATGGCGGCGCGGTGCTGGCGAGCAACGGTATGTCGGTCAACGCCGACGCCGCGCTGGAGCCGCTGGAAAAAGGCGCCACATTATTAGTGGTGGCCGGTTTCGAGCCTTTGCAATGCTCCACCCCGGCGCTGGAGCATTGGCTGCGTCGCCTCGATCACGACGGCGTGACCTTGGGCGCCATCGACACCGGCGCCTGTGTGCTGGCCGAAGCGGGGCTGCTCGATGGCCACCGCCTGACCCTGCACTGGGAAGCCATCGACGCCTTCAAGGAAGCCTATCCGCAGTTGAGCGTGACTCAGGAACTGTTCGAGATCGACCGTCGCCGCATTACCTGCGCCGGCGGCACCGCGTCCATCGACTTGATGCTCGATCTGATCGCCCAGGCCCACGGCTCGGAACTGGCGGTCCAGGTCTCGGAGCAATTCGTGCTCGGCCGTATACGCCCACGCAAAGACCACCAGCGCATGCAGATCGCCACGCGCTACGGCATCAACAACAAGAAACTGGTGCACGTGATCGGCGAAATGGAGCAGCACACCGAACCGCCCCTGAGCACCCTGGCCCTGGCCGACGCGATCAAGGTCACACGGCGTCAGCTGGAGCGGTTGTTTCGCCTGCACCTGAACGACACGCCAAGCAACTTCTACCTCGGCCTGCGCCTGGAAAAAGCCCGCAAACTATTGCGCCAAAGCGATATGAGCGTGCTGGAAGTGAGTATTGCGTGCGGGTTTGAGTCCCCTTCGTATTTCACCAGGAGCTATCGCGCAAGGTTTGCCAAATGCCCGCGGGAGGATCGCCGGCGGGAGGTGGTTTGACGGGTAATTAGAGTCAATTATGCTGGGAACTATAATTTATAGTTCGTTCAATAATTGAGTATAAAACCATGTTCGCGCACAGCGGTTTTGTGTTCCGTCGTCCCGTCCCGTCCCGCCCCGCTGATTGCCAATGCCATTGCCACACACTTCCAATGTGGGAGGGGGCTTGCCCGCGAAGACGTCGGCCCAGCAAACATTGAGGTGTGGTGTGGCTTACTTTTTCAGCAGCGCCGAGCACGCTGCCTTGTAAGCCTCATGCTGATATTTGTTCAGCGTGGCCGGCAATTCAACGTTGTGCTTCTTGTTCTGCGCATTGATGGTTTGCGGCGACAGCAGCGTCACCTCCACCCCGTCCAGCAACTGAAAGATCCCCTCAATCTTGAACGTCGTCGGGCCCCCGGCGAACTCGCCTTTTTTACTGCGCTTTTTGATCGCGATACGGGTAATGGCGTTCGCCTGCACGAACGCCTTCACCTGGGCGGCGAAGGCTTTTACGTTGGCTGCTTCGTCGTCGTCTTCAAGGGCGATTTTCTTGGTGGCCAGGGCGATGTGGGTCAGTGCCTGGTTGTCCAGAGCGGCGAGGGCGATGATGGCTTCGCTGCCTTTGATTTCGATGCCGCAAGTAGTCATGGAATGCTCCGCGCCCCAGAAAATGCTCATGGGTAAGTTATTTATCGGGGCACATGATACCGCCAAGCTCAAACAGCTTCTTTACGGTTTCGCTCATGGGCTGCATTTGAGAGATCTCAATGTGCAATTTCAACAAACTGGCTTTCTTGATTTCTTCGTCGAGTTCATTCTGACGCTCGTTTGACTCGTGGATTTTTTTGCGCCAGCCGCTTAGGCCAAATACTGTTAGCGATGATGCGACGATGGCGTATATGACGAGGGCGATCAATGAAAGCGCCTCTCGAGCACTTACGAAGTTAAATACAAGATCGAGCGTGTCAGGATCAGCAGGTTTGTAGCCGGCCTTCAGCTCTGACTGGATTTTCAATGCCGCTGCTAAAAAATCCGGATCGCTATTTAATTTCTTTGAAAGCTGCGGGATATAGTCTTTCTCGGTGTCACCCTCTTTCAGAGCGCTGATGCGGTTTTCGAATAATCTCTGATTATGCTGGCTTGAAAAGTTGTCCAGAGACGCGTTGGTCTGTACCTCGATTCGATAATCCAGGTAAACCAATGACAGGATGGCAAACAGCGCACCGCCGAGCATCAGCAAGCCGCAAACAGCGGCAAATTTGTACAGGTTGTCGGTGGGAGGGGTAGGAAACCATTGCATTGTTCAGTACTCATCCTTGAGAGGGAAAGCATCGTTAAATTTGACGAGCGCGCAAAAGCAGCGTGGGACTTGCTTGGCCAATAGGGTGCGCAAATCACTCCTGCCCAATCGACTCCAAAAACTCCGACCGCTCATCACTCATCCGCGCCAGGCAATCATTCTGCGCAATCGCATACTCCTTGCTGCCATTGACCGCCGGGAAGGTGTCCACCGCGCAATCGGCATCGCGCAGTTTTTCCCATTTCTGCTGGGCGTCCTTCAGACGAGCGGTAATGTCGGCCAGTTTGGTCTTGTCGCTGCCGTAGGTTGAAGCCATGCGCTCCAGCAGGCCCTGATAGTTATCCTTGAGCAATTGCTCGGCGGTGGTTTTGTTGTAGGCGGCGCAGGCCAGGGTCTGTTTGTCGTTTTCGATGCCGTCGCACGGCGTGCTGTCGGTGTCTTCGGCTGCGTGAACGCCGGTTGCGATGAGTGCCAAAGCCAGGAAAATCGATTTCATTGCGCCGTCTCATATCAGGTGATGCGGAATTCTGGCTCAAGCGTAAGACAAAGAACAGCCGCCCGTCAGGCATGTCTGCACAGCCTTTGTCGTGGATTGACGCTTTCGGCAATTCCCCTGTCGTTTTTGCACCCGGCTCGGGTTGTCCCTGGGCATATGCTGGCCCCAAAGCGCCGGCAGACGATTCGGCGCATGAATCGCCAATAAGGGGACGCCTGATGAGCCCAGCCGAGTTGCACGCCGACAGCATCGTTATCGACGGTCTGATTATTGCCAAGTGGAACCGCGACCTGTTCGAAGACATGCGCAAAGGCGGCCTCACCGCCGCCAACTGCACGGTGTCGGTGTGGGAAGGCTTCCAGGCCACGATCAATAACATCGTCGCCAGCCAGACCCTGATCCGCGAGAACAGTGACCTGGTGATCCCGGTGAAAACCACCGCCGACATCCGTCGCGCCAAGGAACAGGGCAAGACCGGCATCATCTTCGGCTTCCAGAATGCCCATGCGTTTGAAGACCAGCTCGGCTATGTCGAGATCTTCAAGCAGCTCGGCGTTGGCGTGGTGCAGATGTGCTACAACACCCAGAACCTGGTGGGCACCGGCTGCTACGAGCGCGACGGCGGGTTGTCGGGCTTCGGGCGCGAAATCGTCGCCGAGATGAACCGTGTCGGCATTATGTGCGACCTGTCTCACGTCGGTTCCAAGACCAGCGAAGAAGTCATCCTCGAATCGAAAAAGCCGGTGTGCTATTCCCACTGCCTGCCGTCCGGGCTCAAGGAACACCCGCGCAACAAGTCCGATGAAGAACTCAAGTTCATCGCCGACCACGGTGGGTTTGTCGGCGTGACCATGTTCGCGCCGTTCCTGGCCAAGGGCATCGATTCGACCATCGACGACTACGCCGAAGCCATCGAATACACCATGAATATCGTCGGCGAAGACGCCATCGGCATTGGCACCGACTTCACCCAGGGGCATGGCCAGGATTTCTTTGAAATGCTTACCCATGACAAGGGCTACGCCCGCCGCCTGACCAGCTTCGGCAAGATCATCAACCCGCTGGGCATCCGCACCGTGGGTGAATTCCCCAACCTCACCGAGACCCTGCTCAAGCGTGGCCACCCCGAGCGCGTGGTACGCAAGATCATGGGCGAGAACTGGGTCAACGTCTTGAAGGACGTCTGGGGCGAATAAGCCAGACACCTATCGGCAACACCACAACGAATTTTTCTGGAGTTAAGTTTCCATGGCCAAGATCGCCCCGCAATTGCCAATCCAAGTCGACAGCGAAACCGGTGTCTGGACCTCCGACGCCCTGCCCATGCTGTACGTGCCGCGCCATTTCTTCGTCAACAACCACATGGGTATCGAAGAAGTGCTGGGCGCTGATGCCTACGCCGAGATCCTCTACAAGGCCGGCTACAAATCCGCCTGGCACTGGTGTGAGAAAGAAGCCGAGTGCCACGGCCTGGAAGGCGTCGCGGTGTTCGAACACTACATGAAGCGCCTGTCGCAACGTGGCTGGGGCCTGTTCAAGATCCAGGACATCGACCTGGATAAAGGCACCGCCAGCGTCAAGCTTGAGCACTCGGCGTTCGTCTACGTGTACGGAAAGGTCGGGCGCAAAGTCGACTACATGTTCACCGGCTGGTTTGCCGGTGCCATGGACCAGATTCTTGAGGCCCGTGGTAGCAAGATCCGCACTGTCGCCGAACAAGTCTACGGAGGCTCCGAAGAGGGCCACGACGATGGCCTGTTCACCGTCAAACCGTTGTAAGCCGAGGACCGTGCCATGGCTTTCGAAGCAATGTTTGCGCCGATCCAGATCGGCAAGCTGACCATCCGCAACCGCGTGCTCAGTACCGCCCACGCCGAGGTGTATGCCACCGACGGCGGCATGACCACCGACCGCTATGTGAAGTACTACGAAGAGAAAGCCAAGGGCGGTATCGGCCTGGCGATCTGCGGCGGCTCCTCGGTGGTGGCCATCGACAGCCCCCAGGAGTGGTGGAGCTCGGTGAACCTGTCCACCGACCGCATCATCCCGCACTTTCAGAACCTGGCCGACGCCATGCACAAGCATGGCGCCAAGATCATGATCCAGATTACCCACATGGGCCGTCGCTCACGCTGGGACGGCTTCAATTGGCCGACCCTGATGTCGCCGTCCGGCGTGCGTGAGCCGGTGCACCGTGCCACCTGCAAGACCATCGAGCCGGAAGAAATCTGGCGCGTGATCGGCAACTACGCCCAGGCGGCGCGTCGTGCCAAGGCCGGTGGCCTGGATGGCGTCGAGCTGTCTGCCGTGCACCAGCACATGATCGATCAGTTCTGGAGCCCGCGGGTCAACAAGCGTACCGACGAATGGGGCGGTAGCTTTGAAGGCCGCATGAAGTTCGGCCTGGAAGTGCTCAAGGCCGTGCGTGCCGAAGTGGGCGATGACTTCTGCGTGGGCATGCGCCTGTGCGGTGACGAGTTCCACCCGGACGGCTTGTCCCATGAGGACATGAAGCAGATCGCCAAGTATTACGACGACACCGGTATGCTCGACTTCATCGGCGTGGTGGGCTCGGGGTGCGACACCCACAACACCCTGGCCAACGTGATCCCGAACATGAGTTACCCGCCGGAGCCGTTCCTGCACCTGGCAGCCGGGATCAAGGAAGTGGTCAAGGTTCCGGTGCTGCACGCGCAGAACATCAAGGACCCGAACCAGGCCACGCGCATCCTTGAAGGCGGCTATGTGGACATGGTCGGCATGACCCGTGCGCACATCGCCGACCCGCACCTGATCGCCAAGATCAAGATGGGCCAGATCGACCAGATCAAGCAATGCGTGGGCGCCAACTACTGCATCGACCGCCAGTATCAGGGCCTGGACGTGCTGTGCATCCAGAACGCCGCGACCTCCCGTGAATACATGGGCGTGCCGCACATCATCGAGAAAACCACCGGGGCCAAGCGCAAAGTGGTCGTGGTGGGCGCAGGCCCCGCTGGTATGGAGGCAGCACGTGTCGCCGCCGAACGCGGCCACGACGTAACCCTGTTGGAGAAAAAAGAGTTCATCGGCGGGCAGATCACCACCGCTTCGAAAGCGCCGCAGCGCGACCAGATCGCCGGTATCACTCGCTGGTACCAGCTGGAGTTGGCGCGCTTGAAAGTCGACCTGCGCCTGGGCGTGGCGGCGGATGCCGAGACCATTCTGGACCTGCGTCCGGACGTGGTGGTGCTGGCGGTGGGCGGGCATCCGTTCATCGAACAGAACGAACATTGGGGCGCCGCCGAAGGCTTGGTGGTGAGCAGTTGGGATGTGCTTGACGGCAAAGTCGCGCCGGGCAAGAACGTGCTGGTGTACGACACCATTTGCGAGTTCACCGGCATGTCGGTGGCGGACTTCCTGGCGGACAAAGGCTGCCAGGTGGAAATCGTCACCGACGACATCAAGCCCGGTGTGGCAATTGGCGGTACGTCGTTCCCGACTTACTACCGCAGCATGTACCCCAAGGAAGTGATCATGACCGGCGACATGATGCTGGAAAAGGTCTATCGCGAGGGCGACAAGCTGGTGGCAGTGCTGGAAAACGAATACACCGGCGCCAAAGAAGAGCGGGTGGTCGACCAGGTGGTGGTGGAGAACGGCGTACGCCCGGACGAGGCCCTTTACTACGGGCTCAAGGAAGGTTCACGCAACAAGGGCCAGATCGACGTCGAAGCCTTGTTTGCGATCAAACCGCAGCCGTGCTTGAGCGAGGCGGGCGAAGGGTACTTGCTGTTCCGCATTGGTGACTGTGTGGCCCAGCGCAACACCCACGCCGCAATCTACGACGCCCTGCGCCTGTGCAAGGATTTCTAAGCCGACACCGAACCAAAAAGTGGACTCGGTTCAAATGTGGGAGGGGGCTTGCCCCCGATAGCGGTGGGTCAGCTACAACAGTATCAACTGACACTCCGCCATCGGGAGCAAGCCCCCTCCCACATTCAAGGCCAGTTTCACAGTAGACCTGTGTGGTCTGTGGGAGCTTCATCATGTTGAACACCTTGTTGCCAATTCTCTTGTTTGCCGCTTTGGGGCTCGCCGTCCTCGGCGCCTTGCGCCGCATGAGCATGTGGCGCCGTGGGCGTGCATCCAAAGTCGACTTGCTTGGCGGTCTTTTGGCCATGCCCAAGCGCTACATGGTCGACTTGCACCACGTGGTCGCCCGCGACAAATACATTGCCAATACCCACGTCGCCACGGCGCTGGGCTTTGTGCTGTCGGCGCTGCTGGCTGTTGCGGTGCACGGCTTCGGCCTGCAGAACCGCATTCTCGGCTATGCCTTGCTGCTGGCTTCGGCGTTGATGTTTGTGGGCGCGATCTTCATGTACCTGCGCCGCCGCAATCCGCCTGCGCGCCTGTCCAAGGGCCCATGGATGCGCCTGCCGAAAAGCCTGATGGCGTTCTCGGTGAGCTTTTTCCTGGTGACCTTGCCGGTGGCCGGGATTCTGCCCGCTGACTTTGGCGGCTGGCTGCTCGCTGCGCTGCTGAGCGTGGGCGTGCTGTGGGGCGTATCGGAAATGTTTTTCGGCATGACCTGGGGCGGGCCGATGAAGCACGCCTTCGCGGGTGCCCTGCACCTGGCCTGGCACCGCCGCGCCGAGCGCTTCGGCGGTGGCCGCTCCACTGGTTTGAAGCCGCTGGACCTCAGTGATAAAACCGCGCCGCTTGGCGTGGAAAAGCCCAAGGATTTCACCTGGAACCAGTTGCTCGGCTTCGACGCCTGCGTGCAATGCGGCAAGTGCGAAGCAGCGTGCCCGGCGTTCGCTGCCGGCCAGCCCCTGAACCCGAAAAAGCTTATCCAAGACATGGTCGTCGGCCTGGCCGGTGGCACCGATGCCAAGTTCGCCGGTAGCCCATACCCAGGCAAACCGGTGGGCGAACACGGCGGTAACCCGCATCAGCCGATCGTCAATGGCCTGGTGGATGCCGAGACGTTGTGGTCGTGCACCACATGCCGCGCCTGCGTGGAAGAGTGCCCGATGATGATCGAGCACGTTGACGCCATCGTCGACATGCGCCGCCACCTCACCCTGGAAAAAGGTGCCACGCCGAACAAGGGCGCCGAAGTCCTGGAAAACCTGATTGCCACCGACAACCCTGGCGGTTTCGCACCGGGCGGTCGCCTCAACTGGGCGGCGGACCTGAACCTGCCGTTGCTCAGTGACAAGGGCAGCTGCGAGGTGCTGTTCTGGGTCGGCGACGGTGCCTTCGACATGCGCAACCAACGCACCCTGCGGGCGTTTGTCAAAGTGCTCAAGGCGGCGGGGGTGGACTTTGCGGTACTCGGCCTGGAAGAACGCGACAGCGGTGACGTAGCGCGGCGTCTGGGCGATGAAGCAACTTTCCAATTGTTGGCCTCGCGCAATATCCAGACGTTGGGCAAATATAGCTTCAAGCGCATTGTTACCTGCGACCCGCACAGTTTCCATGTGCTGAAAAACGAGTACGGCGCCTTCAACGGCAATTACTTCGTACAGCATCACAGCACCTTCATGGCCGAGTTGATCGGCGACGGCGCGCTCAACCTGGGCCAGCACAAAGGCAGCAGCGTGACCTACCACGACCCTTGTTACCTGGGCCGCTACAACGGCGAATACGAGGCACCGCGCCAAGTGCTGCGGGCGTTGGGCATCGAGGTCAAGGAAATGCAACGCTCAGGCTTCCGTTCGCGCTGCTGTGGCGGTGGCGGCGGCGCGCCGATCACTGACATTCCCGGCAAGCAACGTATCCCCGACATGCGCATGGAAGACATCCGCGAAACCGGTGCCGAACTGGTGGCCGTGGGCTGCCCGCAATGTACGGCGATGCTTGAAGGTGTGGTCGAGCCGCGGCCATTGATCAAGGATATTGCCGAGCTTGTGGCCGACGCTTTGCTTGAAGACCCTGTGCCGGCAAAAGCGCCTAAACGTGAACCCGCGGAGGTGCATTGATGAGCGACATTATTCGCCGTGACCCTCGGGCCGAATGGATCGCCCGTAACCGTCTTCACCCCTTGCACGCGGCCATGCAGCCCGTGCAGCAGAGCTGGATGGGGCCCAACGGCATCATTCGTAAAAACGTGCACGGTGTCGGTTTTATCGGCCCCAACGGCATCAAGCGTATTGACCGCAGCGGTGCCCAGCAGGGCGGTGCGGCCAAGCGTACGGCGGCGGTGGAGGTACAGTTGCCACTGCATCAGGTGCCAACGCCCGCGTTCTACATCAGTGTGGTGCCGGACATGGTCGGTGGCCGCTTGAGCAGCCACGACCGTGACTTGCTTGGCCTGGCCAGGCAACTGGCTGGCAGCGACGGCGCGGTGCTGGCCGTGGTGTTTGGTGAACATAAGGAAAACGCCTTCGGCACTGCCGGTGTCGATCGCCTGCTGGTACTGGACGGCCACGCGTTCGACGGTTATTCACCGGAGCAACGCGTACAAGGCCTGCGCGCTGTGGATAACCAGTTCAATCCGCGCCACTGGCTACTGCCGGACAGCCGCAGCGGCGGCGGTGAATTGGGTCGGCGCTTTGCCGCCAGCCTCAAGGAACGCCCGGCGACACGCGTTTGGCAAATCAAGGGCGATGAGTGCATCGGCCGTGCGGGGGCGGGCCAGCAAGATTTGGCCCGGCCGCTGCCGCGCCTGATCCTGGCGGCCGTTGAGTGTGCCGACCCGGTCAGCGAGACCCGGCATGAGGTACTGCCCGTAGAGTTATCCACAAGCCTGGCGCGCAGTTTGTCGCGTATCGAGGACCTGGGGGCGGTGGCGGTGGATCCTGCGGCGATTCCCATGGCCGAAGCGGAATTCATTTTCTCCGGTGGCAATGGCGTGAAGGACTGGGCGCTGTTCCACCAGACCGCCGCAGCCCTGGGCGCCACCGAGGGCGCGTCGCGGGTGGCGGTGGACGATGGCTTCATGGCGCGTGATCGTCAGGTCGGCGCCAGCGGCACCTGGGTCACGGCGCGGGTGTACGTGGCCGTGGGTATTTCCGGGGCGATCCAGCACCTGCAAGGCATCGGGGCCTGCGACAAGGTGGTGGCGATCAACCTCGACCCGACCTGCGACATGATCAAGCGTGCCGACCTGTCGGTGATCGGCGAAAGCGCCGCGATTCTGCAAGCCTTGATCGATGCGGTGCAGGCCTACCGCAACGGCGCCAAGCGCGATGCAGCTTAGGGACATGACCATGACAACCACTGTAATCAGCTTGGTATCCATCGGCGCCCACCCCACTTCCGGGCGCCCGCGCCGTGCGGAGCAGGACGCCCGCGCTGTCGAGCTGGGCCTGCAAATGGCTGGGGATAAGTTGCAGGTGCTGCACGCCGGCGATATCAACGAGCCGACCTTGCGCAGCTACCTTGGGATGGGGCTGGCGCAACTGCATGTACTGGAACAACTGCCCGGCGCCGATGCCTTGCCGGTACTCAGTGAATACCTGCATGACGCCGGCGCCCAGGTGGTACTCACCGGCAGTCAGGCGGAAACCGGTGAAGGCTCGGGCATGTTGCCGTTTCTGCTGGCAGAACAATTGGGCTGGCCCCTGGTTGTAGGGTTGGCCCAGGTGGAATCCATCGACGCCGGCGTGGCCCATGTACTGCAAGCCTTGCCTCGCGGCCAGCGGCGGCGCCTGAAAGTGCGCCTGCCGTTTCTGGCCACCGTGGATAACGCTGCGCCCAAACCGCGCCAGAGTGCATACGGCCCGGCGCAACGTGGCGAACTGGCGGCCCATGAGGTGGAGATCGAACAGGACGAGTTATTCACAGGCGCCCTGCTGCAACCGGCCAAGCCAAGGCCCAAGCGTCTCAAGGTGATCAAGGCCAAGAGCGGCGCCGACCGTATGAAGGCTGCCACGGCCAAGGCCAGTGGCGGTGGTGGGCAGGTGCTCAAGGGTGTGAGTGCTGAAGAGGGCGCTCAGGCGATTCTCAAGCTGTTGATTGAAGAGGGTGTCGTACGCTGATCCGCTGTGGGAGGGGGCGTGCTCCCTCCCGCATGAGTTCTGCGGTTTACCCACAATCGCTGTTGATCCGCTTGTGGATAACCTGTTCGCGGTTGTCCACATCCCCTATGTATCAAGCCTTGCAGCCCTCTGTACGAAAAATAGCCAGCCTAAACTGCGGTTTTTCCAGGAGTTTTCCCGGTTGGCAGTACTGACTTGCCCCCAAAGTCTGTTGGCGCATCTGTGGATAAGATGTTCGCTATCTTCTGTAAGCCATGTAAACAAAGGCTTTCAGGAGGTTGATCGAAATTCGATCAGTTTCGGCTTTTTTCTGCATTGAAACCCCGGGAAGCCCGATTTATGCAGGGTTTGTGCGCTTTTCCACAGGTTGGATAAAGTTGCCCCCAAAGTCTGTTGGTGCATCTGTGGATAAGGTGTTCGCTTAGTGCTGTAGGCCATATGAATCAAGGTCTGCACAGATATGATCAATAAATGATCAGGTAAGGATGGATACCTTGGTTTCAAATAAGTCACGGATTTTCTTGATTTAATTTAAGCCGCACACCGACTTGCCCACAATTGCTGTGGGTGGCTTTGTGGATAAGTTGTTGGGCAAAGGCTGGAGGGCAGGGTGTTAGCGGTCTGCGCGAGAGTTGATCAAATAGTAGGCAGCGTCTGCTTGAAGTGTGGGAGGGGGGGCTTGCTCCCGATAGGGATGGCTCAGCTTGCACATGCATTGGCTGATACTCCGTTATCGGGAGCAAGCCCCCTCCCACATTTTTGATCCATAGGGCGTCAGTTACTCGTGTGCAGCCACACCTTTGAGGTACGGCGCAGGCGCGGCCCCCAAGTTGTTCAACATGCGCTCGCTGTACCAGTCCACAAAGTTCACCACGCCAAACTCATAAGTCTTGGAGTACGGGCCAGGCTGGTAGGCGGTGGAGTTGATACCGCGCTGGTTCTCCTCGGCCAGGCGACGGTCCTGGTCGTTGGTGGCGTCCCACACCTGGCGCATGCGCTCCACATCGTAGTCCACGCCTTCCACGGCATCTTTGTGCACGATCCACTTGGTGGTGACCATGGTTTCCTGGGCGCTGATCGGCCACACGGTGAACACGATGATGTGGTCGCCCATGCAGTGGTTCCACGAATGAGGCAGGTGCAGGATGCGCATCGAGCCCAGGTCCGGGTTCTTGATGCGGCCCATCAGTTTGGCGCAGCCCTGCTTGCCGTCCAGGGTCATCGACACTGTGCCCTTGAGCAGCGGCATACGCACGATGCGGTTACGCAGGCCGAAGCTGGCGTGGGCGTAAGGGATCTTCTCGGCATCCCAGGCGGCGGCGGAGGCGGCTACGTGGTCCTTGAACGCCTGGTCGGCGCGCGGGTCGGTGACGTCGTCCCATTCCAGCAGGGTTTTGAGCAGTTCCGGGTGCGACGCGTTGCAGTGGTAGCACTCGCGGTTGTTTTCCAGCACCAGCTTCCAGTTGGCTTTTTCGAACAAGGTGGTCTGGATCGCCACCTTGGTGTTTTCCATGTCGTAGGGTTCCATGTAATGGCTGAGCGTCGACAGGAAGTCATCGATGGCCGGCGGGGTCTCGGCCAGGCTGATGAAAATGTAGCCGCCGGCGGTCTTCACGTTTACCGGTTTCAAGCCGTACTGCTTCATGTCGAAGTCGGCGCCCATCTCGGTACCGGCGAACAACAGGCGACCGTCCAGTTCGTAG
Organism: Pseudomonas sp. B329; assembly: GCF_023127835.1. Lineage (NCBI taxonomy): Bacteria > Pseudomonadati > Pseudomonadota > Gammaproteobacteria > Pseudomonadales > Pseudomonadaceae > Pseudomonas > Pseudomonas sp. B329. Next base: position 17,861 of record NZ_SPKP01000005.1, on the reverse strand, counting down.
GTCCATTGGTGGTAGTGGCAAACCAGTTTGGCGACCTTGCCCTTTTCGCTGGTGCACAAGCGCGAACCACGGTGGCGGCAGACGTTGTGGAATGCATGCACCACGCCTTCGGCGCCACGGATCACGATGATCGGGTTCTTGCCCACTTGCAGGGTCAGGTAGTTGCCCTTGGTGGGGATTTCGCAGGTCATGCCGGCAATCAACCACTCTTTCTGGAAGATCTCCTGCATGTCGATATCAAACAGCCGCTCATCAGAGTAGAACGGCTGTGGCAGCGAAAAGGTGCGCTCGCGCTCGTGCAGCATTTGCGCGGTGGCCTTGCGTGCGGGTTCCAGCGGATCGCCCAAGCTTAAGGTTGCGGTGACGTCCATCGTGTGTGTCCTCATGGCCATTCTGTGTGGCCGGCGAATAGTGGCTGATCAGGTTTGCAGCAAGGCGTAAAGAACGCGTCTTTGTTGGGAGCGAGTGTGGGCCCGGCGTTGGGTCGAACCTTATCCATGGGCGACATGGCCCAATCTGATCCCGACGCGCAAGGCCCTGTCTTTGGGGGCTGGTCGCCGTAAGTATGTGAATGTCGCAGATAGGTAAATGGGTGGCCCCTGCGTTACGCAGAATCGCCACCATAAGGCCGACGTCGGCGGTGGAGAACAACATGTCTAGCAATTTCCTGAATCCGGTAACCACCCAGACCTGGGCCAATGGTCGGCACATCGTCCGTTGCGTCAAAGTCATCCAGGAAACCTGGGACGTGCGCACCTTCTGTTTTATGGCTGACCAGCCGATCCTGTTCTTCTTCAAGCCCGGGCAATTCGTCACCCTGGAGCTGGAAATCGAAGGCCAGCCGATCATGCGCTCCTACACGATCTCCAGTTCACCGTCGGTGCCTTACAGCTTTTCGGTAACCATCAAGCGTGTACCGGGCGGGCGTGTGTCCAACTGGCTGCATGACACGCTGCACGAGGGCCAGGAGCTGGCGGTGCACGGACCTGTCGGGCTGTTCAACGCGATCGACTTCCCCAGCCCGAAAGTGCTGTACCTGAGCGGCGGGGTGGGGATCACCCCAGTCATGTCCATGGCGCGCTGGTTCTACGACACCAACGCTAATGTGGACATGACGTTTGTTCATAGCGCGCGTTCACCCAAGGACATCATCTACCACCGCGAGCTGGAGCACATGGCGTCGCGGATCGACAACTTCAGCTTGCACCTGATTTGCGAAAAGCATGGCCTGGGTGAACCCTGGGCCGGCTACCGCGGTTATCTGAATCACAAGATGCTGGAACTGATGGTGCCGGACTTCCTGGAGCGCGAAGTATTCTGTTGCGGCCCGACGCCTTACATGAGCGCAGTGAAACGCCTGCTGGAAACCGCCGGTTTCGATATGGCGCGTTATCACGAAGAATCCTTTGGTGCGACGCCGCCGGAAGCGCGGGCTGACGCCGTGGAGCAGGCCGAGCAAGCGGCGGATGCGCCGGAAATCGACCTCGCGGATCTGCACCAGGTGGAGTTCATCGCATCGGGCAAAAGCATTCGGGTGGCCCCCGGCGAGACTGTCCACGCAGCAGCTGCCAAGCTTGGCCTGTTGATCCCCAAAGCCTGCGGCATGGGTATCTGCGGCACGTGCAAGGTGATGAAGCTGGGCGGGGAGGTGGAGATGGAACACAACGGCGGGATCACCGAGGAAGACGAAGCCGAAGGTTACATCCTGTCGTGCTGCAGCGTGCCGAAGGGCGATGTGCGCATCGAGTTCTAATACCTCGCACATTCCCACGCAGGAGCGTGGGAATGTGCGGTCGGCTGTGCGCCGAGGGTCATGAGTCTTCGGCGCGGGCTTCCAGGAGTAACGGTTACTGCGCGTAGATATGCACGACGAAATGCTGGCCTGATGCTGTCAATTCATAGGCTTTATCGTAGATCCTCAACGTCCTCGAAGGTTCGCGGATGGTGTCCCCGACTTTGGCGTACTTCCTGAACTCATCCCAGTCAATCACCGTGGTGCTGATAGTGCCATCGCTTTGCAGGGTGTTGCCGTTGCTTTGATATTCCATGATTAAGCTCTCCATTGGATTTACGCTTCCAGCCGATTATTCGGCGGGTAGCGAACCCGGAAAGTGGCGGTTATGACTGCGTTTTCCTTCCGGGTACCAAGAGGCTAGTCAACGAATATCCAGCGCGCAGCTGTCAGAAATATCAAAAAACAGACTCGGCAATCGGCCAGTATTCGCTGGCCGAATTCCCACGTTAAGCCCTCATGACTTCCCTGATATCGGCGGCTAATTCTCGTACACGCTCTTCTTCTGTGTCCCACGCACACATGAATCGCGCCCCACCTTTACCGATAAAGGTGTAGAAGCGCCAACCCTTGGCTGTAAGCCCCGCAATGGCTGGCTCCGAGAGTTGCAGAAATACGCCGTTGGCTTGCACAGGGAACATCAATTCCACGCCGGGGATGTCCGCAACCAGGCTGCTGAGCAATTGCGCGCAGTGGTTGGCGTGGCGTGCGTGCTTGAGCCAGGCATCGTTTTCCAGCAAGCCTACCCACGGGGCGGACAGGAAGCGCATCTTTGATGCCAACTGGCCAGCCTGTTTGCAGCGGTAGTCGAAGTCTTCGGCCAGCTTGTGATTGAAGAACAGGATGGCTTCACCCACCGCCATGCCGTTCTTGGTGCCGCCAAAGCACAGCACGTCCACCCCGGCTTTCCAGGTCAGGTCGGCCGGTGAGCAACCCAGGAACGCGCAGGCGTTGGAGAAGCGGGCACCGTCCATGTGCAGGTTCAGGCCCAGCTCTTTGCAGGTGGCGCTGATGGCGCGGATTTCTTCCGGGGTGTACACGCTGCCGACTTCGGTGGCCTGGGTCAGGGTGACCACGCGCGGTTTGGGGTAGTGGATGTCCTGGCGCTTGAGGGCGATCTCGCGGATCGATTCCGGGGTCAGCTTGCCGTTCTCGGTGCGTGCAGTGAGCAGCTTGGAGCCATTGGAGAAAAACTCCGGTGCGCCGCATTCGTCGGTTTCAACGTGGGCGGTTTCCGAGCAAATCACGCTATGGTAGCTCTGGCACAGCGAGGACAGTGCCAGGGAGTTGGCGGCGGTGCCGTTGAAGGCGAAGAACACTTCGCAGTCGGTTTCGAACAAATTGCGGAAACCGTCGGCGGCGCGATGGGTCCACTCGTCATCACCGTAGGCGCGTTGATGGCCGTGGTTGGCTTGTTCCATGGCGGCCCAGGCTTCCGGGCAGATGCCGGAATAGTTGTCGCTGGCGAATTGTTGGCTCTTGTCGGTCATGGCCCATTCCTGTGGTCGATGTTGGTGCGCACTTTAACCAAGATTGTCAGGGGCGCGCACGCTCTGTAAATGCAAAGTCGTTGGGGAATTATGCACGGTACTCACACCTTGCCTGTCGGACGTGTCCGAGATGGCGCTTTGGACTTACTCAAGTGGCTGGCGCTGCTGAGCATGGTGCTCGATCACCTGCGCTATGTGGGGTTGAGCCTGGATGGGCTGTATGTGCCTGGGCGCCTGGCGTTCCCGTGGTTTTGCCTGGCGATTGCGGCCAATTTGCACAGGGCCCGGACCGCTCCGGTGACCGGCCATCGGCGCTACCTGGGGTGGTTGCTGCTGTTCAGCGTGATCAGCGAAGTGCCTTATCGGATGTTCATCGAAGATGCCGATACCTTGAACGTGTTGCCGACTCTGGCGCTGGGCCTGCTGGTTGCCCGAGGTTGGCAGCAGAAGGCGTTGGTTGATCGAGGATTGGCGCTGATCGCTGTCACAATAGCAGCTGTGTTTTCAACCCAGTTGATGTTCGGTTTCTTTGGTGTATTGCTGCCACTGGCGATGCTGTTGGTGTTTCGCCGGCCCTGGTATTTCAGCGTGCTGCCGGGTTTGGTCTGCGTCGCCGCGAATCAATGGCAGATTCTGCTGAATAGCGGCACGCCTGTGGCGCAGTTGGGGTTGGCTGCATGTCTGATTGCGCCGCTGGCAGGATTGGTCTTATTGCGACATGGCAAAAACGCCAAGCCACCCGCCATGCGGCGCTGGGCCTATGCCCTGTATCCCATGCATTTTCTTCTGTTGCTACTCGTTCGCAAGCTCATCGCCTGACCCCTGTGGGAGCTGGCTTTGCACATTCTTCAGTCCATGTCGTAAACGCACCTTTGCGTGGCGTGCGCAGGCATTTGACCTGTACGCGCCAGCCCTACCATCGCATCAAAGGGCCCTGCGAGGGCTTCAACAATACGAAAGGCTGGGAGAGACGCGATGTTCAGCAAACAAGACCAGATCCAGGGATATGACGACGCACTGCTGGCGGCTATGAATGCCGAGGAGCAGCGTCAGGAAGATCATATCGAGCTGATCGCGTCGGAGAACTACACCAGCAAGCGCGTCATGCAAGCCCAAGGCAGCGGCCTGACCAACAAGTACGCCGAAGGCTACCCGGGCAAGCGCTACTACGGTGGCTGCGAGCATGTGGACAAGGTCGAGGCCCTGGCCATCGAGCGCGCCAAGCAGCTGTTCGGCGCCGATTACGCCAACGTGCAGCCGCACTCCGGTTCGTCCGCCAACAGCGCGGTGTACCTGGCGCTGATCAATGCCGGCGACACCATTCTGGGCATGAGCCTGGCCCACGGCGGTCACCTGACTCACGGTGCCAAAGTGTCGTCCTCGGGCAAGCTGTACAACGCAGTGCAATACGGCATCAACACCGACACCGGCCTGATCGACTACGACGAAGTCGAGCGCCTGGCGGTCGAGCACCAGCCGAAGATGGTGGTGGCCGGTTTCTCTGCCTACTCCAAAACCCTGGATTTCCCACGCTTCCGTCAGATTGCCGACAAAGTGGGCGCGCTGCTGTTCGTCGACATGGCCCACGTCGCCGGCCTGGTGGCTGCCGGCCTGTACCCGAACCCGCTGCCCTACGCCGACGTGGTCACTACCACTACCCACAAGACCCTGCGCGGTCCACGGGGCGGCCTGATTCTGGCCAAGGCCAACGAAGCGATTGAAAAGAAACTCAATGCTGCGGTGTTCCCCGGTGCCCAGGGCGGCCCGCTGATGCATGTGATCGCCGGCAAGGCGGTGTGCTTCAAGGAAGCGCTGGAGCCCGGCTTCAAAGCGTATCAGCAACAAGTGATCGACAACGCCCAGGCGATGGCCGAGGTGTTCATCAAGCGTGGCTACGATGTGGTCTCCGGCGGCACCGATAACCACTTGTTCCTGGTCAGCCTGATCCGTCAGGGCCTCACTGGCAAAGACGCGGACGCCGCCCTCGGTCGCGCCCACATCACCGTCAACAAGAACGCCGTGCCGAATGACCCGCAGTCGCCGTTCGTGACCTCGGGCCTGCGCATCGGCACTCCGGCGGTGACCACCCGTGGTTTCAAGGTGCCGCAGTGCATCGAGTTGGCTGGCTGGATCTGCGACATCCTCGACAACCTCGGCGACGCCGATGTCGAGGCCAACGTGGCCAAACACGTGTCTGCCCTGTGCGCTGATTTTCCGGTTTATCGCTGAGCGCGGTTTTGGAGTAATGACTATGCAACGCTACTCAGGCTTCGGCCTCTTCAAGCACTCCCTCAGCCATCACGAAAACTGGCAGAAAATGTGGCGCACGCCCACGCCGAAAAAAGTCTACGACGTGGTCATCGTCGGTGGCGGCGGGCATGGTCTGGCGACCGCCTACTACTTGGCCAAGGAGCACGGCATCACCAACGTGGCTGTGGTCGAGAAAGGCTGGCTGGGCGGCGGTAACACTGCGCGCAATACCACCATCGTGCGTTCCAACTACCTGTGGGACGAGTCCGCGCATTTGTACGAACATGCGATGAAACTCTGGGAAGGTTTGTCTCAGGACCTCAACTACAACGTGATGTTCTCCCAGCGCGGCGTGTACAACCTGTGCCACACCCTGCAAGACATCCGCGACTCCGAACGCCGTGTGAGCGCCAACCGCCTCAACGGCGTGGACGGCGAACTGCTCAATGCCCAGCAAGTAGCTGACGAGATTCCATACCTGGACTGCTCGAAAAACACCCGCTACCCCGTGCTGGGCGCCACCGTGCAACGTCGCGGCGGCGTAGCCCGTCACGATGCCGTAGCCTGGGGCTTTGCCCGTGCTGCCGATGCCTTGGGCGTGGACTTGATCCAGCAAACCGAAGTGATCGGGTTCCGCAAGGAAAACGGCGTGTGCATCGGTGTGGAAACCAACAAGGGCTTTATCGGCGCCAAGCGCGTCGGCGTCGTCACTGCCGGTAACTCCGGGCACATGGCCTCGCTGGCCGGTTTCCGCCTGCCGATCGAATCTCACCCGTTGCAAGCGTTGGTGTCGGAGCCGATCAAGCCGATTATCGACAGCGTGATCATGTCTAACGCCGTGCACGGCTACATCAGCCAGTCCGACAAGGGCGACCTGGTGATCGGTGCCGGTATCGACGGCTACAACGGCTACGGCCAGCGTGGTTCGTACCCGGTCATTGAGCACACCATTCAGGCCATCGTCGAGATGTTCCCGGTACTGTCGCGGGTGCGCATGAACCGCCAGTGGGGCGGCATCGTCGACACCACGCCGGATGCCTGCCCGATCATCTCCAAGACCCCGGTACCGAACATGTTCTTCAACTGCGGTTGGGGCACCGGTGGCTTCAAGGCCACTCCGGGCTCAGGCAACGTCTTTGCTGCCAGCCTGGCCAAAGGTGAAATGCACCCATTGGCCGCGCCTTTCTCCATCGACCGTTTCCACAACGGTGCGCTGATCGACGAACACGGCGCTGCGGCCGTCGCCCACTAACAGGAGAAATTCCCTATGTTGCATATCTTCTGTCCTCACTGTGGCGAACTGCGCTCCGAAGAGGAATTCCACGCGTCCGGCCAAGCGCATATCCCGCGCCCACTGGATCCGAATGCCTGCACCGATGAAGAGTGGGGCGACTACATGTTCTTCCGCGACAACCCTCGCGGCCTGCACCACGAACTGTGGATCCATGCCGCCGGTTGCCGCCAGTACTTCAATGCCACCCGCGACACCGTCACCTACGAAATTCTTGAAACCTACAAGATTGGCGAAAAACCCCAGTTCACCGCCAAGGCTTCTGGAGAGAAGGTATGAGCCAGATCAATCGCCTGTCCAACGGTGGCCGCATCGACCGCAATAAAGTCCTGACTTTCAGTTTCAACGGCCAGACTTACAAAGGCTTTGAAGGCGATACCCTGGCCGCCGCGTTGCTGGCCAACGGCGTCGACATCATCGGTCGCAGTTTCAAGTATTCGCGCCCACGGGGCATCTTCGCCGCCGGCGCCGAAGAGCCGAACGCAGTGCTGCAGATCGGTGCTACCGAAGCCACGCAAATTCCTAACGTGCGCGCCACCCAACAGGCGCTGTACCAGGGCCTGGTTGCCACCAGCACCAACGGCTGGCCGAACGTTAACAACGACGTGATGGGCATTCTCGGCAAGGTCGGCGGCAAGCTGATGCCGCCGGGTTTCTACTACAAAACGTTCATGTACCCGCAGTCGTTCTGGATGACCTACGAGAAGTACATCCGCAAGGCCGCAGGCTTAGGCCGCTCGCCGACCGAGAACGACCCGGACACCTACGACAACTTCAACCGTCATTGCGACGTGCTGGTCGTGGGCGCAGGCCCTGCCGGCCTCGCGGCTGCATTGGCCGCTGCGCGCAGCGGTGCGCGGGTGATCATCGCCGACGAGCAGGAAGAGTTCGGTGGCTCGCTGCTCGATTCCCGTGAAAGCCTCGACGGCAAGCCGGCCACTGAGTGGGTTGCCAGCGTCATTGCCGAATTGAAAGCCCTGCCGGACGTGGTACTGCTGCCCCGCGCCACCGTCAACGGCTACCACGACCATAACTTCCTGACCATTCACGAGCGCCTCACCGATCACCTCGGTGACCGTGCGCCGATTGGCGTGGTGCGTCAGCGTATCCACCGTGTGCGTGCCAAGCGCGTGGTGCTGGCCACCGGTGCGTGCGAGCGTCCGCTGGTGTACGGCAACAACGATGTGCCGGGCAATATGCTGGCCGGAGCGGTCTCTACCTATGTGCGCCGCTACGGTGTGGCGCCGGGCAAAAAACTGCTGCTGTCGACCAACAACGACCATGCCTATCGCGTCGCGCTGGACTGGTTTGATGCAGGCCTTTCGGTGGTGGCGGTGGCTGATGCCCGTCACAACCCACGTGGCGCGCTGGTGGAAGAAGCCCGCGCCAAAGGCATTCGCATCCTCACCGGCAGCGCCGTGATCGAAGCGCGTGGCAGCAAGCATGTGACCGCTGCCCGCGTGGCCGCGATCGATGTGAAAGCGCACAAAGTCACCAGCCCCGGCGAGTGGCTGGACTGCGACCTGGTCGCCAGTTCCGGTGGTTACAGCCCGGTGGTCCACTTGGCCTCGCACCTGGGCGGCAAGCCGACCTGGCGTGAAGATATCCTCGGTTTTGTGCCGGGCGAAGCGCCGCAGAAACGCGTGTGCGTCGGCGGTATCAACGGTGTCTACGGCCTTGGCGATTCCCTCGCCGATGGTTTTGAAGGCGGCGTGCGTGCGGCCAGTGAAGCTGGTTTTGCGCCGGTGGAAGGTGTGCTGCCTAAAGCCTTGAGCCGTCTGGAAGAGCCGACGCTGGCGCTGTTCCAGGTGCCCCACGAAAAAGCCACTGCACGGGCGCCGAAGCAATTTGTCGACCTGCAAAATGACGTCACCGCAGCCGCCATCGAACTGGCCACCCGCGAAGGTTTCGAATCGGTCGAGCACGTCAAACGCTACACCGCGCTGGGCTTCGGTACTGACCAGGGCAAGCTGGGTAACGTCAACGGCCTGGCCATCGCCGCCCGTTCGCTGAACGTGACCATCCCGCAGATGGGCACCACCATGTTCCGTCCCAACTACACGCCAGTGACGTTCGGCGCGGTGGCGGGCCGTCACTGTGGGCACATTTTCGAACCGGTGCGCTACACCGCGCTGCAAGCCTGGCACGTGAAGAACGGCGCCGAGTTTGAGGATGTCGGCCAGTGGAAACGCCCATGGTATTTCCCGCGTAACGGTGAAGATCTGCACGCCGCAGTGAAGCGCGAATGCCTGGCGGTGCGTGACAGCGTCGGCCTGCTGGATGCCTCCACCCTCGGCAAGATCGATATCCAGGGCCCGGATGCGCGTGAGTTCCTCAACCGCATCTACAGCAACGCCTGGACCAAGCTCGATGTGGGCAAGGCGCGCTACGGTCTGATGTGCAAGGAAGACGGCATGGTCTTCGACGACGGCGTCACTGCCTGTCTGGCCGACAACCACTTCCTGATGACCACCACCACCGGCGGCGCCGCCCGCGTTCTCCAGTGGCTGGAAATCTACCAACAGACCGAATGGCCTGACCTCAAGGTGTACTTCACCTCGGTCACGGACCATTGGGCGACCATGACCCTGTCCGGCCCCAACAGCCGCAAGCTGCTGGCGGAAGTCACCGACATCGACCTGGACAAGGATGGCTTCCCGTTCATGACCTGGAAGGAAGGTTTGGTCGGCGGTGTACCGGCGCGGGTGTTCCGTATCTCGTTTACCGGTGAGCTGTCGTACGAAGTCAACGTGCAGGCCGACTACGCCATGGGCGTGCTGGAGAAGATCGTCGAGGCCGGCAAAAAGTACAACCTGACCCCGTACGGCACCGAGACCATGCACGTCCTGCGCGCCGAGAAGGGCTTCATCATCGTCGGGCAAGACACCGACGGCTCGATGACCCCGGACGACCTGAACATGGGCTGGTGTGTAGGCCGTACCAAACCGTTCTCGTGGATCGGCTGGCGCGGCATGAATCGCGAAGACTGTGTGCGTGAAGAGCGTAAGCAACTGGTGGGCTTGAAGCCGATTGATCCAAACGTATGGCTGCCGGAAGGCGCGCAGTTGGTGTTCGATCCAAAGCAGACGATTCCGATGAAGATGGTCGGTCACGTCACTTCAAGCTATGCGCACAACTCCCTGGGTTATTCGTTTGCCATGGGCGTGGTGAAGGGCGGCTTGAAGCGCATCGGTGAGCGGGTGTTCTCACCGCAGGCCGATGGCAGCGTGATCGAGGCGGAGATTGTGTCCTCGGTGTTCTTTGACCCGAAAGGTGATCGCCAGAACATTTGATAGACCGCGTCGCGGCCATCGGGAGCAAGCCCCCTCCCACATTTTGATTTGTGAATATCTTCCAATGTGGGAGGGGGCTTGCTCCCGATGAGGCCATCAGCCTCACAACAGAATTCAGGAAAGGTGCTTTATGACAGCAGCCAATGTTTACCAACAACGCCCCACCACCAGTGCCAAGGCCGAATCGTCGCTGCACCATGCAGACCTCGCCAGCCTGGTCGGCAAGGGCCGCAAGAACGCCGGCGTGACCGTGCGTGAAAAGAAACTCCTCGGCCACCTGACTATCCGTGGCGATGGCCATGATGCCGCCTTCGCCGCTGGCGTACTCCAGGCCGTCGGCATTGAACTGCCCGGCCCGCTAAGCGTGACCGTCAACGGCGAGACCAGCCTGCAATGGCTCGGCCCGGACGAGTGGCTGCTGATCGTGCCGAGCGGCGATGAATTTGCCGCTGAACAAAACCTGCGTGCCGCCTTGGGGGATTTGCACATCCAGATCGTCAACGTCAGCGGCGGCCAGCAGATTCTCGAACTCAGCGGCCCTAACGTGCGCGATGTGCTGATGAAGTCCACCAGCTACGACGTACACCCCAATAATTTCCCGGTGGGCAAGGCGGTGGGCACGGTGTTCGCCAAGTCGCAATTGGTGATCCGCCATACCGCTGAAGACACCTGGGAACTGCTGATCCGTCGCAGCTTCTCCGATTACTGGTGGTTGTGGCTGCAGGATGCCTCGGCCGAATTCGGTCTGAGCGTTCAAGCCTGAGGAATCGCCCATGAGCCGCGCACCCGATACATGGATTTTGACTGCCGACTGCCCCAGCGTGCTCGGCACGGTGGACGCGGTCACCCGCTACCTGTTCGAGCAGGGCTGCTATGTCACTGAGCACCACTCGTTTGATGATCGTCTCTCGGGCCGGTTTTTCATTCGTGTGGAGTTTCGTCAGCCTGACGGTTTTGACGAGCAGGCGTTCCGCGATGGCCTGGCGACCCGTGGTGAAGCCTTCGGCATGATCTTCGAGCTGACGGCGCCGAACTATCGGCCGAAAGTGGTGATCATGGTCTCCAAGGCCGATCACTGCCTCAACGACCTGCTGTACCGCCAGCGTATCGGCCAACTGTCGATGGACGTGGTCGCGGTGGTGTCCAACCACCCCGATCTCAAGCCGTTGGCCGACTGGCACCAGATTCCCTACTACCATTTCCCGCTCGACCCCAACGACAAACCGTCCCAGGAGCGGCAGGTGTGGCAAGTGGTGGAAGACACCGGCGCCGAACTGGTGATCCTTGCGCGCTACATGCAGGTGCTGTCGCCGGAGCTGTGCCGCAAGCTGGATGGCAAGGCCATCAACATTCATCACTCGTTGCTGCCGGGGTTCAAGGGCGCCAAGCCGTATCACCAGGCGTACAACAAGGGCGTGAAACTGGTGGGAGCCACGGCGCATTACATCAACAACGATTTGGATGAGGGGCCGATCATCGCCCAGGGTGTGGAGGTGGTTGATCACAGCCACTATCCCGAGGATTTGATCGCCAAGGGGCGCGATATCGAAGGGCTCACATTGGCGCGTGCGGTGGGGTATCACATTGAGCGGCGGGTGTTCTTGAATGCCAATCGCACCGTCGTTCTTTAGATCGCTATCGCAGGCAAGCCAGCTCCCACATTCCAGGATGTGTGAACCCGATCCACTGTGGGAGCTGGCTTGCCTGCGATGAGGCCCTTACAAGCAACACAAGAAACAGCATCTGTACCCGAGCACTAACGCGCTGCCACCCAAGCGGCAACGCAGTTCCATAAAAACAACAGCGAGGTGAAAGCATGTCTGGTAATCGTGGTGTCGTGTATCTCGGCAACGGCAAGGTCGAAGTACAGAAAATCGACTATCCCAAAATGCAGGACCCGCGCGGCAGGAAGATTGAGCACGGCGTCATCCTGCGCGTGGTCTCCACCAACATCTGCGGCTCCGACCAACACATGGTGCGTGGCCGCACTACTGCCCAGACCGGCCTGGTGCTGGGGCATGAAATCACCGGCGAAGTGATCGAGAAAGGCAGCGACGTTGAGAACCTGAAAATCGGCGACCTGGTTTCCGTGCCGTTCAACGTCGCATGCGGCCGCTGCCGCTCGTGCAAGGAGCAACACACCGGCGTGTGCCTGACCGTCAACCCGGCGCGTGCCGGTGGTGCCTACGGCTACGTCGACATGGGCGACTGGACCGGCGGCCAGGCCGAGTACGTGCTGGTGCCGTACGCCGACTTCAACCTGCTCAAACTGCCGGACCGCGACAAGGCCATGGAGAAAATCCGTGACCTGACCTGCCTCTCCGACATCTTGCCCACCGGCTACCACGGCGCCGTCACTGCCGGCGTTGGCCCGGGCAGCACCGTTTACATTGCTGGTGCCGGCCCGGTCGGTCTGGCCGCTGCTGCCTCGGCTCGGCTGTTGGGTGCAGCCGTTGTAATCATTGGCGACGTCAATTCCATCCGCCTGGCCCACGCCAAGGCCCAGGGTTTTGAAATCGTCGACCTGTCCACCGATACGCCGCTGCACGAACAGATTGCTGCGTTGCTGGGCGAACCGGAAGTGGATTGCGCCGTCGACTGTGTAGGCTTTGAAGCACGCGGCCATGGCCACGACGGCGTCAAGGCCGAAGCCCCGGCCACCGTGCTCAACTCACTGATGGGCGTGGTGCGTGTGGCAGGCAAGATCGGTATCCCTGGCCTCTACGTCACCGAAGATCCGGGTGCTGTCGATGCCGCCGCGAAAATGGGCAGCCTGAGCATTCGCTTCGGTCTGGGTTGGGCCAAATCCCACAGCTTCCACACCGGGCAGACGCCGGTGATGAAGTACAACCGCCAGTTGATGCAGGCGATCATGTGGGATCGGATCAATATCGCCGAAATCGTCGGTGTGCAGGTGATCAGCCTGGACGATGCGCCACGCGGGTATGGCGAGTTCGACGCGGGTGTACCGAAGAAGTTTGTGATTGATCCGCATAAGTTGTTCAGTGCGGCGTAAGTGGAAAATGAACGGCGACCTTCAGGTCGTCGTTCTTGTTTGATATTCCAGGCATTCGGTGCAATTACACTATTGCTGCACCACGCTGATCAATTGAAGGTGCAGCCTGACGGTTCCTTGGCCTGGCAATCAACAGTCCAATTGCCTTCAACTGGGAGCAGTGCTTTACCTGTCTTTAGCACCATGACGGTGTTGGCTTCGCCATCCCTGCTGTTTTCTCCGGTTCCCTCGTATCGGCAGATGACAGCTGAGTCTTTGCTCTTCTTAGTGACCGGGTCGAAGCTTGCTTTTTGAAGGCGTACCGATGTGAAGACGTAGCTTGATAGATCGTTTTTTTCAGTCCATTTATCTCCGCCCACCCACTCGTTTCCGTCTGGCCCTGCGGCGGTGTAGCTGAAACCACCTCCGACCATCGGCGTTTGCTCAATTTTGGAAACTTCCGGGCAGGTAGTGGCGTACGCGGTGTTCGCAAGGAGAAAAAGTGTCATCAGACAAAGGGTGTTGTAGGTGTTCATTTTTCATACTCCTTTATGTCGTTTCGGAAAGAGTATGAGAAAGAGAAGGAGGAGGATACTGTGAAAGATGACAGTTTTTAGAAGTCGTTCTGATTAACCAATCCGAGGTTATTTCGAAGGATGATAAAAGTCGCCCTATTTGTTTTTGGAATTTACGCCTGCAAACGTCGGCTGATCACATCCAGCAAATCACACCATCATGCAACGGAAAGTTTTCCCATCGAGCTTCGCAAACAGCGCGCGGTGTTTGACCAGGAATTCATTTCTCGCAGTTGTGGTGCCCTTGCTCAAGTACTGCTATGCAAATCATCGATTTCCTTGAGGGCTGTTTCGATTTGCGTCAAGTGCCTGCTCCAGGCGCTGCTTGCACCACCAATGCCAAGCGAAGCAAGGGACATGATGGCCTTCAACTGATCATAACGTACGGTGGTGTGAGAGGACGACGGATCTGAATCCACCTCCTTCTATATACTTCCGCTCTCTACAAGGAGACCGGTGATGCAGAGGCCTATAATGGCGAGGAAGGTGACGAGTGTGGGTATGACCATCCAGTACTTGAGATTCCTTGGTATTTTCTCAACGTCCTCAACAAGTACCATGCCCCTCCATTGAATGACTTTTGGGATGAGAATAACGGTTGCCATGGCAAATACGCGTTGAGGTCTTCCTTCAAAGTGAAAATGACGAAAAGTGTGCCGGCATCCGACTATATAGGTACTGTATTGCATATAGCGCTCAGCGGCATCGAGCTTTTTGTACATGGCAGAAAAGAGGATAGGGAAACTTAATAGCAGGAGGGAGAATGAGCCCACCGCAAAATATTCCAAGTACATTCAACCCTCCACAGCTTGATAGAGCGCGTCACCTACCCATTCCCCACCCTTGCTTCCGAGCTTGCCAACGGCGAGTCCGCCCGCAGCACCGCCGATGATGGCGCATGCCAAAGCTCCGGCACCCGCCGTGGGTAGGCCGAAAGCAATCATGCAGGCAGCGGTACTGACATAGACGCCTGCAAGACCGCCCGCAGATGCGCCACCCACGGCACCCACTAACTTCCCTCCTTCGACATATTTCGCTTGCGTACATTGTTGCTCACGCCCTGTGGAGCATGCCTCCACTATCTCCAGCGCTGTCGCGCCTACATCCAGCGCGATTCCAATGTAAGTGCCTTTCTTCAACATCTGCGCAGTCTTGGCTACGCGCTTGACGTTTGCTTCGTATCCCCGGATTTCCCCATGTTGCCAGTAACTCTTACTGGAAATTCCTAACATCTTTTTGATCGAACCTTCGTTTTTCAGTCCCGTACCAAAACGCGCCATTCCTGACAGTTGCCCATCCAGTTTCGCAAACAGCGCCCGGCGTTTGATGAGGAACTCATCTCTCGCAGCCGTGGTGCCCTTGCTCAAGTACTGCTTATGCAAATCATCGATTTCCTTGAGGGTTGTCTCGATTTGCGTCAAGTGCCTGGTCCAAGCGCTGCTGGCACTACCAATGCCAAGCGAAGTATGGGACATGATGGCCTGCAACTGATCATAGTTTTTGATCAGGAATTGATCGGCAGCAGATTGCGCCATCAGGTCATGTTTGACGCTCTGCGCTGAACGCATCAGCCAGGCCTCTTCAGTGGTGCAAGATGCTGTGCGTGGGTCAGGGATGATCACCAACTGCCCAGGCAACACCACGGTGTTGCGGATATGCTGGTTAAGGGTGTCGAATTTGGTTTGCGTATGAGGATTGAGAGAAAGGCTTTGCTTGAGTGTCGGATAAGGCTGCTGTTGATCGTTGATAAATGCATAGGGTCCCTGCATCGCGTACACCTCCTAAGTAGCTGAGTCGCTCGACTATAAGAAGGCGCTACAAGCGAGGTAAGACGCGTGCAGGGGCGTTTTTAACGTTTCAGAAATGGACTACTTAAGTCCAGGCTCATGCCTACGACTGTAACCGCCTGCTGATCACATCCAGCAAATCGCATCCATCGCGTAATGGAATGGCGCACAGCAGGGCGAAGTCCTGGAGGACGATGTTGTCGGTTTGCAGGCCCTCGCGAAACGCCAGGTTTTCCATGACTTGGGTGACCGCGCGGATGCGGTAGACGGCGGCGTCGTGGAGCACGTCGAGCGGGACTTGGGTGTCGATGAGTAGGGAGGGAGTGGTGGCGTCGTGGCCGGTGAGCGGCATGTATCGGTTCATGTTTTAAAACCCATTCAAGTAGAGGTGGGCTACACACTTGTTCGTCGCCAAACGAACTGGGTGGCAGCTGTACGCAGGTTGGCGAACCGGGAATGGAACCGGCAGATCCGAAGGTCTCCCGCGCACAGCCACCATGAAGGCAGCTATTGCGGACGCAAAAGAACCTGCAAAAAAGCAGAAGCTTTTGCACCATTCACCGGGTCGCCAAACCCGTGTCGCCATGTGGACGACGGCCGAACTATAAGCGCCATCCCTTGCCATGAGCAAGCCACCCAGGCACTGAATATCAAAATGTGGGAGGGGGCTTGCTCCCACAAGGGTTTTATGGTTTTTAGGAATCAGCGAGTGGCCAGTGCGCCCTGGTATACAGTCGGGCCTGTCGGTTGTTTGCTGATGGAGCCACCCTTGGTCTCCGAACTCACCATCAACTCCACCGGCTTGCTGATGGTTTCCTGCTGGCGCGGGTTCAGGCCGATGATGCCCTCGCCGTCTTCCGGCAACAGGCCCAGCGACACCGGTGTGCCATCTTTAGGGATTGCCCACAGCTCCAGGCTTTGGTCTGGCGCCGGCGCCGTGGAGGCAATCGGCTGCACTTCAAGATAATCCTTGTGGGCCATGATTTGCGCGGCCGGCTGCTGGGTAGTGTTCACCAGCGTTGCCGCGGATTTGACGCTGTCCTGGGTGTAGAGGGCGCCGCCGATACCGGCAACCACCACCACACAGGCGCCGATGAACAGGCGTGGGCGGCTCCAGAATGGAGGCTTTTGCTCAATCACTTGGGGTTGGATCGCAGTCATAAGTCTCTTCTCGACAAATTTTGTAGTCTGTCCATGGACCCGATTATCCCGATTGGGTTCCGGGCAGGGCTTGGAACAACCGACGGGATACCTAGTCCAACGCTTGCTTTTGCATCCATCTCCTGAGGTTGTATTGATGAAGATTTCACGCGGTTTTGCCCTTTCCTGCCTGCTGTCCATGGCCGCCGGCCCGGTGTTCGCCGCAGGTTTCAGCCTTGGCGATGCAGCCAACGCGATTTCCGGTATGCAGGGTGGCAACAACAAAGCCGCTGCCGCCGCACCCTCGTCCGAGACGGCCGGCCTGCTGAGCGCCCTGACCTCGCAACTGAACATCACCCCCGAGCAAGCGGTGGGCGGCACGGGCGCCATGCTGGGCCTGGCCAAGAACAAACTGAGCGGCAACGACTATTCGCAACTGGGCAACAGCGTGCCGGGCCTCGATCAATTGTCGGGTAACAACGCATTGGGCAGTCTCGGCGCTTTAAGCGGGATGCTCGGCCAGAGCGGCGGCAGCAAGACCAGCGGCCTTGATGGTTTGCTGGGTAACGTGAAGAACACCAACGACCTGAATACCGCGTTCAGTGCCTTGGGCATGGACAGTGGGATGGTAAGCCAGTTTGCCCCGGTGATCCTCAAATACCTGGGCGGGCAAGGCGCCAGCGACTCGGTGCTGGGCAAGCTTGCCCAGGCTTGGGGGGCCAGCAGTTAAGCGGCCTTCTCCAAGAATCGCGTTTCCTATAGTTATTTCTGAATCATCTTTCATGATGCGTTGGATGTGGACGAAATAAATTGTAGTGAACCAGTAGGAACGGCAGGAAAGTTGGGTGCCACGTAGTAGTAACTTTCGCAGCATCACGTGGTGCTGTTCGAAGGTCAATCGACGAACTAACTACATGGTGCCTGATGAGTTCTATTAACCAGCTGCAAACCACACTCCAGAATATATACAACCAGGTTGGCGCCAATGTGCCGGCCAGCAAGGCTGGGCTGATCGACCACAATGTGTTGCATAACCTGGGGTTGAGCGCGAATTTGCTGCAGAACTTGCGCAACGATCTGAGTGCCGTCGCTAACGGATCGAATCCTGAGCGGGCACTCAATAACTTGATGTCTGGGCTGCAACAAATCTCGGGTTCTACCAATGCTCGGGCCAAAGAGTGGCCGGCAGACAAACTGTTGCCTGAAGGCGGCGTGCACCTTGTGAAGGGTGCGGACGGTCAACCAGAA